>NZ_DASWVV010000071.1:0-34094 GCF_036406155.1 Devosia sp. | reverse complement strand
GTGGTCGCGGCGCGCCGCGTCGGGGGCACGCGCCGGGTCGAGCTCGAGATCGGCGCCGAACGGCAGCGCGTCGAGATCGATTTGCCCTTCGACCACCCGGCCGGGGACAGGACCCGAATCGGCTTCCGGCCGCGGCGCTGGCGCGTCTACGGAAGGGCAAGCACCGGGGGATGACGGCAGGGGCGGGGCCGCCGGCCGCGCCAGCACCGCCCCCTACATACACAAAGGGCCGGTGCGGTGCACCGGCCCCTGCCGGCAATGGTACGGTGGGACCGCTACATCACGTCGGCTGAAACCGACGCGCGGAACGGCGCCGTCGGGGATGCCATCGGACGCAGCGCATCCAGCGCCGAGCCGGAGCCGCCGAACGGGATGGAGATGCCGAGCCTGACCGTATGGTTGGTATTGCTCTCGTCGTCGTCGTCGAAGGCGTGGATGCCTTCATAGGAGGCGACGAGGCTGAGGTTGAGGTCGCCCGGAATCCGATAGGCGCCCTTTATTCCCCAGGAAACGTATTCGCCCGGGTCGTCCTCGACGTCGAAATCGGCGCTGTAGCCGTATCCCGCCATTGCCGACACGGCGAAGTCGTCGCTGAGGGCAAACGCCGCTGCGCCTTCGACGAACCAGCCGGCAAAGCCTTCGGGGTCGTCGTCGTTCGGCGCGTCGGCATAGCCCAGCGTGCCGATGAGGAGCAGGTCTTCGACGGCGACTGCCGCCTGCACACCGGCCGCATAACCGAAGAACATGTCGTCGTTTTCTGCGTTAGGATAGCTGCCGAGGGCGGCGAAGCCGCCGAAATACCAGTCTTCGACGCGGGTTCCGAGGCGTACGCCGAGGACGCCGAGGCTGCCATTGGTGACGTTCGGGTCGCTGTCCTCGATCGACAGCCATTCGCCGTAGCCGTCGAGCCCGAGGACGACGCCGTCGAGATCGGCCTGCAGGTCGAAGGCACCGTAGAGGCCGGCAAAGCTCTCGTAGTCGCCGTCGTCCTCCGCCGCGGAGCGGCCGAGGGCGCCGATCTCGACCACGCCACGCATGCCGGCGGCGCTGGCCGTCGCATCGTCCTGCGGTGCCTCGATGATGAGGTCGGCGGCATAGACGGGAGTGCACAGCAACAGGGCGCTCACGCCCGCGAGTAAGGATCGGCGCATGGATATCCTCCAACCAAAACTGGCTTGCACCCTAGCCGGGCAGGTTTTTCATGTCACGCGGCGGCCGCATTTTGGCCCAAGTTGTTGCACGGTGAGCACAGCTTGCCGTGCCGGGTCCGCGGGCTACGCTGCTGGCGGGTGGGCCACCGGCGCGCCCTGGGAGCGGCTCACCAGCCAGATGCCGGCCGAGACCAGCACCAGCGCCGCGAGGTTCTTCCATTCGAGCAGCGTCTCCCCGAGCAGCAGCGCCGAGAGCACGACGCCGAACACGGGAATGAGGAAATTGTAGATCGCGACCATGCCGACGGGATTGTGCTTGAGCAGCACGCTCCACAGCGCATAGGCCACGGCCGAGAGCAGCGCCAGGTAGACGAGCAGCGCCGCCGACGCCGCGTCGAAGGCCGCCATCTCGCCGCCCAGCGGCAGGGCGGCGGCCCACAGCATCAGCCCGCCCAGGGCGAGTTGCCAGCCGGTCATCACCGTGGCGTCGAGCCCTTGCGACACGCGCTTGCCGTAGATCATGGCGGCGGCAAGGATGAAGGCGGCGATGGCGATGAAGCCCTCGCCCAGCAGCGTGAACTCGAAGTCGAGCCCGGCGCCCCTGAGGTTGACCACCACCACGCCGGCGAAGCCGAGCAGCACGCCCAGCGACTTGCCGGCGTTGAGCCGGTCGTTGCGGTAGAGGAAATGGGCGAGCAGCACCGAGAAGAAGATCGTGGTGGCATTGACGATCGAGGCCTTGACCCCGCTCGCATGGGCCAGCCCGATGTAGAAGAACACGTACTGGATGGCGGTCTGGGTGAGGCCCAGCAGCAAGACCTGGCCGGCCTGGCGCGGGGTGAGCCACAGTCTGCGGCCGCTGAGCGCGGCGTAGGCGAGCAGGATCGCCCCGGCGAGGGTGAAGCGGGTGCCGGCGAACAGCATCTGGCTCGGCACGTCGGCGGGGGCGATGGCGAACAGGGCGTAGCCGGCCTTGATCGCCGGGAAAGCGCTGCCCCACAACAGGCAGCACAGCGTCGCGGTGGCGAACACCACCCTGGGATCGGTGAAGATGCTGCCCTCGCGCAGCGGTGCGGCCGGCATCGCGGCTAACCGAACACCACGGTCTTGCGCCCGTTCAGCATCACCCGGTTCTCGAGGTGCAGCTTCACCGCCCGCGCCAGCACCCGGCTCTCGATGTCGCGCCCCGCGGCGATCAGGTCGTCGGGGGTCATGGCGTGCGTCACCCGTCCCACGTCCTGCTCGATGATCGGCCCCTCATCGAGTTCGGGCGTCACGTAATGGGCGGTGGCGCCGATGATCTTGACGCCGCGCTCATGCGCCTGGTGGTAGGGCTTGGCGCCCTTGAACGAGGGCAGGAAGGAGTGGTGGATGTTGATGATCTGGCCGTAGAGGCGGGTGGCGAAGCGGTCGGACAGGATCTGCATGTAGCGCGCCAGCACCACTAGGTCAGCGCCGCTTTGCTGGAACAGCTTGAGCACCTGCTCCTCCTGCGCCGCCTTGTCGGCCTTGTCGACCGGCAGCAGGTGGAAAGGAATGCGCTCATACTCGGCGGTGGCGCGCGAGTCGTCGTGGTTGGAGACGATCGCGGCGACCTCGCAGTCGAGCCAGCCGACGCGGATCTGGTAGAGCAGGTGCAGGAGCGCGTGGTCGAATTTCGACACCATGACCAGCAGCTTCTTGCGCCGCGCGCGGTCGATCAGCTGGGTGCGCATGGCGAAGCGTTCGATCGCGGGCCTGAGCGCCCGCTCCAGCCGGTCGCGGCCGACGCCTTCGGGGGCGGTGAAGGCGATGCGCATGAAGAACATGCCGGTCTCGCGGTCCCAGAACTGGTTGCTCTCGGCGATGTTGGCGCCGAGCGCGGCCAGTTCGGTGGTGACGGCGGCGACGATGCCCGGGCGATCGGCGCAGGACAGGGTGAAGATGAAATTGGAAGTCATGGTGGTTCCCGCAAGCTGGCGGAGCTATTCACCGCCACGCCTGCGGGGTCAAGGGGAAGCGCGCCGAAGCGGCGCTCACCCGTCGACTGCGATGACGACGCTGCCGCGCTTGCGGCCGCTGTCGACGCGGGCGTGGGCAGCGGCGATGTCGTCGAGCCGGTAGCGGCTGTCGATAACCGGCCTCAGCGCGCCCGCCTCGACCAGCTGGCGCAGCGTCTCGACATCCTCGCGCCGCTCGCCGGCGACGCCGCCGATGACCCTGGGGCCGCCGGCGATCGAGGTCCACAGCATCTGGCCGATCTCGGCCAGTCCCATGACCGCCGCGAGATAGCGCCCGTCGGGCGCCAGCGACGCCCTGCAGCGGCCGAAGGACAGCGTCCCGACGGTGTCGAAGATGATGTCGTAGACCGCGCCCGGGGCAGGGACATCCGCCTTGGTGTAGTCGAGCGTCGAGCCGGCTCCGAGCGAGCGGACCAGGTCGAGGTTGGCGGTGCTGCACACCCCGGTGATGTCGGCGCCGAAATGCCGTGCCAGCTGCACCGCGGCCACCCCGACCGCGCCCGAGGCGCCGTTGATCAGCACCCTGCTGCCGGCGCGGATGCCTCCGGCCCGCAGGAAGTGCAGGGCGGTCAGCCCGCCGAAGGGCAGGGCGGCGGCTTCCTCGAAACCCAGCGTCTGCGGCTTCAGCGCGATCGCGGCGGTCTCGGGCACGCATTTGTACTCGGCATGGCAGCCCCCCACGTCGAGGCCGAACACCGCGTCGCCGGGGCGAAACCGCGTCACCGCCCTGCCGACCGCCTCCACCTCGCCGGCGAACTCGACCCCGGGCACCGGCTTTCTGGGCCTGGTGATGCCGATCGCCAGCCGCCCCGGCAGCCAGAACACCGCCGGCACGGTAAAGCTGCGCATGCGGGCGTCGCCGGAGGTGACGGTGGTGGCGCGAATGCGCACCAGCACCTCGTTGTCCCTGGGCAGCGGCTGCGGCACCTCTGCCAGCGCGAGCACGTCGGGGGTGCCGTAGGCACGCTGAAGCACTGCCTTCACGGCCCGTCTCCTTCGTTTTTGGGGTACTGGAACACATTCTCGAGCGGCACGCCGAAGACGCGGGCGATCCGGAACGCCATCTCGAGGGTGGGCGAATAGCGGCCCTGCTCGATGGCGATGATGGTCTGGCGGGTGACGCCGGTCCGCTCGGCGAGTTCGGCCTGGGTCATCTCGCCCCGGGCGAAGCGCAGCGCCCGGATGGCGTTGGTGATCCTGGTCGATTTCACCATGGGTGGAAACCGAACCGGTAGGCGACGATCTTGGCCGCCGAACTCAGCACCGCCGACAGCACGAAGCACAGGTAGATGACGTTGGCGATCCAGAAGTGGTCCCATTCCGCCATCGCCATCAAGAGGGCGGCGACGCCCCCGATGACGACGAAGGACTGCCCGACATACTCGCCGAAGCGGTTGATGTCGCGGTCGCGTTGGTCGCGCTTGTTGGCCTCCGCCGGGGCCGCCATCGACACCAGGATGGTGAGCAGCATGCCGGCGGCGATCGCCCCGCCGATCGTCCACAGCATCAGCGGCACATAAGCGGCCTCGGTCAATGGTGCGGCATCGACCTGGCCCAGCAGCAGCGCCAGATAGACGCCGTAGCCGGCGACAGCGATGAGGCCGAAACCCCAGGTGTATTTTTCGTCGAACGACATCCTCGGCACCCGGTGTAAAGCAAAGTTGACATATCGATGTAAGGCGTCGCTTACATTGAGTCAAGTTTGTTTTACATATTCCCGGGAGCGCTTGGGCCGCCGGCATCCTTGGGCGGGACCACCACGCGCGGCACAGGCGTCAACAGCGGCGCGCGTCCGCTGACGTGGTTGGCCAGCAGCGGGGCCGCCCGAAGTGGAACGGCACATCATCAAGGCATCAAGCGTTGCCGCCTGGTGCCGGGCACGATGCGCCTAACCTTCCAGCATCCAGGCGTGCTCGGGGGCGTTGTGGAACTGCCACGTCCGCTTCGGGCCGGCCATGACGTTGAGATAATAGACGTCGTAGCCGTGCACCGCCGCCACCGGGTGGTAGCCGCGCGGCACCAGCACCACGTCGCCGTCCTCGATCAGCATGGTCTCGTCGAGGCTGCGGTCGTCTGTATAGACGCGCTGGAAGCCGAAGCCCTGCGGCTTCGAGAAACGGTGGTAGTAGGTCTCCTCGAGCAGGCTCTGGCGCGGCAGGTCGTCCTCGTCGTGCCTGTGCGGGGGATAGCTCGAGGTGTGCCCGCCCGGGGTGACGACCTCGACCACGAGCAGCGAATCGGCGGGCTGGTCCTCGGGCAGGATGTTGAACGGATAGCGCGTATTGGTGCCCCGTCCGCGCGTCAGCTTTTCGACCGCGTCCGGCCCGATCACCCGCGCCGGGTGCGCGTGCGGCCGGCCCGGCGCGGTGCAGACGGCCAGTTCGAGGGCCGTGGTCGCCGTTGCCTGCCATTTCGCCCCGGCCGGGACGTAGACCGCAAATCCCGGCCCCTCGAACGGGCTCATGCGCCCGCCCAGTTCGCCCAGGTCGCGGCCGTCGACGGCGACCCGCGCCTTGCCGGCAAGCAGGACGAGGCACGCTTCGCGGTCCGCTTCGCCGCCATCGGTGCCCTCGCCGGGGCCGAGCTTGAACAGGTCGAATCCGACATAGGTCCAGCCGGCGCTGGCGGGCGTCACGTGCTGCACGCGCCCATGCGTGCCGTGCGGCCTAATCCTGAGGTTTGTCATGGTCCTTGCGCGCCAGTTCCCGGTCGAAATTGATGAAGAAGGTCCACACCCCGTAGGCGAGCATGGCGAGGGCGATGAAGCCCCACAGCTGGTCGCGGTTGTAGAACGACTCCCAGATCGCCCACGCGACGATGATGGCAATGACGGCCACCCGTCGCCACAGCGGCCTGAACCAGGCCAGGGTCAGCAATCCGGGTTTTTCCTCGTCCACCTCATTGCCCTTTCGGAAAGCCTTGCGTCTCGACGCTGTAGCCGGCAGCGGCCATCACGCGCATCAGTTCCTTGTAGCCGATTTCGGCCATGCGTGCGGGGGGATTCGCCCGCGGGTCCTGCTCCGCCTCGACCACGAACCAGCCTTCGTAGCCGTAGCGGGCGAGCCGGCCCACGATCGCCTCGAAATCGAGCGCGCCGTCGCCCGGCACGGTGAAGGCGCCGAGCGCCACGGCGTCGAGGAAGGATTGCCGCGTGCGATCGAGCGCCTCGATCACCCCCGGGCGCACGTCCTTGACGTGCACGTGCCGGATGCGGGCGTGGTGGTCGTCGATGGCGCGCAGCAAGTCGCCGCCGGCAAAGGCCAGGTGCCCGCTGTCGAAGAGCAGCGAAATCCCCTCGCCCGAATGGCGCATGAAGGCATCCAGTTCGGCCTGGGTCTCGACCACCGCGCCCATGTGGTGGTGGTAGACGAGCGGCATGCCCTGCTCGGCGCACCATTCGCCGAATTCGGTGAGCTTTCTGGCATAGGCGCGCATCTCGTCGTCCGCGAGACGCGGCTTGTTCGCCAGCGGCCGCGTACGGTCGCCCTGGATGGAGCGGCCGACCTCGCCATAGACGATGCAGGGGGCATCGACCGCCTTGAACAGCGCGATCATCGGGGCGATGCGCTCCTGGTTGGCGCGCATGTCCTCGTTGACCAGCGTGCCCGAGAACCAGCCGCCGCACAGGGTGACATCGGCGGCCCTGAGGATCGGCAGCATCACCGCGGGGTCGGACGGAAAGCGCCGGCCCAGCTCCATGCCGGTGAAGCCGGCGGCGCGCGACTGCCGCAGGCACTCCTCGAGCGAGACGTCCTCGCTCAGTTCGGGAAGGTCGTCGTTCCACCACGCGATGGGGGACATGCCCAGTCTGGCCTGCAATTTCATATGCTCCGGTCTTCGAACTTCAGTTGGCGCGGCAGGGAAACTCGCCGTCGTGCGCCAGGTCCGGAAGTTGCCCCTCCCTCCCCCTTGTGGGGAGGGTGGACCGGCGCAGCCGGGACGGGTGGGGGGCGGCCAGGCGCAGGACCGGCGACCCCCACCCGTCACCCCTTCGGGGCGCCACCCTCCCCACAAGGGGGAGGGAGGGGCAAGAACCGCAGGAGCGGCGAACAACGGCACCGCTGCTCACAGCCTCTGCGCCTTCAGCGCCTTTTCATAATCTGCGCGCGCGGCCTTGACTTCTGTCCGCTCCGACACCTCGGGCACCGCCACCTCCCACCACGCCCCGCCGGCCGCGGTCGTGGCCATGGGATCAGTGTCGATGACGATCACCGAGGTGCGCGTGTCGGCCTCCGCCTCCTTCAGCAGGGCCTCGAGTTCGGCCAGCGAGGCCGCCTTGCGTGCCACCGCCCCCAGCGCCTCGGCGTGCTTGACGAAGTCGATCGCCGGCAGCACCTCGTGGCGCGCGTCGGCGAGCAGGTTGTTGAAGCCGGCGCCGCCGGTTGCGTGCTGCAGCCGGTTGATGCAGGCGAAGCCGCGATTGTCGAGCACGACGATGGTGAGCTTTGCCCCCAGCATCACCGAGGTGGCGATTTCCGAGTTCATCATCAGGTAGCTGCCGTCCCCGAGCAGGACGACGACGTCGTCGTCGGGGCGGGCCAGCTTCACCCCAAGCCCGCCGGCGATCTCGTAGCCCATGGTCGAGTAGCCGTATTCGAGGTGGTAGCTGCCCGGCTCGCCCGCCGGCCACAATTTGTGCAGTTCGCCCGGCAGGCCGCCGGCGGCGCAGACCAGCGTCGCCGCGCTGCCGCGGGCCCGGTGCACGGCGCCGATCACCTGCGCGTCCGAGGGCAGCTCGGCGTTACCCGGCGCGGTAACCGCCCGCGCCGCCGCGAGCCACTCGGCCCGCGCTTGGCGGGCCGTCTGCTCCCACGCTTCCGACGTATTCCAGCCGGAAAGATGGGCGTCGAGCCGGGCCAGCCCGGCGCGCGCATCGGCGACCAGCGGCAGCGCCCCGTGCTTGCCGGCGTCGAAAGGCTGCGTGTTGAGGCCGACAATCGTCACCTCGGCCGCCTGGAACAGCGCCCGGCTGCCGGTGGTGAAATCCTGCAGCCGCGTGCCGATGGCCAGCACGACATCGGCCTGGGCGGCCAGCAGATTGGCGGCGGACGTGCCGGTCACCCCGACCGCGCCCATGTTGAGCGGATGGTCGTGCGGCAGGCTGGACTTGCCCGCCTGCGTTTCCATGACCGGGATGCCGCGCTTCTCGGCGAAGTCGCGCAGCGCCGCCGTCGCCTCCGAATAGAGCACGCCGCCGCCGGCGATGATCACCGGCCTGCGGCTCTGCCTGAGCGCCGCCGCCGCCTCGTGCAGTTCGCCGTGGTCGGGCTCGGACCGCCGCGGCAGCCAGATGCGATCGGCGAAGAAGCTCTCGGGATAGTCGTAGGCCTCCGCCTGCACGTCCTGGCACAGGGCCAGCGTCACCGGCCCGCATTCGGCCGGGTCGGTCAGTACCTGCATGGCACGGCGCAGCGCCGGGATCAGCTGCTCGGGCCGGGTGATGCGGTCGAAATAGCGGCTGACCGGGCGGAAGGCGTCGTTGGCGCTGACCGTGCCGTCGCCGAAATCCTCGATCTGCTGCAGCACCGGGTCGGGGGCGCGGCCGGCGAAGACATCGCCGGGCAGGATCAGCAGCGGCAGCCGGTTGACATGGGCCAGCGCCGCGGCCGTCACCATGTTGGTGGCGCCCGGCCCGATCGAGGAGGTGACGGCCATCATGCGGCGGCGGAAGCTGGCCTTGGCATAGGCGATGGCGGCGTGGGCCATGGCCTGTTCGTTGTGCGCCCGGTAGGTCGGCAGTTCGTCGCGCACCTGGTACAGCGCCTCGCCGAAACCGGCGACGTTGCCATGCCCGAAAATGGCGAAGACGCCGCCGAACAGCGGCACCGTCACGCCGTCGATCACCGTCTTCTGGCGCGCAAGAAACCGCGCCAGCGCCTGCGCCATGGTCAGGCGGATCGTTCTTTGGGTCATCTGCTGCTCCTCAACCAAGTCTGCCAGCATCCCGCGAACCCTACCCATCCACCGGCCATCATCCTCGCGCTTGTCGCGAGGACCCAGCCGCGTGACGTCGGTCGCGCAGGAGGAGTCTTTGGTGCCGCCGACGCGGCGCCCGCTGGGTCCTCGGGCCTCGCCAGGGCTCGCCCGAGGATGACGGCCGATGGCTGGCGACCAGTCAACCGCCCGCATGCAGACATCGTCACTTTTCCCATGCGTCCACCAGGGCCCGGAAGCGTGCGGCCATGTCGGCGATCGCCGCCGTGTCGCCGATCTCGCCGGCGAACCACGCCCTGGCGGCGGGGGCGAAGATGGTGCGCCCGACGGCGAAGCCGCGCACCGTCTTCGACGTCTTGGCCAGCCGGAACCCGGCGGCCAGCGTCTCCACCGGCGCGTCGAGCCCGAGCAGCAGCACGCCGCGGCACCACCGGTCGGCGCGCGCGATTTCGGCGTCGATCGCCGCCCACGCCCCCTCCGAGGGCTGCGGCTCGAGCTTCCACCAGTCCGGCCTGAGCCCGGCGGCGTAGAGCTCGGCCAGCGCCCGCGCCGTGGTGTGCGCGTCGACCGGCCCGAGCCGCGACGGGATCAGCTCGATGAGGATGTCGCGGCCGAGCTTTTCGGCCGCGTCCTGGGCGGCGCGCAGCTTGCCGCGCTGCGCCGCGTTGATGCCTTCGGGATCGTCGGGGTGGTAGAAGCACAGCACCTTGAGGCAGTGCTCGACCGGCCACTCGACGAGGCGCGAGCCGACGTCCTGGCTGAACTCGAATTCCAGCGGCACGGCGCCCGGCTGCTCCAGCGGCCGGCCGATCCACAGATCGTGCCGGCCTGCGGCGAACAGCGCCTTGCGGCCGTATTTGTCGTCGAGCAGCATGCCGAAGCCGGGACGGCCCCGGGCCACCTCGGCGGCGGCAGCGACGGCCAGCACCTTGAAGTCGGCGATGCGCCCGGCCTGGTCGCCGGCGATGTCCTCGAGCTGCTTGCGGTGGTCGACGGCGAGCGCCATCAGCGTTGGCCACTGCCGCCGCCGCGTGGTGGCGCGGTGGATGCGGTTGAGGGCGTCGTCCTGGCGCAGGGCCCGGTGCGGGCTGCCATGCGTCAGGAACCAGTCGAGTTCCTCCCAGCTCGGATATTCGGGCGAGCACAGCAGGCGGCTCACGGCGAAGGCGCCGCAGGCATTGGCCCAGGTGGCGCAGGTGGCGAGATCCTCGCCCCTGAGCCAGCCGCGCAGGAACCCGCTCATGAAGGCGTCGCCGGCCCCCAGCACGTTGTAGACCTCGATCGGAAAGCCGGTGCCGACGATGCCCTGCTCGAGGTCGTCGGGGATGGCCCCCTCATAGACGATGCAGCCCATGGCGCCGCGCTTGAGCACGATGGTCGCCGGCGTGAGGGCGCGGATGGCGCGCAGCGCGGCCGGCACGCTGTCGGCCCCCGCCGCGATCATGATCTCCTCCTCGGTGCCGACGATGAGGTCGCACTCGGGCAGGACGGCGCCGAGCTGCGCCGAGACGTGCTCGGACTTGACGTAGCGCGAGAAGCCGGCGGCGTGCCCGGCCAGCCCCCACAGATTGGGGCGGTAATCGATGTCGAACACCACCTTGCGGCCGTTGGCCCTGGCAATGCGCATGGCCTTGCGCTGCGCCGCCTCGGTGTTGGGGCGAGAAAAATGCGTGCCGGTGACGACGACGGCGGCGGCCGAGGCGATGAAGGCGGGGTCAATGTCGGCTTCGGCCAGGGCCATGTCGGCGCAATCGGTCCGCACGAAGATCATCGGCGAGACGCCCTCGTCCTCGACGGCGAGCAGCACCAGCGCCGTCAGCCGCTCGGGGTCGCTGACGATGCCGGCCGTCTCGACGCCCTCGCGCTGCAGCTGCTCGATGATGAAGCGCCCCATCTGCTCGTCGCCGACGCGGGTGACGAGCGCCGCTCTGAGGCCGAGCCGGGCGGTGCCGACGGCGATGTTGGCGGGGCAGCCGCCAACCGACTTGGCGAAGCTCTGGATGTCCTCGAGGCGGCTGCCGATCTGCTGGCCGTACAGGTCGACCGAGGCGCGACCGATGGTGATGACATCGAGCGTCGGGCGCTGCGGCTCCACCATCGCGGGGCTCTCCTCAAACGTCTGGACAGGTGTGCTGCGCCGTTGTATCCCTCGCGCGAATGAAACGTCAATTCCGAAACGTCGCATGTACGGAATGGATGTTCTATTTCGGGATCGCAGCGGTGATCTTCGTAAAAATCCGTTCGTGATCGGTTCATCCGACGGGCGAAATTGAGGGGGGCCATGGTGCGTTTCGGGATCCTGGGGGCGGGGCGGATCGGCAAGGTGCACGCCGCAACCATTGCCGGCTCCGGCCGCGCCCGCGTCACCCGCGTGGCCGACGCCGTGCCCGAGGCGGCGCAGGCGCTGGCCGCAAGCGTCGGCGCCGAAATCGCCTCCATCGACGACATCCTCGCCTCGCCGCAGGTGGACGCCGTGCTCATTGCCACCCCCACCGATACCCACGCCGACCTGATCGAGCAGGCGGCGCGGGCCGGCAAGCCGATCCTGTGCGAAAAGCCGGTGTCGCTCTCGGTCGAGCGCATCGAGCAGTGCCTCAGCGTGGTCGAGGCCGCCCGCGTGCCGCTGATGATCGGCTTCAACCGCCGCTACGACGCCAATTTCCGCGGCCTCGAGCGGCGCCTGCGCGCCGGCGAGATCGGTGAAGTCGAACTCGTCACCATCATCAGCCGCGACCCGGCGCCGCCGCCGCTCGCCTATGTCGAGCGCTCCGGCGGGCTGTTCCGCGACATGATGATCCACGATTTCGACATGGCCCGCTTCCTCTTGGGCGAGGAGCCGGTGGTGGTGCATGCGCTGGGCGGGGCGCTGGTCGATCCGGCCATCGGAGCGGCCGGCGACGTCGACACCGCCGCGGTGCAGATGCAGACCGCCTCGGGCAAGATCGTCGTCATCACCAACTCGCGCCGCGCCACCTACGGCTACGACCAGCGCATCGAGGTGCATGGGGCCAAGGGCATGCTGCGGGCCGGCAACGTGCACATGAGTACGCTCGAGCGCGCCGATGGAGCCGGCTTCTGCGCCGACGTCATCCAGAATTTCTTCATCGACCGCTACGCGGCGGCCTACGCTGCCGAGATCGCCGCCTTCCTCGATGCCCTCGAGACGGGGGCGCATCCGCGTGCCGACGGCCATGACGGGCTGATGGCGCAACGGCTCGCCGAGGCGGCGACGCAGTCGCGGCGGACGGGGCAGGCGGTGCGGCTCGGCTGAGCTAGGCCCGCTCGCTGCGCCGGCCGGCCACCGCCACGGTCAGCGTCATGGCCAGCGCCATGGTCGCGGCCATGGAGCGGAAACCCTCGAAATTGGCCTCCACTACCTCGAGCCAGGCGTCGGCGACCGGGGCGATCGGGGAGAACACCGAATCGGTGATGGAGACGACGCGCGCGCCCCTCGCCTTGGCTGCGTTGGCCAGCGTCACCGTCTCGCTGGCATAGGGGGTAAAGCTGATGGCGAGCAGGGCGTCGCGGCCCGAGGCGAAGCTGGTCTGCTCCGCCCCCAGCCCGGCGATGCCGTCGACGAGGATGTTGCGGATGCCCAGCTTGCCCATGGCGTAGGCCATGTAGACTGTGATCGGGAAGGAGCGGCGCAGGCCGGCGAGGTAGATGGTCTCGGCGCCGGCGAGGATCTCGGCCGCCTGCTCGATCGCCGCCGCGTCGGCCTTGGCCTGGAAATCGCCGACCGAGCGCAGCGCCGCCTCGGCGAAGCCGTCGAGCAGGGCCCGCGCCTGGCTGGCCTCGTGCCCGTGCTCGCGCAATTGCCTGAGGCGCTCGTCGTAGCTGGGCACGCGCTCCCTGAGGCGCGAGCGGAACACGTCCTGCAGGTCGGAAAAGCCCTGGTAACCGAGGGCCTGCGAGAAGCGCACCAGCGTCGAGGGCTGCACGCCGGCGTGCTGGGCGACGCTGGCGGCGGTACCGAAGGCGATCTCGTCGGGGTTGTCGAGGGCGTAGGCCGCGACCTGCGTCAGCCGCCGCGGCAGTTCCGGGGCGCGCCCGAGGATCAGCGCCCGCAGCGCGGCGAAGTCGCGCGGCGCGCTCTCGTCGATGGTGTTGTCACCGCCCATGGTTTCCCCGCTATAAACGCAAGCGGCGCGGAAATCCCTGCCCCCCGCGCGCGCTCCACACCAAATCACCGGATCGCGGCGGCGCGCCGCCGCGCATCGCTCTTGACGCTCCGAGCCAGTATAGAATAAACATTCTATCAGCAAACGAAAAGCACCATTCGTTCCACTCGTAACGAGAACGCGGGTGCCGGGAGGATCCGTCGATGGCGCCATTGCTCAAGGCCAGGGGAATCGCCAAGTATTTCGGGGCGATCACGGCGCTGCACGACGTCAATTTCCACGTCGACCACGGCGAGGTGCTGGGCGTCGTCGGCGACAACGGCGCCGGCAAGTCGACGCTGATGAAGATTCTCTCCGGCCTGTTCGCGCCCTCCGAGGGCGAACTGGTGTTCGACGGCCTGCCCGTCCGCTTCGCCAGCCCCAAGGACGCCCGCCAGCTCGGCATCGAGATGGTCTACCAGGACTTCGCCCTGGCCGGGAACATGGCGATCTACGAGAACATCTATCTCGGCCGCGAGCCGGGCCGCAGGTTCGGACCGCTGACCATCGTCGACCATCCCCGGGCCCGGCAGATGGCTGCCGACCATCTCGAGCGCCTGCACATCCAGGTCAAGTCGGTCGACCAGAACACCGAGGACCTGTCCGGCGGGCAGCGCCAGGCGGTGGCCATCGCCCGCGCCACCGCCTTCCAGGCCCGCCTCGTGATCATGGACGAGCCGACCGCCGCGCTCGCCATCAAGGAGGTCGGCAAGGTGCTCGACCTCGTCAGGAGCCTCAAGCAGCACGGCGTCGCGGTGATCATCATCTCGCACCGCATGGACGACATCTTCTACTGCTGCGACCGGGTCATGGCGCTGTACCAGGGCACCAATTTCGCCGAGGCGCCGCTCGCTGCCACCAACCGCAATGAGGTCATCGGCTGGATCATGGGGCACAAGGGCAACACCGAGGCCCTGGCCCACGACAGGCTCTCGCCATGACCCCCGGATTCGCCCGCTTCCTCGAGCATTACGGCATCGTGCTGGTCGTCATCGTGATGATGCTGGTGCTCGCCGCCATCCGCCCCGAGGTCTTCCTGTCGGCGCAGAACCTGACCAACATACTGAAGCAGAACGCCTCGCTGGCGCTGCTGGCGCTGGGCATGTTCGTGGTCATCGTCACCGCCGGCATCGACCTGTCCGTCGGCTCGATCATGGCGCTCTCCATGGTGACGCTGGCCATCGCCTCCAAGGCCGGGCTGCCGTGGCCGCTGGTGCTGCTGATCGGCCCGGCCATCGGCATCATCGTCGGCTGGGTCAACGGCATCGGCCTCACCGTGCTGCGCCTGCCGCACTCCTTCATCATGACGCTGGGTACGCTCAACGTCGCCCGCGGCCTGACCTTCCTCGTCACCAACGGCGCCCCGGTGTCGGGGCTGCAGCCGGAGGTGCGCTATCTGGGGCAGGCCTATTACAGTTTCGGGCTGGCGCCGCCGGCGGGCCTGCCCGCCAGCCTGCTGCTCGTCGCCGCCTGCGCCGTGGGGCTGTGGTTCTTCCTCGAGCACACCGACATGGGCCGGCACATCTTCGCCATCGGCGGCAATCCGCAGGCGGCGCGGGTCTCGGGCATCAATGTCGACCGTACGCTGGTGGTGGTCTACATCATCTCCGGGTTCTTTGCCGGGCTGTCGGGCCTGCTGCTTGCCGGGCGCACCGATTCGGGCTTCCCCAATGCCGGCATCGGCATCGAGCTCGACGCCATCGCCGCGGTGATCATCGGCGGCGCCTCGTTCTTCGGCGGCCGCGGCACCGTACTCGGCGTGCTCGCCGGGGTGCTGATCATGGGCATCCTCCGCAACGGGCTCAACATCAACAACGTTTCTGCCTTCTGGCAGCAGATCCTGATCGGACTGGTCATCATCGTGGCCGTCTATGTCGACGTGTTGCGGCGGCAGGCGGCGGTGCGGACCTGAGGGCATTCCCCCGGCGGCGCCCGCGTCTCCGCGCCCGCCGGCTGGCTCGTTCAACCGGAGACCGTTCCTAGGGAGGACACGACATGAAGAAACTGCTGATGACCGGCGTCGCGCTCGCAGCTCTGGCCGCCATGACCGGCGGCGCCGACGCCGCCTACGTGCTGGCCATGAAGGGCCCGGGCGCCGGCAATCCGTTCTGGGCCGCGGTTGAGCAAGGGGCCAAGGACAAGGGCGCCGAGCTCGGGGTCGAAGTGGTGGTGGTGGCGCCGCCGGCCGAGTCCGACGTGCAGGCCCAGATCACGCAGATCGAGGACCTGATCGCCCAGGGCATCGACGGGCTCGCCATCGCCCCGACCGATCCCAACGCGCTCGCCCCGGTGGTCGACGCGGCCAAGGCCGCGGGCGTGCCGGTGGTGTTCGTCGACACCCGCGGCATCAACGAGGGCGTGACCTTCATCGGCACCAACAACGAGGCGGGCGCGGCGCTCGCCGCCGACTTCATGTGCAAGAACCTGCCGTCCGGGGCGGAAGTGGCCATCCTGCAGGGCCTGATCAGCCAGTCGACCGGGCAGGCGCGCGCCGACGGTGCCAAGAAGGGGCTGACCGATTGCGGCCTCAAGGTGGTGGCCGAGCAAACCGCCGAATGGGACCGGGCCAAGGGTCTCGCCGTCACCGAAAACATCCTGGCCGGCAATCCCAACATCAAGGGCATCTTCGGCTCCAACGACAACATGGCGCTGGGTGCGGTCGAGGCCCTCAAGGCGGCGAGCAAGCTGCAGGACGTCATGGTCGTCGGCTTCGACGCCAATCCGGATGCCGCCGCCTCCATCCTCGCCGGCGAGATGACGGCCTCGGTGGCGCAGGCGCCGGGCAACATGGGGGCCTACGCCATCCAGGCGCTGGTCGACCTCAAGGCCGGCAAGACGCTCGAGGCCTGGATCGACACCGGCACGGTGCTGGTCACCAAGGAAAATGCCGAGCAGTACAAGTAGGGCTTCCTCCTGAAGCCGGGCGCCCGGGGCTCTGGCTCCGGGCGCCATTCCGTCCGGGTTCGGCCGAACGGCTTTCCCCGACCCTCCCCACGCAAGCGGAGAGGGTGAGGCCTTTGTGTTGGGGTACCATTTTGCCGCGTCCACGGAGGAATACCCTCCCCCTCCGTGCGGAGGGCTGGGGAGGGGGTGGCTCTCATGGGCTCCCTCAGTGGGATCGGAAATGATGATCGAATGACAAGCATCGGCGTCGGCCTTATCGGCACCGGCTACATGGGCAAGTGCCACGCGCTCGCCTGGAACGGGGTTGGACCGGTATTCGGCACCGGCCGCCGCCCCAGGCTCGTCCATCTCGCTGAGGCCAGCGCCGACCTGGCGGCGCGGCGCGCCGCCGAATTCGGCTTCGAGCGGGCGACCGGCGACTGGCGGGAGGTTGTCGACGACCCCGAGGTTGAAGTGGTCTCGATCACCACGCCCAACGCCCTGCACGCGGAGATGGCGCTCGCCGCCCTCGCCGCCGGCAAGCACGTCTGGTGCGAAAAGCCGATGGCGACGACGCTGGTCGATGCCGAGCGCATGGTCGCGGCCGCCCGCGCCGCCGGCCGGGTCGCCGTACTCGGCTACAACTATATCCAGAACCCCTTGATCCGGCACATCGGTCGCCTGCTGGCGGAGGGGGCCATCGGCGCGGTCAGCCACGTGCGCTTCGAGATGGACGAGGACTTCATGGCCGATCCCGAGGCGCCGTTCGGCTGGAAGAGCGAGGCCGCCTCCGGCTACGGCGCCCTCGACGATTTCGGCGTGCATCCGCTGAGCCTCATGCACGTGCTGTTCGGCGGGGTCGTGCGCGTCATGGCGCAGCTGGCCAAGCCCTATCCCGACCGACCGCTCCCCGAGGGCGGACGGCGGGCGGTCGAGACCTTCGATATCGCCTCGGTGCTGATGGAATTGCGCAACGGCGCCACCGGCATCATGGCGCTCAACCGCGCCGCCCGGGGCCGCAAGAACCGGCTCGCCATGCAGGTCTTCGGCTCGCGCGGCGCCATTGCCTACGATCAGGAGCGGATGAACGAATTCCAGTTCTTCACCGCCTCCGGCGATGCGGCCGACCAGGGCTTTCGCACCGTGCTCAGCGCGCCGGCGCATCCTCCCTACGACCGCTTCGTCCCGGCACCCGGGCACGGGCTCGGCTTCAACGATCTCAAGCTCATCGAGTGCCACGAACTGCTCGAAGCCATTGCCGGGCGGCCGGCGCACATCATCGACTTCGCCGCCGGGCTCGGCATCGAGCGCGCCGTGCATGCCATGGCGCGCTCGCACAGCGAGGCTTCGTGGTCTTACGTATAGGAATGCAGTCCTCGTTGCCGTAGGCTCCCGGCATTTCATCAGGGAGATTGCGATGTTGAGGATATTCGCCGGTTTGGCCCTCTTGCTGTTTTCGATTTCCGGGGCGTGCGCCCAGGCGGCGCCGGCCGCCCCGGTCGACGGGCGCTGCTGGCACGCCAGCCAGAGCTATTCGGCCGGCAGCCTCGTGCGGGTGGGCGGCAAGTTCTACGCCTGCGGCAGCGGCGGTAGCTGGGCCGAGGCCGAGGGCGGCGGCGCCAACTGCGTTTACGAGGACCGCAACTATTCGAGCGGGGCGCTTGTCGCCGTCAGGGAAACGCTGATCGCGTGCCAGCCGAGCGGGGCGTGGAGTGCCGTGAAGCAGGAATAGGACCGGCGGGCGAGCCGCCCTCAGCCGCAAAGGCCGGGGGCGGCCGCCCTCGCTCAGGCGGCGGCGAGGACCGGGCGCGGGCGCGCCTCGCGGCCGTAGATGAGGAGCGAGGCACCGAGGACGAGGGCGGCGCCCGGCCAGAACCAGGCGGAGGGCACCTGGCCTAGGGCGACCCAGCCGAGCAGCGCGCTCAGCGGCACCTTGAGGTCGCCGAAAGGCTGCAGGTAGGTGGCGTCGGCCAGCTTGTAGGCAAAGGCCAGCAGGTACTGTGCGGCCGCCGTCAGCACGCCGAGCAGTAGCAGCAGGAGGAGACCCTCGGCGGCCGCGGGCAGCGCGAAGGGGAAGCCGGTCGCGAGGCCGGCCGGCAGCAGCGACGGTGCCAGCCAGCCGAGCGCGTTGACCGCGAGCAGGATCAGCAAATGGTTGGGCGTCACCAGGACGAGCAGCGACAGGGTGAGCGTTTCCGGCGACTCGCCCTGGCGCGCGAGGTGCCGCGTCAGCACGTCGGTTGTCGCCCACAGCGCCGCCGCGGCGACGGGGATGAGCGCCTGCCAGCCGAGGGACTCGGTGCCGACGCCGGAGACGACGACGGCCCCGGCAAAGCCGATCAGCGCCGCGACGATGCGCGTGCCCGAGGCGCGCTCGCCCAGGAACACGATGGAGCCGAGGACGATGAACAGCGGCGCCACCGCGAGCAGCGTCACCATCTGCCAGATCGGCACGCCGGAAGCGAAACCATAGACGAAGACGTGGACGCCGAGCGCAGAGACGAACGCCCGGATTTCATGGGCGAGCGGGTGGCGGGTGCGCAGATTGCCGATGCCGATCCGCAGGATCAGCGGCAGCGCCAGCACCGAGGCGATGACGTACTGCCAGAAGGCCATGCCGGTCGAACTCATGCCGAACTGCCAGGGCAGCACCGACTGCAGGACGTTGGTGCCGGCGAAGGCGAGACTGGCGGCCAGCATGAACAACGCGCCGGTGGCGGCGCCGTGGTGGGAAGTCGAGGAAATCTGGTTCATCGTCGATCCTTTCCGTAACCAGTTTCCTCAGGGTTACGGGGATCGACGCCGTGGGCGGCCACCAATGACTGCGGCGGCGCCCGGCTGGCGCAGAACCCGTTCTCTTTCATCCGGACTGTGACCGTCGGCTTCGGAATCGCACCGAATCTGCTGACCTCCCGGGCTGGCCGGGAGCGCTCGCGGGCTTGCGGCCAGGGGCCGCTTACCGCCGGTGGGGAGTTGCACCCCGCCCTGAGAACGTCTGCCGCTCCGGCTGGAGCGACGCCACTGATGTAGGACAAGCCGACGCCGCGATCAATACGTCCAACGGCGGGGGTGCCATGCGCGTCGCGCCGGGCCGCTCAGGCCTTCGTCTTCGGACGGCGCAACTGCAGCAGCGTCGCCGCGCCGACGCCGAGGGCGACGATGCCGATGATGATGGTGGCCAGCGCGTTGACGTCGGGCGAGACACCCAGCCGGATCTTGGAGAAGATGACGATCGGCAGCGTCGAGGCGCCCGGCCCGGTGACGAAGCTGGCGATGACGAGGTCGTCGAGCGACAGGGTGAAGGCCAGCAGCCAGCCCGACACCAGCGCCGGGGCGATGATCGGCAGGGTGACGTCGAAGAAGACGCGCACCGGGGTGGCGCCCAAATCCATCGCCGCCTCCTCGAGGCTGAGGTCGAGATCGAGCAGGCGCGACTGCACCACCACGGTGATATAGGCCATGCAGAAGGTCGAGTGGGCGATGATGATGGTCAGCATGCCGCGCCCGGCCGGCCAGCCGAACACCGATTCCATGGCCACGAACAACAGCAGCAGGCTCAGCCCGGTAATGACGTCGGGCATGACCAGCGGTGCCGAGGCCATGCCGGCGAGCACGGTCTTGCCGCGGAAGCGGCGGAAGCGCACCAGCGCCACCGCGCACAGCGTGCCCAGCACCAGCGCGATGGTGGCGCTGATGGCGGCCACCTGCAGGCTGAGCCAGGCGGCCTGCAGCATCTTCTGGTCGGCGAACAGGTCCTTGTAGCTTTGCACCGAGAAGCCACTCCATACCGTCACCAGGCGGTTGGAGTTGAACGAGAAGATCACCAGCGACACGATCGGCGCGTACAGGAAGCCGAAGCCGAGCGCCGCCGTGAGGGGCAGGAACCAGCCGCGGCGCATCAGCGTCGCCCTTCGATCACGGCGCTCTGGGCGCGCTGCATGAGCACGATGGGGATGACCACCACCACCAGCATGGCGATGGCCAGCGCCGCCGCCCGCGGCCAGTTGGTCTTGGAGAAGAACTCGTCCCACAGCACCCGGCCGATCATCTGGGTGCCGGGGCCGCCGAGCAGCGAAGGGATGACGAACTCGCCGATGGCCGGGATGAAGACCAGCATGGAGCCGGCGACGATGCCGGGCAGCGCCAGCGGCAGGGTGACGGACAGGAAGGTCTGCCACGGGCGCGAGCCGAGGTCGGCGGAGGCCTCGAGCAGGTTCTGGTCGAGCTTCACCAGCGTCGTGAACAGGGGCAGGATCATGAACGGCAGGTAGGTGTAGACGATGCCGACATAGACGGCGAAATCGGTCTGCATCATGGTCAGCGGGCCGATGCCGAACAGGCCGAGGAAATTGTTGATCACCCCTTCGCCGCGCAGGAAGCCGGAGAGCGCGTAGACGCGCAAAAGGAACGACGTCCAGAACGGCAGCACCACCAGCATCAGCAGCACGTTGCGCCAGCGGTCGGAGGCGCGGGCGATGAAATAGGCCATCGGATAGCCGATGAGCAGCGCGATCGCCGTGGAGATGGCGGCGATCGTCACCGACGACAGATAGGCGCTGATATAGATCGGCGAGGTGAAGATACGGATGTAGTTCGACAGGTGCAGCGTCAGCTGCACGGTGCCGTCCGTCGTCGTCATCAGGTCGGAATAGGGCGGCTGGCCGAACTGCTTGACGGCAAGCGAGATGCCGAAGACCACGGCAAACGGCACGAGGAAGAACAGCGTCAGCCAGAAGGCCGGCGCGAAGATCACCAGCGCCCGGCCGGACAGGCCGACGGCGGCGAGGGCGTGCTCCACCATGCTCCAGGGGCGCCGGGGCGCCGGCGCGCCGGGCGCCGTCATACCGTCAGCACCGAGCCGGAGGTGTCGCCCCACTGGCACCACACATACTCGTCCCACTTGATGGCGTCGGGGTCGCCGCGCAGCGAATTGGCCTTGGTGACGCGGATGTAGCGGCCGGAATCGAGCTTGATCTGGAACACGCTCATGTCGCCGAGATAGGCGATGTCCTCGACCATGCCGCGGGTGATGTTGGCATCCCCGGCCGGTCGTTCGCGGCTCAGCGTGATCTTCTCGGGGCGGATGGCGTACCACAGCGTCTGGTCGGGGGCGCAGTCGACGCCGTGTCCGACATGGATGTCGGTGCCGGCCTCGGCCGAGCGGATGCGCACGTGGTCGGGCTCGTCCTCGACGACGACGCCCTCGAACATGTTGACCGAGCCGATGAAGCCGGCCACGAAGCGCGAATTGGGAAATTCGTAGACGTCCGTGGGCTCGCCCACCATGACGATTTCGCCCTGGTTCATCACCCCGATGCGGGTGGCGAGGCTCATCGCCTCTTCCTGGTCGTGGGTGACGACGATGAAGGTGACGCCCAGCGTTTCCTGGATCTTGACGAGCTCGAACTGGGTCTCCTCGCGCAGCTTCTTGTCGAGCGCGCCGAGCGGCTCGTCGAGCAGCAGCAGCTTGGGCCGCTTGGCCAGCGCGCGCGCCAGCGCCACGCGCTGGCGCTGGCCGCCGGACAGCTGGTGCGGCTTGCGCCGGCCATAGTCCTCGAGCTTGACCAGCTGCAGCAATTCCCCGACCCGGGCGTCGATCTCGGCGCGCGGCAGGCCGTCGCGCTTCAGCCCATAGGCGATGTTCTGTTCGACCGTCATGTGCGGGAACAGCGCGTAGGACTGGAACATCATGTTGACCGGCCGGTTGTAGGGCGGCACGCCGGTCATGTCCTGGCCGTCGATCTCGATGCTGCCGGCGGTCGGCTCCTCGAAGCCCGCCAGCATGCGCAGCAGCGTCGACTTACCCGAGCCGGAGCCGCCGAGCAGGCAGAACAATTCGCCCTTGTAGATGTCCAGCGACACGTCGGAAACGGCAACGATGTCGCCGAATTTCTTGGTGACGTTGCGAATCCTCACGAACGGCCTGGCGGCTGGATCGCGCCAGGGGCGGGTATCGGCGGCTATCTGGGGCTTCTTGGCCATGGAGTCCCGAGCGGTCGACAAAAGAGGAACCGGGCGGGGGCAACCCCCCGCCCGGCATGTTGCTACTGGCCGCTCTTTATAGCCTGCCAGGTTTCAGTCAAGACCTCGTCGTAGTCGGGCGTGTGGGCCTTGAGCGGGAACAGCTTGGCCAGCACCTCGGCGGGCGGGTAGATGGCCGGATCGTCCTTCACCTCGGGATCGATCAGGTCGAGGGCGGCCTTGTTGCCCGAGGCATAGAACACGTAGTTGCTGTTGGCCGCGGCGATGTCGGGACGCAGCATGAAGTCGATGAACTTATGGGCGTTGTCCGGGTGCGGCGCGTCGGCCGGGATGGCGAACAGGTCGAACCATTTCAGCGCCCCCTCCTTGGGGATGACATAGGCGACCTCGACCCCCTGGCCTGCCTCCTGGGCCGCCGCCTGGGCGATGAAGACGTCGCCGGAATAGCCGATCGACAGGCACACTTCGCCGTTGCCGAGGTCGTCGATGTACTGGCTGGAGTTGAAGTAGCGCACGTAGGGCCGGATCGACAGCAGCAGCTCCTTGGCCTTCTGCAGGTCTGCCTCGCTTTCCGAGTTGGGGTCGAGCCCGAGATAGTTGAGCGCCGTGGCCACCACCTCTGCGGGGGCATCGAGCAGCGTCACCCCGCAATCGGCGGCCTTGGACACCAGTTCCGGCTTGAAGATGATGTCCCAGGTGTCGAGCGGCTGGTCGCCGAGGCGCTCCTTGAGCTTGGCGACGTTGTAGCCGATGGCGGTCGTGCCCCACATGTAGTCGACCGAGTGCTCGTTGCCCGGATCATGGGCCGCCGTCTCCTCCATGATCGCCGGGTCCATGTTGACCAGGTTGGGCAGCTTGGACTTGTCGAGCTTCTGGAACAGGCCGGCGGCAACCTGGCGCTCGAGGAAGAAGCCCGAGGGCACCACGACGTCGTAGCCGGAATTGCCGGCGAGGAGCTTGGCCTCCACCATCTCGTTGCTGTCGAACACGTCGTAGTTGACCTTGATGCCTGTCTCGGCCTCGAACTTGGCGATCGTGTCCTCGGCGATATAGTCGGACCAGTTGTAGACGTTGACGACGTTCTCCTGCGCGAGGGCAGGGGCGGCGAGCAGCAGCGCGCCGAGGGCTACCATAAGAGGTTTATGCATTTTGCGTTTCGTCTCCTTATCGGGGGCGGCGCCGCGTCGGCGGCGGAACTGTCGTGACGGGTGCGTCCGGGTTGCCGGCCAGCGCGGTGCTCGGTGTCGGGTTGCGGCGACTGGCGGAGGCTGCGATCGCGGGCTGGCCAAACGGCGCCTCGCGGCGCCGGGAGAGGGTTGAATCGCCATTTGCCCAGGCGGGCGCGCATCGGTCCGGCAGCCTGTCCGGACCAACAATGACCGTGCTCAGTGGAGTGACCCTCTCGGATGGGAGCCTCGCCGGCGCAAACTAGTGGCAATCCGCATGCGGGACAAGGACCTTGGGCGGCGGAAAACGTCGCCTGTGGAGGGGCCGCGCGTCCGGCGGGAAGGGGCGCCGGCGCCCCAGCCCCCGCTTGCATTGGAGCGGCGTTCGGGCCAAGCATGCCGTGACCGCAGCGGAGGCGACGGTATCATGGGCGCACGGCAGCATCTGAGCGTTAGTCGCGAGGTCGAAGGGGCCCTGGCGGCAGGGACGCCGGTGGTGGCGCTCGAATCGACCATCATCACGCACGGCATGCCGTTTCCGCAAAATCTCGAGATGGCACGCAACGTCGAGGCCGTGGTGCGCCGCCACGGGGCCACGCCCGCCACCATCGCCATCATGGATCGCCGCTTGCGCGTCGGCGTTTCCGGCCCAGACCTCGAGGCCCTGGCCCGGGCCGGGGGCAACGCCGCCAAGGCCTCGCGGCGCGATGTCGCGGCGTTGCTGGCGACGGGCGGCATCGCCGGGACGACGGTGGCCACCACCATGCAGATCGCGGCCATGTGCGGCATCGCCGTCTTCGCCACGGGCGGCATCGGCGGGGTGCATCGCGGCGCCGAGGCGACCTTCGACATCTCCGCCGATCTCGAGGAGCTGAGCCGCACGCCGGTGGCGGTGGTGTGTGCCGGGGCCAAGTCCATCCTCGACATCCCGAAGACGCTGGAGACGCTCGAAACCAACGGCGTGCCGGTGCTGGGCTACCGCACCAGCGCCTTCCCCGCCTTCTGGGCGCGCTCCAGCGGCCAGCCGGTCGACCACCGCTTCGACCGCGCCGAGGACATCGCCCGGGTGATCGCGCTGCAGTTCGAACTGGGCATGGGCGGGGTGCTGGTCGCCAACCCCATCCCCGAGGCCGACGCGCTCGACGCCGAAGAGATCGAGATGCGCATCGCCGAGGCCATCGCCGATGCCGAGCGCCAGGGGGTGACCCGCAAGGCGCTGACGCCATACCTGCTGCAGCGGATCTTCGAGTTGACCGGCGGGCGCAGCCTCGCCGCCAATATCGCGCTGGTCGAGCACAACGCCGCGGTTGCCGCCGAAATCGCCGGCGCGCTCGGCCGGTTGCAAGGCGAGGCCGGTACATGAGCCGGAGCGCGGGCGGGGGCCGCATCCTCGTCGTCGGCGACGTCATGACCGACATCATCGTCAGGCCGGAGGGCCCGCTCGTGCGCGGCTCCGACCGGCGCGCCGCGATCCGTTCGCGCCCGGGCGGGTCCGGCGCCAACCAGGCCGTGTGGCTGGGGTCGATGGGCACCAAGGTCAGTTTCGTCGCCCGCGTCGGGGCAGCGGACAAGCCGCATCTCGAAGCCTATTTCAAGGGCTTCTGCGTCGACCCCGTCCTCGTCGCCGATCCGCTGCTGCCCTCGGGCATGCTGGTCACCATCGTCGACCCCGACGGCGAGCGCAGCTTTCTGACCGATCGCGGCGCCAATCTGGCGCTGTCGCCGTCCGACATGCCGGTGTGGCTGCTCGACGACACCAGCATGGTGCTGGTCTCGGGCTATTCGTATTTCGCCGACGGCCCGCGAAAGGCCGTGCATTGCCTGACCGAGGAGGCGCGCCGGCGCTTCATCCCGCTCGCCGTCGACGCCGCCTCGGCAGGGTTCCTCGCCGAAGTCGGCGCCGCGAACTTCCTCGCCTGGACCGCCGGGGCCGACCTGCTGTTGTGCAACGGGGAGGAAGCCGCGGCGCTGTCGGGCATGGGCGACCTCGACGCGCAGATGCGCTTCCTCGGCCAGCATTTCCCCCGCGTCGTGGTCAAGCGCGGCGCCCTGGGAGCAGCGCTCGGGGGCAGGGCGGGGGTGGCGCTCGACCTGCCGGCACCCGCCGTCGAAGTCGTCGACACGACCGGGGCGGGAGACGCCTTCGCCGCCGCCTTCCTCAGTGCCGAACTTGCGGGCCGCACGCCCGACGCATGCCTTGGGGCGGGCATCGCCGCCGGTTCGGCGGCAGTCCAGGCGCTGGGCGGCCAGCCGGGCCGGGGACCTATTCGCCGCGCAGGAACTGCACCGGCCGCACGGACAGCGCCGACCACGTCGTGAGCATGCCGGTCAGGATGGTGAGCCCGACCGCGGTGAGGGTGACGATGAGCACCAGGCCGGCGTCGAGCCGGAAGCCGATCTCCAGCACCAGGGTGACGAAGGCCCAGGCGCCGATGCCCCCGAGCAGCGCCGCCAGCGCCGCCGACAGGGCGCCCAGCAGCCCGTATTCGATGAGGTAGGCGATCACCACGTCGCCGCGTGTCGCGCCCAGCACCTTCATCACCGTGGCATCGGCCTCGCGCTGCTGGCGGCCGGCGGCCAGCGCCCCGGCGAGCACGAAGACGCCGCTCAGCACGGCGAGGCCGCCCACGATCGCCACGGCATTGCTGAGGGTGGAGAGGATGGCGGTGACGGCGGCGAGGGCGTCGCCGACCGGCACGAAGATGAGGTCGGGGAAACGCTCCACCAGCAGCCGCTGCAGTGCATCCTCCTGCCCCGGGGCCGCCTTGAGCATGCCGATCTGGCTCATCGGGAAGGCCTCGACGGGACCGGGCGAGAGCACGAAGGAGAAGTTGATGGCGCCGCCGCGCCACTCGAAATCGCGGAAATTGGCGATCTTCGCCTCGAGCGGCTCGCCGAACAGCATGAAGGTGAGCGTGTCGCCCAGCTTCAGCCCGAGCGGCTCGCGCAGTTCGGCGAACACCGAGACCAGTTGCGGGCCGGCGTGATCGGCTGGCCACCACTGCCCGGCGGTGAGCCGCGAGCCCGCCGGCAGCTCCGCCGACCACGTCAGCGGCGTCTCGCCTTCGAGCAGGAAGCGCAGGTTCTCGGGCAGCGTCCCGGCTTCGTCCGGCGGCCTGCCGTTGATCAGCGTGAGCGCGGCGCGCAGCATCGGCGTAGCGGTGAAGCTCTCGGCCCGCGGCTCCGCCGCAGTGAAGGCGGCGAGTTCTGCGGCCTCGTCTTCGAACAGGTCCATGAACACGAAGCTCGGCGCGTCGCGGACGATCTCGCCCGAGAGCTGGCCGCGCAGGTTGGCATCGATGAGGGCAATGAGCAGCAGCAGCGCCAGTCCCAGCCCGAGCGAGAGCACGACGGTGGGGGCGGGGGCGCCGGGCCGGTGGATCGCCTTGAGCGCGTGGCGCAGCCTGGTCCCGGGGGCCGGCGGGACCAGCCGCAGCAGCCGCTGCAGCCCGGACGCGGCGAGCCGCAGCACGACGAAGGCGGTGATGGCGCCGACCGCGTACCAGAAGATCAGCTGCGGCCGCGGCGTAATGGCGGCGGCGAGCGCCAGCATGACGAGGGCGGCGAGCAGGGGCGGGCCGATGATCGCCGGGCGCCGCAGGTCGCGCCATCCCAGCCCGCCTTCGACGGCGGCGCCGGCGGCGCGGAACAGCGTCGCCGGCCGGATGGTGGTGGCGCGGGCCAAGGGCAGGAAGGCGAAGGCGAAGCCGGCGGCGAGGCCGAAGGCGGCGGCGACGAGCAACGGCAGGGGCGCGACCGAGGGGGGCAGCGCGATCGACAGCAGCCCGCCGATGACCGGCAGCGCCACGAGCGTCATCGCGACCCCGAGCAGCAGGCCGATGGCGACGCCGGCGCCGACGAGGATCATCACCTGCGTCAGGAAGTGCACCATGATGCGGGCGTTGGTCGCACCGAGGCTGCGCATGGTGGCGATCGAGCGCTGCCGCTCGGTGACGTAGGCGGCGACGGCATTGGCGACGCCGACGCCGCCGACCAGCAGCGAGGATAGCCCGACGATGGTCAGGAAACGACTGAACACGTCGAAGGCACGGGCGAGGTCCGCGGTGGCGTCGGTGGGCGCGCTCAGCTGCCAACCGGCCTCGGGGAAGGCCGCCTCGATGCGGGCCGCCGCCGCGTCGAAGCCGGTGTCGTTCAGCAGCAGCTTGTAGCGGTAGCGGGCGAGGACGCCGGGGGCGAGGATGCCCGTGGCCGCGAGCCCTTCGAGCGAGACGAGCACCGGGACGCCAAGCTGGAAGCCCTGCGTCACCTGGTCGGGCAGGCCGTCGAGCCGGGCGGCGAGGACGAAGGTGGCCTTGCCGATTTCGAAGCTGTCGCCCGGCGCAAGCCCGAGCCGGTCGGCCAGCAGCCGGTCGGCCACGGCGCCGAAGCGCCCGTCCTTTGCAGCGAGCAGGGCAGCCAGCGGCGCCGCGCTGTCGGTGTCGACGCGCCCGAGCAGGGGATAATTGGCGTCCACGGCGCGCAGGCTGACGAAGGCGCTGGCGTCCTTGGCGCGGGCGCGGCCGCTCACTTCGACGACCTCGGCCAGCCTGCCCAGGGAGGCGAACAGGGCCCGCTCATCCTCGCTGGCCGCGCGCCAGGACAGCCGCGCCTCGAGGTCGCCGCCGAGCACGACGCGGGCGTCGCGGGTCAGGGCCGACTGCAGCGCGGCGCCGACCGAGCCGACGATGGCGATGGTGGCGACGCCGAGTGCCAGGCAGGCGAGCAGCACGGCGAAGCGCCGCACGTCGCCGCGCAAATCGGCGACGGCAACGCGCAGCCACCCGCCCAGCCGCCTCATGCGGCGCGGACCTGTGGATGCTGGCGGTCGAGACGGCACTCAGCGGGCATGGACGGGCTCGGGGCGCAGCGGGCGCCGGTCGTCATGACATAAGCCGGTGGCCGGAGAAATCAATCGGCCGGTATGCGCGGGCCGTTCAGCGGCGCCCCGCGCTTGACACCGGCGCGGGCCGGGCACCTACTGGCGCGGGGAGAGATGCCATGGCGCCTCTGCGGCCGCGTGCCGAACTTGCCACCCACACCGTGCTCAACCAGCCCGAGCCGCTTGCGTCGCTGCCGCTGTGGGAGGCCGATGCGCCGCTGCGCACCGCCGTCGCCCGCCTCGCCCCGGCACACGCGAGCCGCCTCGCTGCCTTCGCCGGGCGCCTCGGCAGCGCCGAGGTGCTGGGCTGGGGGCGCGATGCCAACCGCCATCCCCCAGAGTTGCGGCAGTTCGACCGCGCCGGGAGGCGCGTCGACGAGGTGGCGTTCCACCCGGCCTATCACGAACTGCTGCGCCTCGGCCTCGAGGCCGGCTACGCCGCCCTGCCATGGACGGCCGACCCGACCGGCGGCCACGTCGCGCATGCGGCCATGGTCTACCTCATGACCCAGGTCGAGCCTGGCGTGTGCTGCCCGATGACCATGACCTATGCCGCCGTGCCGGCGCTGGCGGCGACGCCGGCGCTGGCGGCGCGCTGGCGGCCGGGCCTGACCAGCGCCCGCTACGATCCCGACAGCCGCCCGGCGGCGGAAAAATCCGCCCTCACCATCGGCATGGCGATGACCGAGAAGCAGGGCGGTTCCGACCTGCGCGCCAACACCACCCGGGCCGAGGCCGATGGCGAGGGCTACCGGCTGTGGGGCCACAAATGGTTCTGCTCCGCGCCGATGTGCGACGGCTTCCTGACGCTGGCGCAGCTTGAGGAGGGGCTGACCTGCTTCGTCGTGCCGCGCTGGCAGCCGGACGGCACGCGCAACCGCCTCGAACTGGTCCGGCTCAAGGACAAGCTGGGCAACCGCGCCAACGCCTCGGCCGAGATCGAGTATCATGGCGCCTGGGCCGAGCGGCTGGGCGCGCCGGGCCGGGGCGTCGCCACCATCATCGAGATGGTGCACCACACCCGGCTCGATACCGCCATGGCCCCCGCGGGGCTGATGCGCCGGGCCCTGGCGGAGGCCGCCTGGTGGAGCCGCGGCCGCGCCGCCTTCGGGCGTCCCCTGGCCGACCAGCCGCTGATGCAGATGGTGCTCGCCGACCTCGCGCTCGAATGGCTCGGGGCGCTGGCGGCCGGCCTGCGCGTCGCCGCCGCCTTCGACCGGGCGGCAGCGGACCTGGGCGAGCGCGCCTTCGCCCGCATCGGCGTCGCGCTCGCCAAGTACTGGTCGAACAAGCGCTGCCCGGCGGTGGTGGCGGAAGCGATGGAGTGCCTGGGCGGCTCTGGCTATGTCGAGGAGGGCGACCTGCCCTGGCTCTACCGTGAGGCCCCGCTCAACGCCATCTGGGAGGGGTCCGGCAACATCGTCTGCCTCGACGTGCTGCGCACGCTGGAGCGCGTTCCCGACGCGCTCGAGGCCCTGCGCGCCGAACTCGAACTGGGCCGCGGCGCGAGCCGGGCCTACGACGCCGCGCTCGCCGCCGCCTTCGACCGCTACAAGCGGGGCGTCCCCGAAGCCGAGGCCCGCCGCTTCGTCGAGGCGCTGGCGCTGCTGCTGCAGGCAAGCGAACTCCTGCGCCACGGCGAGCCGGTCGCCGCCGAAACTTTCGTCGTCACCCGGCTGGGGGGCGACTGGGGCCGTACCTTCGGCACCCTGCCGGCCGCGACCGACGCCGCCCGCATCGCCGCCCTGATCTGAGGCGGCCGGCTACAGGTTCAGCCGGTCGCGCCAGCGGTAATATGCCACCGAGGCGGCGAGGAACCACGGCCGGCCCGAATAGAGGGGGCGGGTGGGGAAGCTCAACTCGTCGAAACCGGTTCGCCCCTCCTGGCTTCCGAGCACCTTGAGGCCGGTGCGCATCCCCAGGTAGCTCGCCATCGCCACGCCCGAGCCGCAATAGCCCATGGCGTAGTACATGCCGTCATGCCGGCCCGCATGGGCCAGCGTATCGAAGGTATAGCCGACGAAGCCCATCCAGGAATGGCTGACGCGGATGTCGCGCAGGCGGGGGAACAGCCGCACCAGTTCGGCCCGCAGCAGCGGGGCGCTGAGCCGCGGATCGGTTTCCCCGGCGCTGACGCGGCCACCGAACAGCACGCGGCGCCGGTCGGGCGAGAGCCGGTAGTAGTAGACGACCTTGCGCGTGTCGGTGACCGTGCGCCCGGTCGGGAACAGTTCGTCGGCAAGGCCCGGCGCCAGCGGTTCGGTCGCGATCATGTAGCTGCCGATGGGAATGACGCGGCGGCGCTGCCACGGGGTCGGCGCGCCGGTATAGCCGTTGGTGGCGATGATCACGTCGCGGGCGGCAATCTCGCCCCTCGGGGTGGACAGGCGGAAACCGCCGGCCTCGCGCGCGATGGCGGTGACCGGCGTATGGGGCGCGATCGTGGCTCCCGCCGCCGCCACCCGCTCCAGCAGGCCCTGATGGTAGCGCCCGGGATCGAGCGTGGCATGGCGCGGATAGACGACGCCGCCGCAATAGGCGTCGGTGCCCAGTTCGGCGCGCAGCGCGGCGCCCTCCACCACGCGGGCGCCGGTTTCGAGCCCGGCGGGCTCGTTGCCGACTTCGGCGGCCAGCCGGGCGAAGGCGGCCGCGTTGTGGGCCGCGTGCAAATGCCCGACGACGCCGAAATCGCAGTCGATGCTCTCCGCGGTGATGAACCGGCCGATCCAGTCCAGCGCCGCGTGGCCCTCAGCGTGGATGGCGCGCGCCGTCGCCGTGCCGTGGCGGCGCGCCAGCGTTGCGAGATCGGGCTTGATGCTGGTGCTGATCTGCCCGCCATTGCGCGTGCTGCAGCCCCAGCCGGCGTCGGCGGCATCGAGCACCAGCGTCGAGCGCCCGCCGCGGCTGGTCTGCAGCGCCGCGTGCAGCCCGGTATAGCCGGAGCCGATGACGGCGACGTCGACGCCGGCGGGCAGCTGCGGTTGGCCCAGGTCCGGGCGCGGCGTGCCGTCCCACCAATAGGGCGCGGCCCGGAAATCGTCGGTGAAGATGTCTGCGTCGGCCGTCACTGTCGCCCCCTCGCTGCGGCCGGTCCCGACCGATCCGCCGATCTCTAGCTAGCACAGGCGCCCGGCCTGCGCACCCGCGCCCGGGCTGCCGGCGGGCAGGCATCGTAACCCGGCTTGTCCGATGGGATTTCGCTGCTAGGCTGCGCTCCTTGGTCCGTATCGCAAGGTAGACAGAATGGCCGACACTTGGCCCCCTCCCTCCTGACCGCCACCCCGCAGGAGGGCTTCGAGCTCGCCGCCAGGCTGGCACGCATCGGCGTCAAGCTGACCCAGCCGTCGGCCGAGATCCGCGACAAGCTGCGCGCCGCCTATGAGCAGGACACGACGCAGTTGATCGCCTCCTCGCAAGTGATCGCTCTTCACTTCCAGACGGTGGCCGCCGCCAACAATTACTGGCGCGACTGAGGGGGATCAGGCTGCAGCCGGAAGAGCTGGAACGTGTCGCAGGTTCGATGAGGTCCCGCGGTCCCACGAGGGGCCGTCAGCCGCCCCTTGAACCTGCTAACATGCCGGCGAGGTTGTCTCAGTGGCTCGTGATCGTCACTGCAACCCCGATTGTCCAGCGCGTTCCGGAATACGGCTCATGAGCCTCGAATTCGTCTATGGCGGCAATCCCGCCCGCATCGTCTTCGGCAATGGCGCGCGGCGGCGCGTGTCCGAATGGGTCGAGGCGCTGGGCTGCCGGCGGGCGCTCGTGCTGACGACGCCGCAGCAGCGGGCGGAGGGGGCCGCCCTCGCCGGCCAGCTGGGCCCACTCGCCGCCGGCCAGTTCGCCGGCGCCGTCATGCATACGCCGGTCGAGGTCACCGAGCAGGCGCTGGCGCGCGTTGCGGAACTGGGCGCCGATTGCCTGGTGGCGCTGGGCGGCGGCTCGACGACGGGTCTCGGCAAGGCGATCGCCTATCGCACCGATCTGCCGCAGGTAGTGGTGCCGACGACCTATGCCGGCTCCGAGGTGACGCCGATCCTCGGGCAGACGGCGGCCGGCCGCAAGACGACGCTGCGCGACCCCAGGGTGCTGCCCGAAATCGTCATCTACGATCCGGAGCTGACGCTCGGCCTGTCCGCCGCCGTCAGCGTGACCAGCGGCCTCAACGCCATTGCCCATGCAGCCGAGGCGCTCTACGCCGCGGACCGCAACCCGATCACCACGCTATTGGCGCTCGAGGGCTTGCGTGCGATGCGGCAGGCCCTGCCCGGGGTGGCCGCCGTTCCCACAGACCTCGCGGCACGCGGCGGCGCGCTCTATGGCGCCTGGCTGTGCGGCACGGTGCTCGGATCGGTGGCCATGGCGCTGCACCACAAGCTCTGCCATACGCTGGGCGGCAGCTTCGACCTGCCGCACGCCGAAACGCACGCCGTCATGCTGCCGCACACGGTGGGCTTCAACGCCGCGGCCGTGCCCGACCTGCTGCAGCCGCTGGGCGCCATCTTCGGCGGGGCGCCGGGACCCGCCCTCTATGATTTCGCGGCCTCGCTCAAGGCGCCGCTGGCCCTGCGCGACCTCGGCCTCGCCGAAGCCGCGCTCGACCGCGCTGCCGACGAGGCCACCGCCAATCCCTATCCCAACCCCCGCCCGGTCGATCGCGCCGCCATCCGCGCGCTGCTGCAGGCCGCCTGGGAAGGCCGGCGGCCCGAGCCGTGACGGCCCCTGTCCCGACGCGGGGCATGCCTGTGCAACCCTATTCGACGGGGAGAACCCGGCGGAACCGCGACGCCGTGGCAGGCTCCGGCCTCCAAATCCGCCAGCGGCAGACCGGTCCGTCATCATGGCAGCGACTGGGAGGATCGGAATGGTGGAGCTGAGGGGAATCGAACCCCTGACCTCATCATTGCGAACGATGCGCTCTCCCAACTGAGCTACAGCCCCGTTCCGATGCGGCCGCTTTTAGCCAATCCCGGCGCCCTAGCCTAGCCCCTTTTTTCGCCCCCCGGCATTCACACCAGCCGGCGGGCGATGAGGCTGGCGGCGGTCGCCGCCGCCGCCTCGGCGGGGGCGGTGAACGGCCGGCCGAGCAGGGCCAGCGCCTGCCGGTTGTCGATGGCGCGCAGCGGGCCGAGGGCGCCCAGATTGTCCCGCAGATCCGCATCGAAGCGGGCGTAGAGCCGCACCGCCCAGTCGGGCAGCACCAGGCGGGGGATGCGCGCGGCGTGGCCGGGGAAGCGGGCGCGCAGCCCGCGGGCGAGATCGACGAGGTCGAGGCTTCCGGCCGCCGCGAGGTGGCGCCGCCCGCCGGCGCGCGGGCTGAGCATGGCGTTGCGCTGCAGCGCCGCCACGTCGCGCACGTCGACGAGGGCAAGGTCGAGATGCGCTACGGCCGGGACGGAGCCGTCGAGCAGGCGCTTGACGAGCAGCGCCGAAATGCCGGGGTCGTCGTCGAGCAGCGGCCCGAGGATCACCGCCGGGTTGATGACGGCGAGGTCGTCGCGACGGCCGGCTTCTTCCATCAGCGACCAGGCCTCGAGCTCGGCCCGCGTCTTGCTTTCGGCATAGGCGGAAATGCCGGCGCCGTCGGTGCGCGACCAGTCCGCCTCGGAAAAGGGCTCGGCGTGGCCGCGCTCGTGGCCGGCCATGATGGCGGCGGTCGAGGAGGTCAGCACGATGCGTTCGACGCCGGCGGCGAGCGCCGCCGCAACGGCACGCCGCGTGCCCTCGAGGGCGGGGCGGATCATGGCGTCGCGGTCCTTCGGCATGCGCACCGCGAGCGGGGAGGCGACGTGCTGCAAATAGCGGCAGCCGCGCAGGGCCACGCGCCAGCCCTCGTCCCGGCCCAGGTCGAGCGCTACGAATTCGAGCCGGGAGACGTCGGCGCCGGCGCGGCGCAGCGCCTCGCGCACCCCTGGCGCGCGGGCGGCGTCGCGCAGGCTGCC
>NZ_DASWVV010000070.1:0-4996 GCF_036406155.1 Devosia sp. | reverse complement strand
CGCGGCGGGCGGCTGGCCGGGCCGGCTTGGCCGGCTGCGCGGCGGGTTGCTCGGGGGAGGGGGGACTGACAGTGGGTTCTTCGCTCATGCGGGACTCCTTCCGTTCTACGTTTTCAGCTATGCAGTCCCCCACTCTATGCCCCTGCCGGGAGGCGTCCGTTGACCCCCATCAAACCGCGCCCGGCCGCCACCGGGAGGAAAGCCTTACACCTCTCCAGAAATCCCTTGTAGGATATCGCCACGCGCGTGGCGTCCCGTCGTCGCCCCGCGGACCTGGATCAGCAGACAGGGTGAACACTGAGCTGGCTCTCATCAACCGAGGGCCGGCAGCGTTCGCGCCGGCCCGCCGATCCGACGAAGGTCCGCACATGTCCCGCACCTGGATTCGCAATCCCCTCGCCATCTTCACCGCCAACGGTCTCGACGCCGCCGGCGGCCTGGTCGTCGAAGACGGCCGCATCGTCGAGCTGCTCGGCGCCGGCCAACAGCCCGCGCAGCCCTGCGCCAGCCAGTTCGACGCCAGCCGGCACGTGGTGTTGCCGGGGTTGGTCAACACCCATCACCACTTCTACCAGACCCTCACCCGCGCCTGGGCGCCGGTGGTCAACCAGCCGCTGTTCCCCTGGCTGAAGACCCTCTACCCGGTCTGGGCGCGGCTGACCCCGGAGAAACTCGCACTGGCCACCAAGGTGGCGCTGGCCGAGCTGCTGTTGTCCGGCTGTACCACTGCCGCCGACCACCACTACCTGTTTCCCGGCGGCCTCGAACAGGCCATCGACGTGCAGGCCGGGGTGGTCGAGGAACTGGGCATGCGCGCCATGCTCACCCGCGGCTCGATGAGCCTTGGCGAGAAGGACGGCGGCTTGCCGCCGCAGCAGACGGTGCAGGAAGCCGAGACCATCCTCGCCGACAGTGAGCGACTGATCGCCCGCTACCACCAGCGCGGAGACGGTGCCCGGGTGCAGATCGCCCTGGCGCCCTGCTCGCCGTTCTCGGTGACTCCGGAGATCATGCGCGCCAGCGCCGAAGTGGCGGCGCGCCACGACGTACGCCTGCACACCCACTTGGCGGAGACCCTCGACGAGGAAGACTTCTGCCTGCAGCGCTTCGGCCTGCGCACCGTGGACTACCTGGATAGCGTCGGCTGGCTCGGCCCGCGCACCTGGCTGGCCCACGGCATCCACTTCAACGCCGAGGAGATCCGCCGGCTCGGCGAGGCGGGCACCGGTATCTGCCATTGCCCGAGTTCGAACATGCGCCTGGCCTCGGGCATCTGCCCGACCGTGGAGCTGGAGGCGGCCGGCGCGCCGATCGGCCTGGGAGTCGATGGCTCGGCTTCCAACGACGCCTCGAACATGATCCTCGAGGCGCGCCAGGCCCTGTACCTGCAACGCCTGCGCTACGGCGCCGAGCGGATCACCCCGGAACTCGCCCTGGGCTGGGCAACCCGTGGCTCGGCACGCCTGCTCGGGCGCAGCGACATCGGCGAGCTGGCCCCCGGCAAGCAGGCCGACCTGGCCTTGTTCAAGCTCGACGAGCTGCGCTTCTCGGGTAGCCACGACCCGCTCTCGGCGCTGCTGCTGTGCGCTGCCGACCGTGCCGACCGGGTAATGGTCGGCGGCGTCTGGCGAGTGGTCGACGGTGCCGTGGAGGGCCTCGACCTGGCCGCCCTGATCGCCCGCCACCGCGAGGCGGCGAGCGCCCTGATCGCCGGGTGAGGCGGGCGCCGACAGAGGAGGCGCCAGGCTTCCTCTGTCGGTTCGCATAGGTCGGCGCGTGGCCCGCAACTGGCTAGACTGTGGCATTCCCCACCAGGAGCCGCCCCATGTCACGCGCCGCCCGCCCATGCAATCGCTTTTGCAGCCTTCTGCTAGGACTCGCCCTGCTGATGCCCGCCAGCCTTCCTCTGTCCGCTGCCGAAACGGTGGCGCCGCCATCGCCGCGGACGCTGATCATCGACACCGATCCGGGCGCCGACGATGTGATCGCCCTGCTGTTCGCCATGGCCTCGCCGAAGGAGCTGAAGATCCAGGCGCTGACCACCGTCGCCGGCAACGTGCCGCTGGAAAAGACCGCGCGTAACGCCCGGCTGGCCCGCGAGTGGGGCAAGCGCCCGGATATCCCGGTCTACGCCGGCGCCCCGCGACCGCTGCTGCGCACGCCGATCTACGCCGCCGACGTGCACGGCAGCGAAGGCATCAGCGGCGTCGAGGTGCATGAGCCGAAGCAGCCGCTGGCCGAAGGTAACGCCGTGGACTACCTGATCCGCACCTTGCGTGCGGCGCCGGAGAAGAGCGTGACCCTGGCCATGCTCGGCCCGGAGACCAACCTCGCGCTGGCCCTGACCCAGGCCCCGGACATCGTCAAGGGCATCCGCGAGATCGTGATCATGGGCGGCGCCCACTTCAACGGCGGCAACATCACCCCGGCCGCCGAATTCAATATCTTCGCCGACCCCCACGCGGCGGAAATCGTGCTCAAGAGCGGGGCGCCGATCACCATGCTGCCGCTCGACGTGACCCACAGGATCCTCACCAGCCCCGAGCGCATCGCCAAGCTGCGCAACCTCGGCAACCAGGCCGGCAAGACCGTCGCCGACATCCTCGACGCCTACGTCCAGTACGACATCAAGTACTACGGCCTGAAGGGCGGCCCGGTGCACGACGCCACGGTGGTCGCCTACCTGCTCAAGCCCTCGCTGTTCAAGGGCAAGCGGATCAACGTGCAGGTCGACAGCCGCGAGGGCATCACCTTCGGCCAGACCGTGGCCGACTGGTACGGCGGCCTCAAGCAGCCGGCCAACGTCGAGTGGATCAACGAGGGCGACGCCCAGGGGTTCTTCGACCTGCTCACCGAGCGTATCGCCCGCCTGCCCTGAGTCTCTCGTCGTACGGCCGGCGCCGGGTCAGCCGTGGCGCCGGCTGGCGAGTTGGCGCAGGGCCTGCTCGGCGTCGCCGACGACGATCCTGCCGGGCACCGCCAGCATCAGGTTGAGCGGCAGGCCGAACTCTTCCAGGGCCATGCCGTCGCGGTCGCGGGTCGGATCCTCGCCGACCAGCTCCGGGGCGTGCCGGCGGATCCGCTCGGCGTAGCTGCCGGCGTCGTCGACGTAGCCATAGACCGGCTTGCCGAGAGCGGTGGCGTAGCCGACCTCGAAGGCGGTGCCGCTGTCCGGCTCGGCGCCGCGGAAGAAGTTCAGGTTGGCCAGCACCGCGTCGGCGCGTTCGATCAGGCCGATGTTGGCGCGGTAGATCCAGGCCGCCTGTTCGCGCGGCTCGGCGAGCTGTTTCGGCAGCGCGTTGTCCAGCGGGTAGAGGCCCTCGAAACCGTAGCGTGCGCACAGTGCCTTGAGTGCTTCGCCGTGGGCGACGGCGTCGGCGCGGAACACATCGGGACCGGCCAGATAGAGTTTCCGCGGCCTGGCCGCGGCGCGTACACCCGGCAGGCTGCCGAGCAGGGCGCCGGCGGGCAGCAGCAGGGCTGCCAGGCGCAGGAAGGTACGACGGCTGCTGGAACCCTTGGATCGGTTCATCGGATGCCTCTTGCAGGCCGGCCTCCCGGATGGGGCCGTTGTTGTCCAGGATTATGGCCGGCAAGCGACGGGCCGGGCGGCGGCTATCTGCCAGCAGCTAGGCGACGGCCTTCCCGCGATGTCAGGCGCGCTCGAGTTCCTCGGCGAGGCGTCGCAGGGCCTCGCGCGGGCCGCCGGCGACCAGCCGCGAAGGCACCGCCAGCATCAGGTTCAATGGCAGGCCGAAACCCTCCAGTTGCCAACCGTCGCGGTCCTCGCCGGGGTGCTCGCCGAGCCATTCCGGGGCCAGCCGGGCGAGGCGCTCGGTGTAGGCGCCGGCATCGCTGAGGTAGGCATATACCGGCTTGCCCAGGGCCAGGGCGTAACCCACTTCGAAGGCGGTGCCGCTGTCCGGCTCGCTGCCGCGGAACGGTTCGAGGTTGGCCAGCACGCAGTCGGCGCGCTCGATCAGGCCGACATTGGCGCGGTAGATCCAGGCGGCCTGTGCGGCTGGCTCGCGGATGTCGGCGGGCAGGGCGTGGTCGAGCGGGTAGAGGCCGACGAAGCCGAACTCGGCGCAGAGCGCCTTGAGGGTTTCGCCATGGGCTTCGGCGTCGGGGCGGAAGACGTCCGGCCCGGCCAGGTAGATCGCGGTCATCGCGTGCGTGCCTTGTTACGGAAAGCCAGCGCCCATGGTAGCGCCATCGTGGCGGCGCCGGCATGCACCAAGCGATGGCGCGCTGCACCGTCCTGCAGCCGCGCCGGCATGACGCGGCGCGCAGAAGCGCGAGCTTGAGCGGAGTTGTCCGGGTGGTCAGGTAATTGCATCGGCGGGCGGGCTGAACGCGAAGCCACGCCCGATGGCCAACCCTGCACTCACCGGAGCACGCCCATCCATGAAACACCGTCGCACGCAATCCCGCATGTCCGTCCTGCGCCGCCTTGCCGCCGTCCTCGGCCTCGGCGCCTGCGCTCTCGCCGCCGAGGCCGCCGAACCACTGAAGATCGGCTTCGTCTATGTCGGCCCGGTCGGCGACCATGGCTGGACCTGGACGCATGACCAGGGCCGGCTGGCGCTGGAGAAGGAGCTCGGTGCCAAGGTCAAGACGAGCTTCATCGAGAACGTCGCCGAGGGGCCCGACGCGGCGCGCGCCATCCGCCAGCTCGCACAGGCCGGCAACCAGATCATCTTCACGACGTCGTTCGGCTTCATGAACCCGACGATCAAGGTCGCGGAGGAGTTCAAGGACGTCAGGTTCGAGCACGCGACCGGCTACAAGACCGCGCCCAACGTCAACACGTACAACGCCCGCTTCTACGAGGGTCGCTACCTCGCCGGGATGGTCGCGGGCCGGATGACGAAGTCGAACACGCTCGGCTACGTCGCCGCGTTCCCGATTCCCGAGGTGCTTCAGGGCATCAACGCGTTCACGCTCGGCGCCCGCAGCGTCAATCCCAAGGTGCAGGTGCGCGTGGTCTGGGTCA
>NZ_DASWVV010000069.1:0-19066 GCF_036406155.1 Devosia sp. | reverse complement strand
GATAAGTTACGGCCTGTCTGGCCTATCCCCGCCAGGCCCGCCCGCTGCCCGGCGCCGGAGCTGTGGGGCTCCGCGCCGGGCTATCCTTGCGACAATCGCAGCCGCCGCAAGAACAGCCACAACAAAATAATCCCCGCCGCCTCCGCCGCCGCTAGACTCCCCTCACCTGCCCGCAGGCGGACGGGATCGCGAACGAACGGTTCGCGGGCGGGGGGCCGGGTGGCGCGGTGGTCGCATCGCGCCAGGCTGAAAGCGTGTCGGCGTGGGCCGGTTAGCCGGTCAAGCCGCTATTAACGCGGGGGGAGGCGGCAATGGGCGCCTCCCGAGGGACGACGGCCGCCACCCTTGAGGCGGCCGGGAGTTTCCCTGCCGCCGCACGGCTCCACCGGAGCCGTCGCGGGGCGGGGAACGGCCGTGGCGGGTTCGCCCGCCCGGCTGGCGCGGCGATGCGGGGGCTCTCCCCGGTCGACCAAGCCGCCCACCGTCCTCGCGATGCGGCAGGGGATGCACCCCGCCCGCCGCGCCATAGGCCCAAAATCCCGGTCGTGCCGGCGGGGCGAGCGCCTCGTTCTTCTGCGGACTACCGCGTGGGGCCAGTCCCCGCCGGCGCCGTCCCACTGCCCCGAACCCGGAGGCCACGCGGCCGGCCGGCGCCTCGGCGCGCGCCGCCTCAGCTGCCGCGGGCCGGGCGCATGTCGGCGAGATAGGCCGTTACCATCCCGGCGAGCATGAAGGCCAGGGCCTGGTGGCCCAGCGCCAGCGAGATCGGCACCATGAAGAGCAGTGTCGCAATGCCGAGCCCCACCTGCAGCAGGACGAGCAGCGCGATGCGGGGCAGCCAGGCGTGGGCGCCGGCAAGGCCCCCTGCCCGGCGGCGGCGCCACCACAGGATGGCGGCGTAGGCGACGATGGCGTAGGCCAGCAGGCGATGGTTGAACTGCACCGTGAGCGCATTCTCGAACAGATTGCGCCAGAACGGCGTCATGACGTCGAGCCCGGCCGGGATCAGCGCGCCGTCCATCAGCGGCCAGGTATTGTAGCCCATGCCGGCATCCAGCCCGGCGACGAAGCCGCCGGCCGCGATCTGCACGAGCAGCAGCGCCAGCAGTACCACGGCCGCGACGGTGCCGCCGCGCGCGTCAGGGCGGACGCCGGGGGTCAGGCGGCGGGCCACCCAGACCAGCGCCACGAACAGCAACGCTGCGGCGCTGAGGTGCGCGGCCAGCCGGTACTGGGACACCGACGTCAGCTCGCTCAGGCCGGAAGTCACCATCCACCAGCCGAGGAAGCCCTGGAAGCCGCCCAGGACGAACAGCCCGGCGAGCGGGGCGGCGAGGTTCCAGGTGAAGCGGCGCTGCACGAGGAAGACGAGGAACGGGATGGCGAAGGCGAAGCCGATGATCCGGCCGAGGAAGCGGTGTCCCCACTCCCACCAGAAGATGAACTTGAAATCCTCGAGGCTCATCCACGAATGCAGCACCTGGAACTGCGGAATCTGCTTGTAGGCCTCGAACTCGGCGTTCCAGTCGGCGTCGGACAGCGGCGGCACCATGCCGGAAATGGGGCGCCAGCTGGTGATGGAGAGGCCGGAATCGGTGAGGCGGGTGGCCCCGCCGACCACCACCATCAGCAGGACCAGCGCCGCCATGCAATACAGCCAGACCCGCACCGGCCGCAGGCGATCGGGGGCGGCGGGCGCCACACTCAACTGGGTTGCACTCAGGTCCAATCTGCTCTCCATATCCGGTCCGGACTGGTACGTCTTCGTCCTGTCCGTTGGCAATGGTGCCGATGCCGCACCCGGCAACAGAGAACAGATGACGCAACGCACCCGAAAACTGCTCGGCACCATGCTGGTGCTGGTCTCGATCGTGGTCTACTCGATCCTGGTCGGAACCATCTACGCCAATTTCCTGGCCGCCGCACCATGGTGGGCGCTGCTCGCCTATTTTGCCGTCGCCGGCGCGCTGTGGTTCTTCCCCGCTGCCTGGATCGTCCGCTGGATGTCACGGCCGGACCGGGCCGGCACGCACTAGCCGCCGTCGGGCGAGCCCCCGCCCCGATCGTTCGCCCCATCCCGCAGCAGCGAGAACACGGCCCCGGTCGCGAGGACGTCGACGTAGCGGCGCTCCTGGAACAGGCCGTTGAGCGAAACGCGCGGCAGCGCGTGCAGGCGGTCGCGATGGTGGGCGTAAACGCCGCCGGGGCGCGTGGTGACGGCGCTGCGCAGGCCCAGTTCCCGTGCCATGGCGAACTCGCGGGGGCCGGCCGACGCCGCGCCGCCGATGGGATAGGAAAAGTGCAGGGGGGCGGCGCCGAACTGGGCCTTCATCACCCGCACCGATTGGTCGATCTCGTTCCTCATGGCCGAGGGCGCGAGCTTGGCCAGCTCGAAGTGATGGACCGAATGCGCACCCAGCGTGCACAGTTGCTCGGTGGCGAAAACGCGCAACTCGTTCCAGTCCATGATCAAGTCGCGGCAATGCGCCGCGAGGTCGAGGCCATACTGGGCGGCAAGCTCGCGGATCAGGGCGACGCGGTCGGGCTCCGGCATGGCGCGCATCCGCCGGTAGATGCTGCCATAGGCCCGATATTTCTGTTCCACGGATTCGGTGGGCAGATATTCGGTCTCGCCGAGATAGGTGACGGCGATCGCCGACTGCGCGGCGATGATGTCCTCGAGGGCCTGCCACCAAACCTCGCCGACGCCGTCGACGAGGGCCGTGGGGACGTAGAGCGTGAAGGGACACTGCAGCCGCCGCAGCAGCGGCAACGCGTGTCTGAGGTTGTCGCGGTAGGCGTCGTCGAAGGTGAAGACGGCGAATGGCTTTTCCGGCTTTGCGGATTCGACGCGGCGCAAGGCCTCGTCGAGATCGACGATGTCGAACCCCAGTTCCCGCACCCTTGCCACCGCCGCCGCGAGGAATTCCGGCCGGACCTGCAGGATGGCATTGGGCGCGAAATCGGCCGGATCGTCGGGGAGTACCCGGTGCAGCGTGAAGATGATGCCGCGGCACGTGGAGAAGCGGCGGATCAGCGCCGTGAGGCGCGACGCCCACAGCAGCTCCAGCGCTGCGCGGTAGCCCAGATATCTGAGGGGTGCCACCGCTCAGGCCACTTCGGCGCGGCGCCGGGCCACCGCCGACAGCACATGGCTTACATCATAGCCGAGGGCCGCCGCGTCGTCCGTGGCTGCCGCGAGCCGGGCATTGTCGGCGGACTCGTCGCCGACGAGCACGAGCCGGCAGTCGATTCCGGCAAATAGCGGCAGCGTCGAGGCGAGCCCGATGCGCCCGGTGTTGACGATCGCGACGTCGTAGACGTCGGTCAGCGCGGCAACCAATGTGGCCGGCTTCATCGACCGCCGCTCGGGCGCCGGCAGCGTGCCCCAGCAGACCTCGGCCAGCCCCTCCCCCACCCGGTGGACCACGTCGCCGAAGCTGGCACGGCCGGCGCTGAGATCGGTGAGGCCGGGTTCCTCCGCGGCGCATCCGCTACCGGCGTCCACGCGACAGACGCTCAGGCCGAGGCGCAGGCAGCCGGCCACGAGCGCGTCTGAAATCTCGAGCGCCTCCGTGCCAGCGTCGAGAGCGGCGAGCATCACCACTCGGGCTTGTCCGGCCGCAACCTCGTCCAGGAGCGACCCCAGCCCGGCAGTTGCGGGGGCCATGGCGTCATCGGGCAGCGCGGCCGCGATCTCGGCGGCGGCGCGCATGACCGGTTCTTCGGGGGCGCGGGAGGCCCGCGCGGCCTCTACGAAGCCGGCCTCCTCCTCCGCACCGAGAAGACCTATCTCGGAGCCGGGGCGCGGCGTTGCCGCGACCTGCTCCAGCGCAGGCACTTGCAGCGTTGGCGGCTCCGCGACCTCGATCCGGATGCGCTCGCCCAACCCGCGGCCGGAGAGCAGCTCGGAGAACAGCACCCCGCCGATCTGCAGGGCCAGCGCGGTGAACCCCACTGCCCCGAGGATCATCGCCGTCTTGGGAGAGGCGGGCTGCACCGCCGGCGCCGCCAGGGTGACCACTCGCACGTCAGGCAGGGCGGACGAGGATTCGGTCCGCGACAGGGCTTCGTTGTAGCGCGCCAGATAGCTCTCGAGCAGGTCGCGCTGCGCCTTGGCTTCGCGCTCGAGGCCGGCCAGGGTCACGTTGTCCCTGGCGGCGGTCGATACCGAAACCTTGAGGCGGGCGAGGTCGTCGCGCAGCGCCGCCTCCATGTTGCCTTCAATCTCGGCCTCTGCCTCGAGCGTGTCGGCGACGCGGCGCGCTTCGCTGGCGATCTGTCGGTCCACCTCGGCAATCTGGGCCTTGAGTGCCCTGATCGTGGGATGGGCGGGCAACAGGGTCGTGGAACGCTGCGCCAGATCGCCCTGCAGGGTGGCGCGCGTCTGGATGAGTTCCTGGACGATGGCGGACCCGCGCACGTCGCTTACGCCGTCCAGCGGCTGCCCGGCCTCGAGCAGGCCACGGATCAGGCCGGCGCGGGCCTGTGCGGCGCTCCTGCGCTCCTGGGCCGCGGTGATCTGGCCCGACAGGCTGCTGAGCTGCTGGTTGAGGATGTTGCTGCTGTCGGTTCCCGGAAACAGATCGTTGTCGATGCGATAGCTGGCGACAGCGGCTTCCGCCTGCTGGACCTTGATGCGCAGTCGGTCGACTTCCTGCTTCAACCAGCCCGACGCCGCGGCCGTGTCCGACAGCGACAGGCCGGCGCGCCGACGCACATGGGCCTCGGCAATGGCGTTGGCGATGCGAGCCGACAGCTCCGGCTGCCCCGTGCGGACGATCACCGAAATGACCGCCGAATCGCGCTCCTGGACGACGGTCAGCCGATCGTTGAGGTTCTGCAGCACGGTTTCCTCGAGCCCGACCTGCGCCGGCTTTCGCCCCAGCAGTTGCCCCACCAGGCGCGTCGGCGACACGCCCGCGCCAATGAACTCCGGTTCCGACCGGAGGTTTTCCATGTCGATGACGGACAGCAGCGTGTCGCGCGATTTGATCAGCTCGATCTGGCTCGCCATCATCGCTGCGACCGGGATGGTGCTTCCCCCACCCCCGCCCGCTTCCAGCACATTGGCACGTTCCTCGACCAGCAGGCCCGCCGTCGATTCGTACGTCTTGGGAACAAACAGCAGCACGGCGGCCGTGGCGATGAGAATGCCGGCGGTAACGACCGCGATGCGCAGCCAACGCGAACGCAGGGCGCGGAGCAGCATGCCCATGTCAATGCGCAGGTCGGCCACGTGTGTCGACTCGTCCGTCATCGGCCACGTCTCGTAGTGATCTGCCCGAGTTATCGCGGTGGCATGGTAAGCATTCGGTTAAGCCGCCCTGCAAATCGCGCTGCATCTGCCTCGCCTATAAGCGGATTGTTAACCATGCGGCGGCACATTGCGGCGATCCAATTTATGAGTTTTCCATGCGTTGGCTGAGGCTACTGTCGATACTGTTGCTGGTGCCGCTCGCTGCCTGCGCCCTCAACGCGAGGCCCGCAACATCTCTCGACAGGCCGGGCGGGCCGTACCTGCTCGACAGCGGCGACACCCTGCGCATCGCGGTGTATGGCGAGGCGGACCTGAGCCGCAGCTACGTGATCGACGACACCGGGGCGGTGGCCGTACCGCTCGCGGGGCCGGTGGGCGTGCGAGGCCTCACCACCCAGTTGGCCGCTGCCCGCATCGCCGCGGCCCTGGCAGGCGGCTATATCCGCGAACCCAGCGTCACGGTCGAAGTCGAGCAGTACCGTCCGTTCTACATTCAGGGCGCCGTCGCGAATGGCGGACAGTATCCCTATGTGTACGGAATGACCGTGCGGGCGGCGGTCAGCACCGCCGGCGGGTTCTCGGACACTGCTGACAGGACGCGGGCAGTCATCCACCGCCGACAGGGCCGACAGGTGGTCGAGGCGCTCGTCGATCTCGATTTCCCGATCTACCCCAGCGACGCCATCACCGTGCCGGAGCGCTGGTTCTAGGCGATGGCGGACACGCCGCTCCGCATCCTGCAGATCCTGCGGGCGCCCGTCGGGGGCCTGTTCCGGCACGTCGGCGACCTGACCGAAGGCCTTGCGAGGCGCGGGCACAAGCTCGGCATCGTGGTCGACAGCCTGAGCGCGGATGCACTGACCGAGCAACGCCTCGCCGCCCTGCGGCCGATGGCGGCGCTGGGCATCCATAGCCTGCCCATCCCTCGGGTACTGGGCACGGGGGATTTCCTCACGCCCCTCCGGGTTCGGCGGCTGGCCCGCGCGCTGCGTGTGGAGGTACTGCACGGCCACGGCGCCAAGGGCGGGCTCAATGCCCGCCTCGGCGCCGGCAGTGACAGCGTCGCCGTGTACACCACCCATGGCGGGGTGTTGCACTTTCCCGTGGCGTCCATCTCGGGCCGGCTCTTCAGGGCATTTGAACGCGCCCTCTTGCCCCGCACGAGCGCGATCGTCTTCGAGAGCGCCTACGCCCGGGACAGGTTTCACGAAATGATCGGGGCGCCGCGCTGCCCCGACCCGGTCATCCACAACGGCCTCCGGCCGGCCGAGTTCGACCCGGTTGCAGTCGATCCCGACGCCGCCGACTTCGTCTTCGTCGGCGAGTTCCGCGCGCTCAAGGGCATTCATGTCCTGCTCGATGCCCTCGCCGACCTTCGTGCCCCCGACGGTCGCCCGGCACGCCTGGTGATGGCAGGCGGCGGCCCCGAGTTCGAGTCCTTCCGCCAGCAGGTCGCGGCCCGGGGCCTGGCGGAGCGGGTGAAGCTGCTCGGCGTCCGGCCGGCGCGCCCGACCCTGCAACAGGGCCGCTGCGTCGTCGTTCCTTCGCTCAAGGAGTCCCTGCCCTACGTCGTCCTCGAGGCGGCGGCCGCCTCCCGCCCGATGCTTGCCACCCGGGTCGGCGGCATTCCGGAGATCTTCGGGCCGACGGCGACCGGCCTTGTCCCTCCCGGCGACGTTTCCGCCCTCGGCATGGCGATGCAGCATTTCATGGACAACCCGGCGGCGGCGGAAGCCGAGGCCATCGAGCGGCGTGAATACGTCTCCCGCCATTTCTCGGCCGAGCGCATGGTAAGCGCCATCGAGGTCCTGTACCGGCAGACTCTTGCCGGCCGAAGCGCCCGCTAAACCAGATGTTCACCGGTCCGTCCGTAGCCTCGACCGGACAAGGCACTTTCCGCACGTCCTGACAGATGTTCCGCCTCGACCCAAAACCGGCCACCCCCGATCGCGTCGCCACCCCCGCTGCCGCACCGCAGCAGCCGGCAGGCCTGTCGGTGGCAGCCCGGGAGGTGATCGCCCGACCCGCGGAACCCACCTATTCGGCCGCCGTCATTTCGGGGTTGGTGCAAATGGCCGAGGCTGTCCTGCTCGCGGGACTCGGCCTTTCCATTCATGCGCTCTACGTGGCGGGGGACGAACGGCCGTTCTACCTCTTCGTCACGCTGGCGACGGTGGCCGTCGCCAACATCATGCAGCACGGCGCTCGCACCCACCGCATCGCCGCATACCGGACGCTGGCGAGACAGTTGCTGCGCGTGCTGGCCGCCTGGTCGCTGACCTTCACGCTTCTCGCGGTCGGCCTCGTGCTCTTCAAGTCCGCCGACCTGGTTTCGCGCGTCTGGCTCGTCAGCTGGTACGCGGCCGGGGCGCTTCTGCTGGTGGCGTTCCGCCTGGTGCTGCGCTCGCTGATCCGGCACTGGACCCGTGACGGCAGGCTGAAGCTGCGCACGGTCGTCGTCGGCGGTGGACCGGACGCGAGGATGCTGATCGAAGCGATCCGGAACACCGCCGAGAACGACATCAACCTGTTGGGCTTGTTCGACGACCGGCTGGACGAGCGCTCGCCGGCGGAGGTAGCGGGCCTGAAGAAGCTGGGCCGGGTCTCCGAACTCGCCGAGTTCGCGCGGCGGACGCGCGTCGATCTGGTGATCGTCTCGATGCCGGTGTCCGCCGAAGCCCGGGTCCTGGACATGCTGAAGCAGCTTTGGGTCCTGCCGGTCGACATTCGCCTGTCGGCCCACATGAGCAAATTGCGCTTCACCCGCCGCGCCTATTCCCATGTCGGCAGCGTTCCCGTCTTCGACGTGCTCGACCGCCCGATCACGGACTGGAACCTCGTGTTCAAGTGGGTGTTCGACAAGGCGGTGGCCATACTGGCACTTGGCCTGCTTTGGCCGGTGATGCTCGCCACCGCCCTCGCCATCAAGCTCGACAGCAAGGGGCCGGTGCTGTTCCGGCAGAAACGGCAGGGATTCAACAACGAGATCATCGAGGTCTTCAAGTTCCGCTCGATGTACGCCGACCAGCAGGACCTGACCGCGAGCCGTCTGGTGACCAAGGGGGATCCGCGCGTGACCCGCGTGGGTCGGTTCATCCGCAGCACGTCGATCGACGAACTCCCGCAGCTGTTCAACGTGCTCAGGGGTGATCTGTCGATCGTCGGGCCGCGCCCCCACGCCCTGGAGGCCAAGGCCGCCAACCAGCTCTACTATGAGGCGGTCGAAGGCTATTTCGCGCGGCACCGGGTGAAGCCGGGGATCACCGGCTGGGCCCAGATACACGGCTGGCGGGGCGAGACCGATACCGTCGACAAGATCCTGAACCGCGTGCATGCCGATCTGCACTACATCGAGAACTGGTCGCTGCTGCTCGATGTCTACATCATCCTCATGACCCCGATCTCGCTGCTTGTCCGCCGCGAGAACGCGTTCTGAACATGGTGGATGTAGCCGTCGCCCAGCGGCGCGCGACGAGCCAGGCCGGGCTCGGCCGGGCCTGGCTTCGCAGCCGTGCGGGCACCCTGCTGGACCGGCTGGTAGTCATCTGGGTGGTCTCCGGAGCTTTCGTGGCCACCGAGCCCTCCCCTTATGAGTTGACCTTCATTCTGGTCCTTGCCCTCGCCATGCTTGGAGGCTTCGGCCTGCACCGTTCGACCCTGGGACTGTTGCTGTTGCTCACCTGCTTCATCCCGTTCGGGCTCATTGCCGCCTTTCAGGTGAAATACACGCCATTAGGCGAGAGTCTGGTCTACCTGGCCGTAACCATTTTCCTGCTGTTTACAGCCTATTTTGTTGCCAACTTCGTGGCGGATGCGCCGCAGCGGCGCATCCGACTGGTTGTCTGGGCCTATATCGCGGCGGCGGCTCTTTCGGCGCTGGCTGGGCTCATGGGGTACCTCGACCTGGTTCCGGGCGCCAATGCGCTGACCCTCTATGGCCGGGCCAAGGCCCTGTTCAAGGACCCGAATGTCTACGGCCCCTTCCTGGTGCTGCCCGCGATGTACCTGCTGCAGCGCGTCCTGCTGGCTACCGGCAGACGCCAGCTTCTGGCAGGGGCGCTCTTCGGGCTTCTTTTCGTGGGCGTCTTCGTCAGTTTCTCGCGGGCGGCCTGGGGGCATCTGGCCGCTTCCGGCGTGCTGGTGTTCGTGCTGGTCTTCATTTTCGAGGCGCAGACCCGGGACCGGGTGAGGATGATCCTGGTGGGGATGGCGGGAGCGCTGGCGTTGCTGATCGCGCTGGCCGGGCTGCTGGCCATCCCGCAGGTGGGGGAACTGTTCGAAACCCGCGCCAGCGCCCAGTCCTATGACGAGGGCGCCACCGGGCGCTTTGGCCGCCAGGCCTTCGCCTTCGACCTGGCACTGTCCCATCCACTCGGCCTCGGGCCGCTCGAATTCCGCAACACCCGCGTCAAGGAGGAACCGCACAATACCTATGTGAACGTCTTCCTGTCCTATGGCTGGGGTGGCGGGCTGGCAATGGTCCTGCTCATCGCCACGACCATCTGGCGGGGGGCCCGCTTCGTCGTCCGCCCCTCCCCGAACCGCCTGTTGCTCATCCCGCTGATCTCAACCTTCGGCATCCTCAGTATCGAGGCCGCCATCATCGATCTCGACCACTGGCGCCACTTCTACCTTCTGGCGGGGCTGATCTGGGGCGTGACAGCGGCCTACCAGCGCGTGGAGGCCGAGGAGTCGAAGCGACTCCCAACACCGGTCTAGTCCATCCACGCCTCGGCCAGGGCGGCGGTCTCCGCGGCGAAACGTTCCCGGTGCTGTGCTGCAAGTTCGGTTTCCCCGTGCGAACCGATCCAGGCCAGAAGCGCCATGCGCCGCAGCAGCACCATGGCGTCGATCATGCCCAGGTCATCCGCCGAAAGCGGACGGATGGCGCTGTAGCCCTCGATCCAGCAACGCCTGAGTGCCGCCGCCTGCGGCGTCGTCTCGATGAACGAGAGGCTGGCAGCCAGGTCGTACAGGAACCAGCCGAAGCCACAGTCGTCGAAGTCGATGAGCGTCACGCGGCCGTCGTCAACCAACAGGTTGGCGAGCCGCATGTCAGCGTGGATCAGGCCGTAGCGGTCCGGTCCGCGGCCGTAGGCGTGAAGGGCCAGCCGCAGCCTGCTGTCGACTTCCCCGAGGGTCCGGCGTACCGACCCGACCACGCCGGGCGCCTGACGCCAGTCCCCCCACAGGCCATCGGCATCGAGGATCGCCGTCTCGGTCCAATGCGGCCTTTCGAACCCCGGGGGCAAGGTCCAGGATTGCACATGCCGATGCGCCACCGCCGCGAACCCGCCGATCGTGCGGAACAGCCCGGACAGATCCTCTCCCGGCTGGGGTTCGCGGCCCGGCTCGAAGCAGAATAGCACGGCCGAACGCCCCCCCGCGTCCTGGACCAGTGCCCCGTCCCGGCCGGGGAGCGCCCGCGGCAGCGGCAGCCCCGTTTTCTCCAGCGCCGCGATCCAGGCGAGTTCGCTGTCGATCGACTCCGGCGTCTGGTAGCCGGGACGGTGGACCCTCAGGATGTGCCGCACGCCATTCGGCCCATCGACCCGATATGTGTGGTTCTCCGACAGGTTGATGAGCGTCGCCCGGCCGCCGCACGTCTCGCTCCAGCGCTCAAGGCAGGCGTCGAGGCCGGGAACGTCCAATTCTCGCACTTCGCACTCCACGGCTCGAGGGCACCGCCAGGCGACCGCCACGCGCGGTTCCCGACGGCTTCTGCGGCCTTTGCGAGGCGCCGTCAACGGACAGCGACGGACGTGCAAAGGGTTGCCTTGGCAGCGCCGAGCGACTAGATAGTGCCTCGTCGGGGTGTAGCGCAGCCTGGTAGCGCATTTGTCTGGGGGACAAAGGGTCGTCGGTTCAAATCCGGCCACTCCGACCATTCAACCCTCATCGCGGACCTCGCGTGCGGCAACCTCAGGGCGCTCTGGATAGTTATCCGGAAGCGAACAACAGGAGGTCGGAATGGCAATTCACAGATTGCTGACGGCGGCCGTGGCCGTTGGCATGGTCGCGGTGCCGACGGCGACACCGGCGGCCTTCGTCTTGGGCAACCAGATCTACCCCGACTACCGCAAGGCGGAGTTGCGGGCGGCGTGCCAGGGTCTCGAGGCAAAGTCACGCGAGTCACTGACCGCGGAGTTCAACGTCGACGAAGAATCGAACGATCCGGCGAGCGCCTATTACCTGGCGCATGTGACCTTTACGCTGCGTGACTGCGAGGAAGCCGGCCTGCTGTGAGGTGTGCAGCGCCGAACGAGTACACTATCCTTCGCGGGCCCGCTCGAGGATGCGCTTGCAGTCCAGCAATTCGCGCAGCACGCCGGCAAGCTTTTCCCGGTCACTACCGCTGAGCCCCTTGCCCGCCACGGTGGGCGCCGGCTCCGGCTCCACCTCGGGCGGGATCGCGCCGCGCTGCGCAGCGGGTACGGTGGCTGCAGGTGCCTGCACCACAGGTTCGATGGGTTGCCCCTCGCCGATACCGATAACGTAGCGGATCCCTTGGTCCTTGAGGATGCGCTGCACGCCCTTGATGGTGAACCCTTGGTCGTAGAGAAGGTGCCGGATGCCCTTGAGCAACAACACGTCCTCCGGCCGATAATACCGCCGACCGCCCCCGCGCTTCAGCGGCTTGATGTTCGAGAAACGCGTCTCCCAGAACCGCAACACGTGCTGCGGCAGATCCAGTTCCTCGGCGGCCTCAGAGATCGTACGGAAGGCGTCTGGTGACTTCTCCACCCGGCGTGACCCCACAAAACTGGCTTATTTTCCAGTACGAACCATAGATTTGTTGATCTTGGATTTCAATACATTGCTGGGTTTGAACACCAGCACCTGCCGCGGCAGGATCGGAACTTCTTCGCCTGTCTTGGGATTGCGTCCGATGCGCTCGTTCTTGGACCTGACATGGAAAGAGCCGAAGGACGACAGCTTGACGTGCTGGCCCGAAACCAGCGCTTCCGAGATCAGGTCGAGGACGCGCTCGACCAGTTCGGCCGATTCGGTTCTGGACAGGCCAACCGTTTCGTAGACCGCCTCCGCGAGGTCGGCCCGGGTCACCGTCTTCTGCGCCATTCTCCCCTCCGTTTCGCCAAACTGGGTGACAACCCCCGCCAAGCGCCCCACCTAAGCACCGGAAAAGATTAACGCGGCCAGCCCGCGCTGACAATCATACTTACCAATCAATATGATGGGCTACCAGCGAATCAGCGAGGCCCCCCAGGTGAAGCCGCCGCCCATGGCTTCGATCATCACCAGGTCGCCCCGCTTGATGCGGCCGTCCGCCACGGCCGTGCTCAGTGCAAGCGGCACGGACGCCGCCGATGTGTTGGCGTGGCGGTCTACCGTCACCACGACCTTCTCTGGCGGGATTCCGAGCTTGACCCCTGCGCCGTCGATGATGCGCTTGTTGGCCTGGTGGGGCACGAACCAGTCGAGGTCGTCGATGCCGTAACCGGCGGCGTCGAGGACGTTGTGGACGACGTCGGTGATCATGCCCACGGCGTGCTTGAAGACCTCCTTGCCCTCCATGCGGACGAGCCCCATGCTGCGCGTCGATGAGGGGCCGCCATCGGTATACAGTTTGTTCCAGTGCCTGCCGTCGGAGCGCAGGCTCGAGGCGAGCACGCCTCGCTCCGGCGGGCCCTCCTTGCCCAGTTCCATGACAACGGCGCCGGCACCGTCGCCGAACAACACGCAGGTCGTGCGGTCGGTCCAGTCGAGGATGCGGGAGAATGTCTCGGCCCCGATGACCAGCACCCGCCGGGCGAGGTTGTTCTTGAGATAGGAATCCGCGGTGGCAACCGCGAAGACAAAGCCCGAACACACCGCCTGGAGGTCAAATGCCGCGCCGTGATGCATGCCGAGCTTCTGCTGCACCAGCGTCGCCGTGGCGGGGAACGTCATGTCCGGCGTTGTCGTGGCGACGATGATGAGGTCAATGTCCTCGATGCCGACTCCGGCGTTCTCCAACGCCTTGCGGCCCGCGGCCGCGGCAAGGTCCGAAGTGTTTTCGCCCTCGGCCGCGATGTGGCGCTGGCGGATACCAGTTCGCTGCACGATCCATTCGTCCGACGTGTCGACCATCTTGGCCAGTTCGTCATTCGTCAGGATGCGGGCCGGCAGGTAGGCGCCGACACTGCGTACGATGGAGTGTCTCTCGTTCAAGCCGGATTGCCCTCTGGTTCTGATCTTGTCGAAGCCTCGACAGGCAAGGCAGGGAAGCGGCGCAGGCCCTCGCCAATCTTGTCGATGAGGCGGCTGCGCGCCATCTCGTAGGCCAGGCCCAGGGCGGCCTTGAAGCCGATCTCGTCGGTGCCCCCGTGGCTCTTTATGACGATACCGTTGAGGCCCAGGAAGACGCCGCCATTGATGTTGCGTGGATCGAGCTTGCGCTTGAGTGCCTGCAGGGCGCGCCCGGCAATGGCGGCGCCGAGCATGGAGATCGGGTCCGCCTTCAGCGCCTCGCGCATATAGGTGCCCACCTGGCGCGCTGTCCCTTCGGCGGTCTTCAGTGCGATATTGCCGGTGAAGCCCTCGGTGACGACCACGTCCACGGTGCCCTTGCCGATGTCGTCGCCCTCGACGAAACCGTGATAGACGAAACCAGCTCCGCTGGCATCGGCCAGGAAGCGGGCCGCATCCCGCACCTCGTCGTGCCCCTTGAGCTCCTCGGTGCCGATATTGAGCAGCCCCACGGTCGGCGTCTCCTGGTCGAACAGGGCCCGCGCCAGCGCCGCCCCCAGGATCGAGAAGTCGACGAGCTGGCGGGCGTCCGCGCCTACGGTGGCGCCGACATCGAGCACGATGATGTCGGTCCGCAGCGTGGGCCAGATGGCCGCGATCGCTGGCCGCGCAATCCCTTCCATGGGTCGCAGGCAGAATGTCGCCATCGCCATCAGGGCACCGGTATTGCCTCCCGAGATGGCGACGTCGGCCTCCCCTGCCCGGACTGTCTCCAGAGCCGCCCACATCGACGAAGTGCCGCGCCCCTTGCGCAAGGCCTGGGACGGCTTGTCGTCCATCGCGATCACATTGTCGCTGTGGACGATCCTGGAGACCGGCTTCAGCTCCGGATATTCGTCGAGCAGCGGACGAAGCTCGTCCGCGCGGCCGTGAAAGACGTACTTGATGTTGCGACGCTCCCGCAGGGCGAGGCGGGCACCGTGAAACACCACGCGCGGCCCCTTGTCGCCGCCCATGGCGTCTACCGAAATGCGAATGGAATCGCTCATAACCGCCTATCAATTGCCCTGCCGCGCGGGCCGGTCGCCAAAATACCCAAACGCCCCGGTCGCGCAAGCCAAACCGGATCAGGCCTTGTCTTCGTTCTTCTTGAGGGATCGGAGCCCGGCAAACGGCGATTCATCCCGGTCTGCTTCCGGCAGGCCCAGCGTATCGAGGCTTTCCCCCTCGGCCCGTGGATAGGGGTCGATGGCGAGAGCCAGGGTTTCGATGATCAGGCCGGAGAGGTCTGCCTCCGGGCCCTCGAAATGATCGGGAAGGTCCTCGCCGTCGAGATCGACGAAGACCTCGGCTCCGGCCGGGCCGGCGTAAGGCTTCTCGCCGCCAGGGAGGAAGACCCGGTCGACCGGCTCGGAAATCTCCTGGCGAACCGGCTCCAGCGTGATCACGCTCGGTTGCACGACGACGGCCGTCAGGCGCCCGGTTACCCGCATTCCCCCGCGGAACTTCACGGCGTGCAGGGCGATATCGAGGTGCGCGACCTCCGTGACCCCGACTGCCTCGGCAATCTGCCGGCGCTCCTCCTCGGCGACGGACAGGGCAAGGTCTCGCCCCGCCGGCGGCATCGAGTCGAGGCGGATGCTGGCGTCAGTGATGCGGGGGGTGCTCATGCTGCAAACTCGATGCGGCCGCGGGCGATCGTCTCGAGCGGCTGCGTCTCGAGCGCCGCCGCTACGGCGAAGATGTACTCGGCAAGTTCCGGCACGGACTCGGCCTTGCCCTCGTCGAAGAGGTTCCGGGCCAGCACGGCCTCGACCGCCGCGCGCTCGCCGCGGTCCAGCGCCTCATTGAGGTTCGCCAGCAACCCATAGAAGATGTTTCCCATCTGCCGGATCTTCTTCGGCACCCCCAAATCAGTCACCCCCATCTCGCGCAGCGAGCGATCCATGTCCTTGAAGAAGAGGTCGAACACGGCCTGTGCGAACGATTTCACGTCGGCGTCGTCCGAACGCAGGCGGCGGAACAATAGCGCCATGTGCAGGCTTACCATGTCGAACCGTCCGGTCACCGTATCGGGGACGCCCCACTCCGCGTAGAAACGGGGCTGCCGGGATTGCGCCACAATGGCGCGATAGACGGCATAAACCGCTTCGGTGGAAGGCTTTTTGCGGAATACTCCGAAGATCATGCGGTACGCTCAGCGTCGTGTCGGTCAGCAGCTGCCGGGGCAAAAGGGGTGCCTGAAATCAGAGCCAGCTTGCCTTGTGGGGCATTTGGCAGCTAAACAGACGGCGGCAAAAGGGGAGCCTCGGCCGCCTGCTGCGTATTAGTCGAGACCCATCTTGAAAGTCAAACCCATGCCGTTGAGTCTTGCCAGTCGCCATCTGCTCGGACTTTCCGCCGTTGCGGCTGCAATGGTGCTGGCCGGGTGCAGTCCCAGCGGGCTGTCGCTGACGCAGCACCGGACGCAGGGCTACAGCATCTCCCAGGACGCACTGGCGCAGATCCGGCCGGGCCAGAGCCAGCAGCTGGTCACCATGGTGCTGGGCTCGCCGCAGACGACCAACAGCTTCGGCAACGAGACGGCCTACTACTACGTGCAGACGAAGGTCGAGCAGACCGCCTTCGGACTCGAGATCGCCAAGGACCGCACCGTTCTCGCCGTCTACTTCGACAAGAACAACAAGGTCATCGACAAGGCCGTGTACGGCACCAAGGACGGCAAGGTGTTCCAGATCGAGTCGCGCCGGACGCCCTCCTTCGGCGAAGACCGTACGTTCATCGAGTCGATCCTGGCCTCTATCTAATAGGCGGCTCCCCCGGCACGGGCCTTGCCTGCGTCGTATTGGCCCCAGGCCAGGATCGCGATCGCACACGCCGCAATGGCGATGGCCAGGATGTTGATCGACTGCCAGCCGATGAGCTGCAGCAGCAGGCCCGACGCGATCGAGGCGACAGCCATGACGCCGAAGACGACCTGTTCGTTCAAGCCCTGGACACGCGCTGCTTCCTCGGGGCGGTAGCTCGAGGCAAGCAGCGCCGTGGAGGCGATGAAACCGAGGTTCCAGCCGACCCCCAGCAACACCAGGGTAGCGACGAAATGGCCGACGCTGACGCCGGACAGGCTGACCACGCCCGCGATCAGGATGCCGAGCAATCCCAGGCTCGCCGTAAGGTGCGGACCGAGCCGGGAGACAATGCTGCCCGTCACGAAGCTCGGCGCGAACATCGCTATGATGTGCCACTGGATGGCGAAAGCCGCCTCTTCGGTGGTGTGGCCGCAAACGAACACCATGGCGAGCGGCGCCCCCACCATGACCAGCGTCATCAGCGCGTAGCTTGCGGCGCCGCCGACCATGGCAACGACGATCTGCGGCGTGCGCAGCAGGGTCCCGAGCGAACGACCGGCCTTGCGGTCCTCGGCCCGTTGCACCGTCGGCGCGAGCCGCGTGAGCGACAGCGCTCCGATGGCGAGGAAGGCCAGCCCGGCCATCACCAGATAGGCCCCCGAGAACGTCGCGCCGGGGATCAGGTCCTTTGACAGGATGGTGAGTTGCGGGCCGATGAACCCGGCCAGCACCCCGCCGAACAGCACCCACGAGATGGCCCGCGACTTGAGGGCCGCCGGCACGCTGTCGGCGGCAGCGAAGCGGTATTGCTGGGCAAAGGCGGCCGAAGCCCCGAAGGCAGCGAGTGCGACGCAGAACAGCCAGAAATTGCCGATCCAGGAAGCCGCCGTCGCCAGCAACGCCGCCGGGATGGAGACCGCCGCTCCGAACACGAATCCCTGCCGTCGGCCCCACGAATGGATGGCCCATGCCGCCGGTCCAGTCGCGAGCGCGGTGCCGATGATCATCAGGCTGACGGGCAGCGTGGCCAGCCCCTGGGCCGGCGCCATGCCGGCGGCCGTGAGGGCGGCAACGGATATCAGGATCGCCTGGCCGGAGCCCCCCAGGGCCTGGCTGATCGACAGCAGCGCAATATTGCGGACAGGAGAACCGGTCGCCGCGGTCATGGGCAGGGCCTAACTCGGTTTCTGGTCGGCCATATTGCCACGATCGGCCTGCCTTGCGATAGCGTCGAGCACGCCGTTGACCAGGCCCGCTGCATCCTCCTCGTAGAACGCCTTGGCGATGTCGACATACTCGGTGATGACGACGCCGCTCGGGATGTCCCTGCGACGCAGAAGCTCGAAGGTCGCGGCGCGCAGGATGGCGCGGAGCGTCGCGTCGATCCTGGCCACCGGCCAGCCGCGTTGCAGGGCATTGTCGACCGTGGGATCGATGTCGAGTTGGTAACGGATGACCCCGCTCACGATCTGGCGGAAGAAATCCGCGTCTGCGGGGAGGTACTGCTCCCCTTCGATCTCCCGCCCGAGATGATGAGCGTTGAACTGGGCAAGCGTATCCTCGAGCGACTGCCGGCCGATGTCCATCTGGTAGAGGGCCTGCACAGCCGCGAGCCGCGCCGCACTTCGCTGGTTGGCGGGTCTCACCGCATCACGCTGCCGTCGCGTTGTCTGGGTCACGCCGGAGCTCCCGGCCGGATATGCGGCGCCATCGCCATGAAGAGTTCCTCGGTCCTGCGCCGTAATCGTCTGCTCCGGCCACCATGCCCATAGTCGGCCGGACCCGAAATCGCAACTGCACCGCCGCGACGGGGTGCCCTTCCGAGCACGCGCCTGGATGTCAGCATCATATCGGCGCCCAGAGCCGGCCGGTCAACCTCGGCCAGACCGCTCAGTCGTCATCGGCCCGCGAAGCGTCCCCGTCCTCGTCGTGCAGCTTGGCGAGAAAGGAGCGAAAATCGTCGGCCGCCGAGAAATTCTTGTAGACGGAGGCAAAGCGGACGAAGGCGACGTCGTCGAGGCCCTTGAGCCCGTCCATGACGAACTCGCCGATCTGATCCGAGGTGATTTCGACTTCGCCAAGACTCTCCAGCTGCCGCACTACCCCCGAGATCATGCGCTCGATCCGCTCGGGCTCGACCGATCGCTTGCGCAGGGCGGTGTAGACGGACCGCGCCAGCTTCTCCCGATCGAAGGGGACCTTGCGACCCGACTTCTTGATCACGGTGAGCTCGCGCAGTTGCACGCGCTCGAACGTCGTGAAGCGGCCGCCGCAGGCGTTGCAGATGCGCCGGCGCCGGATGGCGCTCGAATCCTCGGTGGGCCGGCTGTCCTTGACCTGCGTGTCGTCGTTTCCGCAATAGGGACAGCGCATCGGCTAGGCCAGGCCAGGGTAGATCGGGAACCGGTCCGTGAGCTGGATCACCTTCTGGCGCACCGCTGCCTCGACAGCCGCGTTGCCTTCGTCGGAGTTGGCCTCGCGCAGTCCGTCCAGGACCTCGACGATGAGATTGCCGATCTCGCGGTATTCCGCCTCGCCGAAGCCGCGGGTCGTGCCTGCTGGGGTGCCAAGGCGAATCCCGGACGTCACGAACGGCTTTTCGGGGTCGAACGGAATACCGTTCTTGTTGCAGGTGATGTAAGCCCGGCCGAGCCCCTGCTCCGCCCGCTTGCCTGTTGCGTTCTTCTTGCGCAGGTCGACCAGCATCAGGTGGTTGTCGGTACCACCCGACACGACGTCGAGGCCGTGCTCGATCAGCGTCGCGGCC
>NZ_DASWVV010000068.1:0-6902 GCF_036406155.1 Devosia sp. | reverse complement strand
GGGCGCAGCGGCTGCTGCAGCAGGCCGAAATCATCGTCCACGACCGGCTGGTGCCGGCGGACATCATCGACATGGGGCGCCGCGACGCGACGCGCGTCGTTGTCGGCGACCGGGAGCCCGTGGCGCTGCTGGTACGATTGGCGCGGGAGGGCAGGCGGGTGGTCCGGCTCAAGGACGGCGATGTCACGGCGTTCGGCCGCGCCAGCGAGGAACTCGCGGCGCTGCGCCGGGCCGGTGTGGTCTGCGAAGTGGTCCCCGGCGTCAGCGCGGCGAGTCTCGGCGACTGGTCGGCGGCTGCCGGCATCGACAGGGCGGCATGATGGAAATCCTGACCGGCAACGAGCTCCTGTCGGGCGCCACGGTCTATCTCGACTGCCATGGCAACTGGGTCGCGGATCTGCAACAGGCGCGGCTGTTCGGTCCCGACGAGGCCGCTGCCCGCGACGCGGCGATGGCGGCGACGAAAGCGACCATGCGCATCCTCAGCCTTGAGGCCGAAACCGTGAAGATTGCCGGCGGCGTCATCGTGCCCGACCGCATCCGCGAACGTATCCGCGCCGCCGGGCCGACCGCCCCGGCCTTGCCGCGCCAGCCCCTGGGGGACGACGGCCATGTATCGATATGACGAGTTCGACGCCGCCTTCGTGCGCGAACGGCGCCACCAGTTTGCCGACCAGGTGCGCCGCCGCATCGCCGGGGAACTGACCGAGGACCAGTTCCGGCCCCTCAGGCTGATGAACGGGCTCTACCTGCAGCTGCACGCCTACATGTTCCGCATCGCCATCCCGTACGGCACGCTACGCTCGCGGCAATTGCGCAAGCTCGCCCATATCGCCCGCGCCTACGATCGCGGCTACGGCCACTTCACCACGCGCACCAACATCCAGTTCAACTGGCCCCGGCTCAAGGATGTGCCGGCGATCATCGAGCACCTCAACGAGGTTGAGATGCACTCGATCCAGACCTCGGGGAACTGCATCCGCAACACCACGACCGATCAGTTCGCCGGCGCCGCCGCCGACGAGATCATCGACCCGAGGCCGATCGCCGAGATCGTCCGGCAATGGTCGAGCCTGCACCCCGAGTTCTCCTACCTGCCGCGCAAGTTCAAGATCGCGTTGACCGGCGCGCCCGCCGACCGCGCCGCCGTCAAGTTCCATGACATCGGGCTGCGCGCGGTCGCCGGCGCCGGTGGCGATATCGGCTGGGAGGTGTGGGTCGGCGGCGGCATGGGGCGCACGCCGATGGTCGCGAAACTGATCCGCGATTTCGTCCCGCACGCGCACCTGCTCGCCTATCTCGAGAGCATCGTGCGCGTCTACAATCGCCACGGCCGGCGCGACAACAAGTTCAAGGCGCGCATCAAGATTCTCGTGCACGATATCGGCATCGACGTCATGCGCGAGCAGGTGGAGGCGGAGTTTGCCGCCACGCGGGACGGCGTCCTGACGCTGCCGCAAGAGGAACTCGACCGCATCGCCGCCTATTTCGCCCCGCCACCCTTCGTACCGCTCGCGGCCACGACGATCGATGTCGCAGGGGAGAAGCGCCGCGACCCGGCCTATGGCCGCTGGCTCGATAACAACCTGCATCCCCACCGCCAGCCCGGCTACGTTTCCGTCACCGTCTCGCTCAAGCCCATTGGGGGCGCCCCTGGCGACGCCACGGCAGCGCAGATGGAGGCGGTGGCCGCGCTCGGCGAGCGCTACTCCTTCGACGAAATTCGCGTCACCCACGAGCAGAACCTGGTGCTGCCCCACGTGCAAGCCGCCGATCTCAGGGCCGTCTATGACGGCCTCGCGACCGCTGGCCTGGCCGAGGGCAACGCAGGCCGGATCACTGATATCATCGCGTGCCCGGGGCTGGATTTCTGCGCCCTGGCCAATGCCCGCTCGATTCCCATTGCCCAGGCGATAGGGCGGCGCTTCGCCGATCCCGGCCGCCAGGAGCAGATCGGCGAGCTGAAGATAAAGATCTCGGGCTGCATCAATGCCTGTGGTCATCATCATGCCGGCCACATCGGCATCCTCGGGGTCGAGAAGAAGGGGACCGAACTCTACCAGATCACCGTCGGCGGCGACGGCACCGAGACCGCCTCGGTCGGCACCATCCTCGGGCCGGGCTTCGTGGCCGATGAGGTGCCGGCGGCCATCGAGCGCCTCGTCGATGCCTATCTCGCCCGGCGCCAAGGCCCGGCCGAACGCTTCATCGATGCGTTCCGCCGGCTTGGCGAAGCCCCGTTCAGGGAGGCTCTCTATGGCAATGGCTGAGGCTGCCGCCCGCCCCGCCGCGGTGAAGCGCGACCGGTTGCGCGCGCTCGGGATCATGGCGCTCAACGGCATGTTCGACGAGTTGGACGGGCCCGGCGTACTGCGCCAGGCCACCGAACTGCTGCCGGGTGAACTGGCGATCGTTTCGTCCTTCGGTGCGGATTCGGCCGTGCTGCTGCACATGGTGGCCCAGGTCGATCCGGGCCTGCCGGTGTTCTTCCTCGATACCGGCAAGCATTTCCCCGAAACGCTCGCCTATGTCGAAACGCTGAAGGGGCACCTCGGGCTCGGCAACGTCTCCGCCCTCGTCCCCGACGAGCGGGATATCACCCGCTTCGACCCGCGCGGCGAGTTGTGGGAGACCGACCCCGATTCATGCTGCCATGTGCGCAAGACCGAGCCGCTCGACATCGCGCTCGAGGGCTTCGGCGGCTGGGTCACCGGGCGCAAGCGCTACCAGACGAAGGAACGCGGCGTGCTGCCGCATTTCGAGTTGACCAGCGACGAGCGCATCAAGGTCAACCCGCTCGCCTATTTCACCGATGCCGATGTCACCGAGTACAAGGCCCGGCACGGCCTGCCCGAGCACCCCTTGTTCGCCCGGGGTTTCAGGTCGATCGGCTGCGCCCCGTGCACCACCGTCGTGGGCGAGGGCGAGGATCCGCGGGCCGGCCGCTGGCGCGGCCTCGACAAGAAGGAGTGCGGCATCCACTTCGACGTCAACGCTGCCATCGCGAGGCCCGTACCGGTGGCCGAGCTGACGCTGTTCAAGGACGGTGGCTTTGTCGCCGATCCGTTCCGGGCGTGGGCCGACGGCGACGATCCGGCCGGGGTGCGCTATACGCACGTGCCACTGCCGGTCTTCCTCGCCAACCGCGATGCCGTGCTCGCCAACCCGCACCCGCTCGGCCTGCTCGTCGCCCCCGGTGATCGCGTCGAGGTCGTGGCGGACGACCTGTCCCGCTTCGCTTCGATCGCCGTGCTGTTTCCAGCCTTTACCGATGGCCGCGGCTACACGTCGGCGCGACTGCTCAGGGAGCGCTATGGCTACCGGGGCGAGATCCGCGCCACCGGCGACGTGCTCGCCGACCAGATCGCACTCATGCGCCGCTGTGGCATCAATGCCTTCGTGGTGACCAACGGGCCGACGCGCAAGGCGCTCGCGAACGGGTCGCTGGCCACGGTCGATATCTTCTACCAGCCGGTGGGGGGCGCGGAAGTGCCGGTGGGCACGCGCCCCTTCCTGCGCCGCGCGCGCGAGTCGGTCTGATCTGGATCATGTACCGCACCGCCGACCTGGGCCATAAGGGGCCGGACCGGTACGCCGGGGGCCGCTTCCGCCGGCATGCGGTGCATCGTCTCCCTCCCCTTGCGGGCAGGGTAAAAGTGTGGGGTAAGGAGCCCCACCGCCATTCGAGAACAGAGATCAAATGTCCGGAACTGAAATTGTCACCGATGTCGTCGTGATCGGCGCGGGTCCCGTGGGCCTGTTCGCAGTGTTCGAACTTGGGCTGCTCGACCTCAAGTGTCACGTCATCGACATCCTTGACCGTCCCGGCGGCCAGTGCACCGAGCTCTATCCGGAAAAACCGATCTACGACATCCCCGGGTTCCCGGTGATCTCGGGGCAGGGACTCACCGACAACCTGATGAAGCAGATCGCTCCGTTCGGCGCGGAGTTCCATTTGAGCCGCATGGTCACCGGGCTCGAAAAGCTCGGCCATGACGGCTTTCGCCTGACCACCGACGCCGGCGACGTGTTCAGGGCCAAGGTCGTGGTGGTGGCGGCGGGCGGCGGCTCCTTCCAGCCCAAGCGTCCGCCGGTTGACGGCATCGAGGCCTACGAGGGCAAGTCCGTCTTCTACTCGGTGCGCCGCATGGATGATTTCCGCGACCAGGACGTGGTCATCGTGGGCGGCGGCGACTCGGCCCTCGACTGGACGCTCAACCTGCAGCCCATCGCCCGCACGCTCACCCTGGTGCACCGGCGCGACGCCTTCCGTGCCGCGCCGGATTCGGTCAACAAGATGAAGGCGCTGGTGGCGGAAGGCAAAATCTCGCTGGTGATCGGCCAGGTCGCCGGCCTCGAGGGCGAGGACGGGCAGCTTTCGGCCGTCAATTTCAGCACCGAGGCGGGGGAAGTGCGGGTGCCGGCGACGCGGCTGCTGCCGTTCTTCGGGCTGACCATGAAGCTGGGGCCGGTTGCCGACTGGGGCCTCGAGCTCAACGACAACCTGATCGTCGTCGATACCGAGAAATTCCAGTCCTCGGTGCCCGGCGTCTTCGCCATCGGCGACATCAATTCCTATCCCGGCAAGCTCAAGCTCATCCTGTCGGGCTTCCATGAGGCAGCGCTGATGGCGCAGGCCGCCAAGAAGATCGCTTCGCCGGGCGAGAAGGTCATCTTCCAGTACACCACCTCCTCGACCAAGCTGCAGAAAAAGCTGGGGGTCGCCTGACGGGTTGCCTCCGGCAGCGACCCTCCCCACATGGGCCTTGGAGTTGCAGATGAAGATTTTCGTCACCGACCAGAAGGGCGACCAGCACGAGCTCGAAGGGCTCGACGGCTGGCGCGTCATGGAAGTGATCCGCGACTGGGGCCTCGACATCAAGGCCGAGTGCGGCGGCGCCGCCACCTGCGCCACCTGCCACGTCTATGTCGACGAGGCCTGGCTCGACCGCCTGCCGCCGCCCAGCCACGAGGAGGAGGATCTGCTCTACACCGCCCCCGACGCGCAGCCTAACTCGCGCCTGTCCTGCCAGATCCTGCTCAGCGACGAACTCGACGGGCTGCGTGTCACCCTCGCCGACAGCGCCGCCAAGGACGCCGAGGCGGCGTAGGGAAACCCGCGCGGCCGTCATCCTCGCGCTTGTCGCGAGGACCCAGACCCGGCGCCACGTCAGTGGCACAAGTTTGCCTCCCCGACGCTCCACCTGGTCCTCGGGCTCGACCCGAGGGATGACGGCTCCGTGGGTGTAGAGAACACCTGCTCCCCACGTGTCCAGCGGGCCGGCGGATACCCCAGCCGCGTACCCCCCATTCATCTGCCGTTCAGCCGTGCTCCGCTATCGCCGCCCGCTTCGCCGGGGGGCGCAGATGTGAGGGAACGATGGATCTTTTCTCGATAGTCAAATTTCTGCACGTTGCCGCCGCGATGGCCTGGGTCGGCGGCGGCCTGACCCTGTTCGCGCTGGTGGTGTTCGCCGAGCGGACCAGGGACGAGGCCGAGATGATGCGACTCCTGGGTGCGGTGGGCAGCATGGGCGCGCGCTGGTTCCTGCCGGCATCGGCGCTGACGCTGGTGTTCGGCCTGGTGATGACCTTCCTCGGCAATTTGTGGACGGAGTTGTGGATCATCCTGGGCCTCGCGGGCCTGTTCGCCTCGTTCCTGCTCGGCCATTTCGTGTTGCGCGTGAAGGCGATGGAGGCCGGCCGCCTCATGGGCGAGGGCAATCTCCCCGCTGCCGCCGCCGTCGGCCGCGGCATCCTGGGCATCGCCAAGTTCGACTATGTCCTGCTGTTCACCGTGGTCGCCGACATGGTGCTGCGTCCGCAGTGGCACCACGTCGCGACCCTTGGCGTGTTCGCCATCGCGCTGGCCGCCGCCGCCTGGTGGTTCCTGGGCTCCGGCCTGCGCACCGCCGACGCACAGCCCGCCTGCGCGGCGGGCCCCGTCTAGCTTTTCTCCCGGCCCGTGACGTTGGCCAGGTCGCCGATGAAGTCCTTGACCATCGGCTGGCGCTGCGTCTCGAAGGGCAGGGGGCGCACCACGCGCATGGCGGCGATGCCGACGCGCACCGTCATCAGCCCGTTGACCAGGCCCTCGCCCAGCCGGGCGGAAAGCTTGGCGGCGAGGCCCTGGCCGACAAGCTGCTCGACGACGCCATCGGTCAGCACCAGCCCGCCGGTGACGGCAAGATGGGCGAGGATGGCGCCGAGCAGCCGCCAGGTGCCGAACAGGCCGGGCCGGGCGCCATAGAGCCGGGCGATGTCGGCGCCGAGCCGCACGCTCTCGTAGATCACAAAGGCGACGTCGATCAGCGCCCGCGGCGAGACTGTGGTCACCAGCGCCACGCGGCGGGCGGAGGCGGCGGTCAAGGCCCTGGCGCGGGCATCGAGCGGGGCCATCAGCGTGCGCTCGCACAGCCGCACGATCTCGCTGCCGTCGAAGATGTCGGGGGCGTCCCGGTCGAGGTGGTCGCGGGCGCGGGCGAGGTCGGGGCGCGCCTCGTAGACGTGTTGCAGCGTGCGCAGGATGGCCCTGCCGGCGTCCCGCTTGTCGCTGAGGAGGGTTTCGGCGGCACGACGCCGCAACTGGTCGAGCGTTTGCAGACGTCGCAGCGCCAGCATCTCGCGGACAAGCAGCGCGGCGAGCGCCACGACGAACAGCGCCAACACCGCGAGGCCGGCCCAGCCCAGCCACTCGGCTCGTGCAAACAGGTCGCGGATCAGTCGGTCCGCGGCAATGCCGAAGGCCAGCGACAGGAGAACGCCGCCGCTCGCCCAGGCGAGGCGGGCGAGACGGTTGGCGCGGCGCGGCGCCACCGGCGGACCGCCGTCCGCATCCGGCGCGTCGACGATCGGCTCGATCGCCGTCGGCAGGTCGCGCGCCACGGTCGGCGCGAAGGCCC
>NZ_DASWVV010000067.1:0-6900 GCF_036406155.1 Devosia sp. | reverse complement strand
CCCGTCACGGACCGGCCTGGCCGGGACGACTCCCGGCCTGCCCGGCCGGCGGCGCCCCAACCACTCGTCATGATCTCGCTTCGGGGCGCCGCTGGGGAGGAGCATAGGGCCGGTGCAGGGGACGGGGATTACTTTTTCCGGCGCGCTGCGACGGCAGCACCCGTGCCCCGCGGCACCACCCCCTCCCCGACCCTCCCCACGCTTCGCGGGGGAGGGTGAAGAGTGCGTCGCGGCTGGTTTCGGCTGGTGCAGGGAAGCGTCGCGGCCGGTTCCAGCGGGTAAGGGAAGCGTGCGGCTGGCTTTGGCTGGTGAGGCGAGCGTTGCGGCTGGCTTTGGCTGGTGATGGTGCCGGCCTGGTGGCACCATCGCGCCAAGCGCACCAGGGGACACCCTCCCCCTTGTGGGGAGGGTTGGGGAGGGGGCGCCCGCCCGCAAGGGGAGAACAGTCGCGACCGCACGATCCGGGCCCCAACCGCAGGTCCCGCCGTCCCCTGGCAGGGGGGAGAGTGCGACGGCAGCACCCGTGCCCCGCTGCACCACCCCCTCCCCGACCCTCCCCACGCTAACGCGGGGGAGGGTGAAGAGTGCGTCGCGGCCGGTTCCAGCGGGTGAGGCGAGCGTTGCGGCTGGTTCCGGCTGGTAAAGTGGGCGCTGCCGGCCCTGGTGGCACCATGGCGCCAAGCGCACCGGGGGACACCCTCCCCCTGGTGGGGAGGGTTGGGGAGGGGGCGCAGCCGCCCGCCGCGCCGGAGAACAGTCGCGACCGCACGATCCGGCCCCAACCACCGGGCCCGGGCGGTCACCCGTCCCCTGGCAGGGGGGAGAGTGCGGCTGCGGCACCCGTGTCCCCGGGGCACCACCCCCTCCCCGACCCTCCCCGCGCTTCGCGGGGGAGGGTGAAGAGGGCGTCGCGGCCGGTTCCGGCGGGTGAGGCGAGCGTTGCGGCTGGCTCCGGCGCGTGAAGGTGACCGCTGCCGGCTTTGGTGGCACCATCGCGCCAAGCGCACCGGGGGACACCCTCCCCCTTGTGGGGAGGGTTGGGGAGGGGGCACACCCGCCCGGAGCGCGGGAGAACAGTCGCGACCGCACGATCCGGCCCCAACCACCGGGCCCCTCGTTCCCCCCTTCCCTGGCAAGCAGGGACGGTGCCGACTGCGGCACCCGGCCCGCGGCACCACCCCCTCCCCGACCCTCCCCGCGCTGACGCGGGGGAGGGTGAAGAGGGCGTCGCGGCTGGCTCCGGCGGGTGCAGGGAAGCGTTGCGGCTGGCTTCGGCGGGTGAAGGTGGCCGCTGCCGGCCGTGGGGGCACCATCGCGCCACGCGCACCGGGGGACACCCTCCCCCTTGTGGGGAGGGTTGGGGAGGGGGCACCCGCCCGCAAGGGGGAGGGTGTATGCGCTGCTGCCGGGTCCGGCGGGTGACGGGTGCCCGCTGCCGGCCTTGGGGGCACGATCGCGTCACACCCACCGGAGGGCACCCTCTCCCACGAGGGGAGAGGGCGATCGAGTCGCGGCATCTGTGGCACCACTGAAATGCCTCTCGTCGCAGGGCCCGTGCCAGGCCTCAGCCCCCCACCCGGTCTCGCGACGGAGTTGGCAAGCCAATTCCTGCTCGACTCTCCCTCCCCGCGAGGGGAAGGGAGTCCCGACTGCGGGCAGCGGAGCGGGGGTGCGGGCGTTCCGCGCCCGCAACAACCAGGGCAGGAGAGGCGGCTATGCTTCCGGGCGTTCCTTGCCTTCGAGGCCGTAGGCGGCTTCGACGAGGGCGAAGGTCCTGAGGTTGTCCTCGGCCGAGGTATCGGCCGGGCGGCCGGCGCGCAGCGCCTCGACCATATGGCGGCAGGTGGTGAGCACGCTGTGCTGGGTCACGTGCCAGGGGCGCTCGGTCCAGGAGAGGAGCGGCGGTTCGGCGTCGACGACCTGCATGACCCCGTCGCTCGTCACTTCGATCCGCGAGCCGATGCGGGTGACGATGGCGCCCCTGTCGCCCTCGATCTCGACCAGCGTTTCGGGGAAGGAGTCGGGACGCCGGTGCGCGGCGTAGGTGCATTCGACGACGGAGACGGCGCCGGACTCGTGGCGCAGCAGCATGGTGGCGGTGTCCTCGCCGCGGACGGCGGGATTGCGGTACTGCAGTTCGGAGGAGACGTGCTCGACCTCGCCGAGGAAGAACCGGGCGAGGTCGAGCACGTGCACGCCGAGGTCGATGAGCACGAAGCGCTCCTCCCGGCGCAGATAGGGCTGGCCGGAATAGACGTCGTAGCCGGTGCGGAAGCTGATGCGGGCCCAGTTGGGGGTGCCGATGGCGCCGGAGCGCAGGATTTCGACGATCTTGCGCATCGGCTGCTGGAAACGGAAATTCTCGTGCACGGCGAGAAACACGCCGGCCTGCCGCGAGGCCTCGACCATGCGGCGGACTTCGGCGAGGTTGGCGCCGAACGGCTTCTGCACGATGGTGGGGACGCGGTGGCGCATGGTGAGCTCGACCAGTGCGGCGTGCGTGCGCATCTGCGTGGCGATGTCGACGAGGTCGAGCCGTTCCTGCTCCAGCATGGCAGCGGCGTCCGTGTACCAGCGGGCCCCGAAGGTCTCGCCGGCCGCCCGCGCCTTGTCCGCGTCGATGTCGCAGACGGCGGCGAGGGTGACGCCCTCCGGCGCCAGGTCCTTCCAGGCGTTGAGGTGGTTCTGCGCGAAGAACCCGCATCCGATCAGCCCGACTGCAATCGTTTCGACCATGCGCGCCTCCCGTGCAGGGGGATTGTCGGCACCCCGCGGCCCGGCTGTCGGGCCGCCGTTGCCGCTGGCGGTGCCCCCGCGGATGAGGCTAGTCTATGCTGGCCGGAAGCGAAACGGGAGGCCGGATGAGCACACCGCAGAGAATGCAGCTGTCGCGCCGGGCCGGTTTCGACCTGCAGGCGGCGTCGCGGGGCCTCAACGGCCTGCCGGCAAAGCCGATCGCGCGGCCGGGCCGGTGGGGCAACCCGTTCACCATCGAGGAGACGGCGCGCCGCTACGGCCTCGACAAGGCGGCGGCGCAGGCCAAGGCGGTGGAACTGTGCGGACAGTGGCTCAGGGGGACGCTCGATCCGGCGCTGGCGCCGGGAGAGCCGCCGAGCCGCGAGAGCATCCGCGCCGAACTGGGCGGGCACAACCTCGCCTGCTGGTGCCGGCCCGGCACGCCGTGCCATGCCGACATCCTGATCGCGCTGGCGAACGGCTAGCCGGCTCAGTCGGTGAACAGCTCGCGATGGGCCTGCGCCAGCCGGGGCAGGGAGGTGAGGATTTCGCTCAGGTGCAGCCGCATGGCCGCCTCGGCGTCGTCGGGGGCGTGCCGGCCCAGCGCGTCGACGATGGCCGCGTGCTGGCCGATCAGCGTGTCGATCGGGGTGGCGTTGGGCATGGACAGGTAGCGCACCCGGTCCATCTGCGCCTTCAGCCCCTCGAGCACGCGCCAGGCATGGTCGCAGTCGGCGCTGTGCGCGACGGCCTGGTGGAAAGCCTCGTCGAGGCGCAGGAAGGCGACGTGGTCGCCGCGCTCGGAAGCTTCGCGCTGTTCGGCGAGGATGCGATCGAGTTCGGCGATCTTGCCGCGCGACGCCTCGAGCGCGGCCTTGCGGACGATGGCGATCTCGATGGCCTCGCGCACGAAGCGGGCGTTCTGCACCTCGCGGATGGAGATCAGCTTGACGAAGGTGCCGCGCTGCGGCCGCACTTCCACCAGCCCGACATCGGCGAGCTTGATGAAGGCCTCGCGCACCGGCTGGCGGGAGACGCCGAGCTGGCGGGCCACGTCGGCCTCGGACAAGAGGTTGCCGGGCCGCAGCTGCAATTGCACGATGGCCTGGCGGATAGCGTCGAAGACGCGATAGCCGATCGTGCCCTGGCGGGCGCGCGCAGGGTCGTCGTCGAGGGTCAGCGGCAGGACTTCGGTCGTCATCTTGACACCAAGGATACTACCATACTAGTGCTGATGGCAATCGGCACGATGGGCGCCGAGGATGGGAGGATTGCCATGAAATTCACGTCGCTGACACCCCTGTTGGCCGCTGCCGCGCTGTTCGGCGCGGGCCTGCCGGCACTTGCAGCCGATTACACGCTGAGCGTCAATACCGCGCTCGCCACCAGCGACCCGCTGTACAAGGGGCTCGAAAGCTTCGTCGCTGGCGTCGCCAGCGCCAGCGGTGGCCGCATAGAAGTCAAGCTGTTCCCCAATTCCCAGCTCGGCCCGGACGAGGACGTGCTCGAGCAGGCGCGCGCCGGCGCACCGGTGGCGGTCGTCGTGGACGGCGGCCGCCTCGCCCCATTCGTCAACGAGTTCGGCGTGCTCGGCGCACCCTATCTCGCTTCCGGCTATGACGGCATTCGCAAGGTGGTGACCTCGCCGCTGTTCGAGGAGTGGGTCCAGAAGCTGCACGACACGTCGGGCCACCAGATCCTCAGCTTCAACTGGTGGCAGGGCGAGCGCCAGCTGTTCACCAAGAAGCCGGTCACGACCCCGGCCGACCTCGCCGGCGTCCGCATGCGCACCCCGGGCGCGCCGGTGTGGATGGAGACGGTCGCCGCGATGGGCGCGACGCCGACGCCGATGCCCTATGCCGAGGTGTATTCGGCGCTGCAGCAGAACGTCATCGATGCCGCCGAGGTGCAGTATCCGGCGGCCTGGGGCTCCAAGCTGCAGGAGGTGACGACGCACGTGACCAAGACCGGCCATATCAGCCTCATCACCGGGTTGGTGACGAGCGCCCAGTGGTTTGACGGCCTGCCCGAGGACCTGCAGAAGGTCCTGCGCGACGAGGCGCTCAAGGCCGGCGACGTCGCCTCCTACGGCACCCAGGACTCGCTGGCCCAGATCGAGGCCGACCTCAAGGCCGCGGGGGTAACGGTCACGGATATCGACGTGACTCCGTTCAAGGAGGCAACGGCCGCCGTCTACGTGAAACTGGGGTACGGCGAATTGCGCGACCAGTTGCAGGCGATCGCCGCGGGCCAATAACCTCTCCCTCACCCGGGCATGGGTGCCCGAAGCACCCATGCCGCCCCTTGCCGAGGGAGTGCCTCCATGCTTCGCCGCCTCGCCCAGCTCGAGTTCCTCGTCGCCGCCGGCCTGCTGGCCGTCATCGTGATCCTGGTGTTCACGGCCGCGATCATGCGCTTTTTCGGCCACCCGCTGATCTGGTCGGTGGACATGGCGCAGTTGCTGTTCATCTGGGTGTGCTTCTTCGGCGCCGCCCGCGCCATGCGCAGCAAGGGCCACATCGCCATCGACCTCGCCATCCGCTGGGTGCCGCACAAATGGCGGCTGGCGCTCGAATTCGCCGTCTCCGCTGTCGTGCTCGCCTTTCTCGGGCTGCTCGCGGTCGAGGGGACGCGGCTGGCGCTGCAGAATTCGCAGCGCCAATTCGGCGACAGCGGGTTGTCCTATGCCTGGGTCACCATGGCCGTCCCGGCCGGCTGCGTCATGCTGGGCATCGCGCTGGTGTGGAATGCCGTGGGCGCCTGGCGCCGCCGAAGCGACGGCGAGACGCTCGTCTATACGCGCTCGGAAACCGAGTACTCGAGCGTGAGCGAGCTCTGAGCCATGGCCCTCATCACCATCCTGTTCTTCGTGTTGATGCTGGTCGGGGCGCCGGTGGCGTTCGCCATCGGCATCTCGGGCTTCGTCTTCTTCGCGACCGACGGCGGCATACCGATGTCGATCGCCGTGCAGAAGATCGCCACCATGAGCCAGAGCTTCCCGCTGCTGGCGGTGCCGTTCTTCGTCTTTGCCGGCCACCTCATGAACGAGAGCGGCATCACCGAACGGCTGTTCAAGTTCTCCTACGTGGCGGTGGGCTGGATGGCCGGTGGGCTGGCCCAGGTGGCCATCGTGCTGGCGACGCTGATGGGCGGGGTTTCCGGCTCTGCCGTCGCCGATGCCGCCATGGAGGCCCGCATCCTCGGCCCGACCATGGTGGCAAAGGGCTACGGCAAGGGCTTCTCGGCCGCCGCCATCGCCGTCGGCTCGCTGATCACGGCGACCATTCCGCCCTCCATCGGGCTCATCCTCTACGGCTATGTCGGCAATGTCTCGATCGGCCAGCTGTTCCTGGCCGGCATCGTCCCCGGCCTGCTGATGATGGCCGGGCTGATGCTCACCACCTACCTGATCGCCCGCAAGCGCGGCTACGTCGTGGCCGACAGCGAGCGGCCGACGCTGGCGGCGCTGGGCCGTGCGGCGTGGGATGCCAAGTGGGCACTGTTCTTCCCGGTGGCGCTGGTGCTGACCATCCGCGGCGGGCTGTTCACTCCCTCGGAAGTGGGCGCCTTCGCCGTGGTCTACGCCGTCTTCGTCGGTTTCGTCTTCCACCGCGACATGACGTTCAAGCGGCTCAAGCGGGCCTTTTCGCACGCGATCTCGGATATCGGGCTGATCATGATCATCATCCTGATGAGCGGCATGGTCGGCTTCGCCATCATCTACCTGCAGGTGCCGCAGGGCATCTCGTCGTGGATGCTGGCGGGGATCAGCGACCCGCGCCTCATCGTGCTCGCGGTGCTGGGCTTCCTGCTCGTCGCCGGCCTGTTCATCGAGAGCACGGTGCTGGTGCTGCTGCTGACGCCGATCTTCGTACCGGTGGTCACCCAGGTGGGGATCGACCCGGTGCATTTCGGCATCCTGATGATGAGCATCGTCACGCTCGGCGGCATGACGCCGCCGGTCGGCGTGGCGATGTACGCAGTGTGCTCGCTGATGAACGTGCGCATCGAGGAGTACACGGTGGAATCCATCCCGTTCGTCGCGACGATCGTCGTGCTGATCGTGGCGCTGTTGTTCCTGCCCGACGTGGTGCTGTGGCTACCGCGGATGGCGTTTGGCTAGGGGCGGGGGCGGGGTGAGAGCGATGATGGGCAAGCTGGCGG
>NZ_DASWVV010000066.1:0-6099 GCF_036406155.1 Devosia sp. | reverse complement strand
GTCACCGACGGCCGGTCGCGCAGCTCGAGATAGTGGGCCTGGCGCTTGGCGCTGAGCCGCACCTTGTCGACATAGGTCTGCTCGACGTCGGGGGTCGGCCGCAGATGCACCGTCCCCGCCGGGCCGTCGACGATGATGTCGTCGCCCTCCTCGCTCATGGCGACGACGTTCTCGGCCTGTCCGACCGCCACCAGCCCCAGCGAACGGGCGATGATGGCGACATGCGCGGTCGGGCCGCCCTCTTCGAGCACGATGCCGCGCAGGCGCGAGCGGTCGTATTCGAGCAGCTCCGCCGGCCCCATGTTGCGCGCTACCAGAATGGCATTGGCCGGCAGTTCCTTCATGCCCATGGCGTGACCGTTACCGGTCAGGATGCGCAGCAGCCGATTGGCCAGATCGTCGAGATCGTGCAGCCGTTCCTTGATGTAGGGGTCGGTGGACCGCATCATGCGGGCGCGGGTGTCGTTCTGCACCCGCTCCACCGCGGCTTCGGCCGTCAGCCCGTTCTCGATGGCCTCGGTCATCCGGTCGACCCAGCCGCGGTCATGGGCGAACATCCTGTAGCTTTCGAGAATCTCGCGATGATCCGAAAAGCTCTGCATGTCGCCGTGGCTGAGCATGTCGTCGATCGACACCCGCATGGTATCGAGCGCGGCCGCCAGCCGGCGCAGTTCCTGCTCGGTATCCTCGGCGATGAAGTTCTCGACGACGACGCGCGGGTCGTGCAGCACCACCTGGCCGAGGGCGATGCCCTCGGTGAAGCCGGTGCCGTTGAAACTGCGCGGCCGCCGCAGGTCGATGTCCTGGCCCGGCTTGATGAGGCCGTCGAAATCGGAGGTGGCGACCATTTCGGCGAGGATCGTCGCCGTGGTCAGCATCGCCTCGATCTCGTCCTCGCCGAAGACGCGGTGGTTGCGATTCTGCACCACCAGCACGCCGAGCGTCTGTCCGGCGCGCAGGACAGGCACGCCAAGAAAGGCATTGAACGGGTCTTCCCCCGTTTCCGGGCGGTAGGCGAAGCCCGGATGCGCCGGCGCGTTCTCGAGGTTGAGCGGCTCGGCCTCCGCCGCGATCAGGCCGACGAGGCCCTCCCCCAGCCGCAGCGTCGTCATGTGCACGGATTCGGGCTTGAGGCCGTGCGTGGCGAACAGCTCCAGCGCGCTGTCGTCACGCAGCACGTAGAACGAGCACACGTCGGCGCGCATGTTGTCGGCGATCAGATCGACGATCTTGTCGAGCCGCTCCTGCGAAGCCAAGGGCTCCGCCATGGTTTCGCGCAATTGCCGCAGGAGCACGCGCGGACCGCTGATCGCTGTGGCCATGGTGTCGTTCAGCGGCCCCGCGCCGCCTCCCCAAGCCCGCGCGCCAGCGAGAAAATGTCGCGCCGTGCGCTCAGGCGTCCTGTTTGTCCAACCCGTAATACGTATGCAGGGCACGCACCGCAAGCTCCGCATATTCGTCGTCGATCAGCACCGACGTCTTGATTTCCGAGGTGGTGATGAGCTGGATATTGATGCCCTTGTCGGCCAGCGCCTTGAACATCGAGGCGGCAACGCCGGCATGGTTGCGCATGCCCACGCCCACCACCGAGACTTTGGCGCCACCCTTGGAACCGGTAAGGGTGCGGTATTCGAAGCGCCCGGCCGCGCTGGCCGCCTGCAGCGCCTTGACGGCCTTGTCGTGCTCGGCGTCGCCCACGGTGAAGGTGATGTCGGTGGTGGAGCCGTCCTCGGAGACGTTCTGCACGATCATGTCGACGACGATGGATTCGTCGGCGAGCGTGCCGAAGATGGCGGCGGCGACACCGGGCCGGTCCTTGACGTCGCGCAGCGTGATCTTGGATTCGGCCCGCGCCAGGGTGACGCCCGCAACGATCTGCTTTTCCATGATCTCGTCCTCATTGCATACGATGGTGCCCGGAACGCCCGGCGTGCCGTCCGGTGCTATCTGCGGGGCGTCGGGTTCGTCGAAGCTGGAGCGGACGGTGACGCGCACCCCGTGCGCCATCGCCATTTCGACGGCACGGATCATCAGCACCTTGGCCCCGAGCGAGGCCATCTCCAGCATCTCCTCGAACGAAACCCTCGACATGCGCCTCGCCTTCGGCGTGATGCGCGGGTCGGTGGTGTAGACGCCATCGACGTCGGTATAGATGTCGCAGCGGTCCGCCTTGACCGCCGCCGCTACCGCGACGGCGCTGGTGTCGGAGCCGCCGCGCCCCAGCGTGGTGATGCGGCCGCTGGGGGAGATGCCCTGGAAACCGGTGATCACGGGCACGACGCCGTCGGCGAAGCGCTTCTCCAGTTCGGTGGGGTCGATCTCCTCGATGCGCGCCGCCCCGTGGGCGTCATCGGTGCGGATCGGCACCTGCCAGCCCTGGAAGGAGCGCGACGGCACGCCCATTTCGCCGAGGACGATGGCCATCAGCCCGGCCGTGACCTGTTCGCCGGAGGCGACCACCGCGTCGTACTCGCGGGCGTCGTGCAGCTTGCTGGCTTCGTTCACCCAGCCGACGAGCTCATTGGTCTTGCCGGCCATGGCCGAAACCACGACGGCGACCTGGTTGCCGGCCTCGACCTCGCGCTTGACATGGCGGGCCGCCTGGCGGATGCGCTCGACAGAGGCGACGGACGTGCCGCCGAACTTCACAACGATGCGGGCCAAGGTTTCGCCCCCGGGGAAGGCCACCGCCGGGTGGCGCCCGGCCGGACTGGGTTGGATGTGGCGCGGGACATGCCACAGATGGCCGCGGCGATCAACTCTCCGCCGCGTCGCCTTTTGTTGACAGCGCCGCCGCAAACGCTCACCTGTGCGGCGAAGGAGTGCGCCATGACCGACAGCACCATCAATGACGAGGAAGTCGCCCGGTTCTCGGCCATGGCCGAGGAGTGGTGGAACCCCAAGGGCAAGTTCAGGCCGCTCCACAAATTCAACCCGGTTCGCATCGCCTATGTGCGCGACAAGGCAGTCGGCCATTTCGGCCGCGACGACGGGGCCCTGCGGCCGCTGACCGGCCTCCGGATCCTCGACATCGGGTGCGGCGGCGGGCTGCTGTGCGAACCCATGGCGCGGCTGGGCGCCACGGTCGTGGGGGCGGATGCCTCCGAGCGCAACGTCCGCATCGCCGCGCTGCACGCCGAACAATCCGGCCTCGCCATCGACTACCGGGCGACGACGGCCGAGGCGCTGGCCGCCGCCGGCGAGACCTACGACATCGTGCTCAACATGGAAGTGGTCGAGCACGTCGACAACGTGCCGCTCTACATGAAGAGCTGCGCCGACCTGGTGGCGCCGGGAGGCCTGCTGTTCACCGCCACCATCAACCGCACGCTGCGCGCGCTGGCCTTTGCGATCTACGGGGCCGAGTACGTGCTGCGCTGGCTGCCCAAGGGCACCCATTCCTATGCCAAGTTCCTGACCCCGGACGAGATCGCCGCGCTGGTCGAGCGCAACGGGCTCAAGGTCGTCGACCGGATCGGGGTCGCCTATCATCCCCTCGCCGACGAATGGCGGCCGTCGCCCGATCTGGGCATCAACTACATGGTGCTGGCGGCCCGGCCCGCCTGACCCAGGCCCCGTGGGCGATCAGTTGTGCTCCTCGGGCACCTGCGGCAGAGGCATGAAGTCGACGCCATCCTCGATGAGGCCGACCACTTCCTCGCGCGTCGCCTCGCCGTAGATGCCGCGCGCCTCGGTTTCGTCGAAATGGATGCGACGCGCCTCCTCGGCGAACCTGTCGCCGACATAGTCGGCCTCGCGCAGCACCTTCTCGCGCAGCGCCTGTAGCGCCGCACGCAGCTGGCGCTGCTGCGGGTGGCCGGTGGACAGCGCCACGGTCTCGGGCTGGGCACGCGTCACCGCCGGCGCCATCAGCGCCTTGCCCACGCTGGTGCTGGCGCAGACCGGGCAGGTGACGGCGCCGCGCCCGCTCTGCTCCTCGTAGGCCGCCGCGTTGCGGAACCAGGCGTCGAACCGGTGGTCGTTCTCGCAGCTCAGCGTATAGTGGATCATGACGGCTTCCCCTCGCCTTCAGAGAGCCCCTCCGCGGCATCGACGGCCAGCGTGAAGGGACGCGCATTGGCGAGCGCCGGCACACGCTGGCGGGCCTCGGCGACCGCGGCAGGGTCGATATCGGCGACGATCACGCCGGTCTCGTCGCCATCGATCCGGGCGACGATGCCGCCCCATGGGTCGATGATCATCGAGTGCCCGTAGGTGGCGCGGCCGTTCTCATGCATGCCGCCCTGCGCGGCGGCGACGACGTAGCATCCGGTCTCGATGGCGCGGGCCCTGAGCAGGATTTCCCAGTGCGCGGCGCCGGTCGGCACGGTGAAGGCCGCCGGGACGGCCAGCACCTCGGCCCCGGCCTCGGCGAGGGCACGATGCAGCGCCGGAAAGCGCAGATCGTAGCAGATCGTCAAGCCGAGCCGGAAACCCGGGGCAGTCGAAACCACGGCCTGCTCGCCGGCGCGGTAGGCGTCGCTCTCGCGATAGGCCCGGACGCCGGGCAGCGTCGCATCGAACAGATGGATCTTGTCGTAGGTGGCGGCGATGTCCCCGTCCGGGCTGAACAGCACGGAGCGGTTGGCGAAGCGCCCGTCGGGCAGGGCGACGGCGAGGGAACCCAGGTGCAGGGCAACGTCGTGCCGGCGGGCGATGCCGGCCGCCTCGGCCACCGCCGGATTGCCGTCCCACGGCCGTGCCACGGGCCGCAGCGCCTCGCGGTTCTCGGCAAAGACCACCGTCACCTCGGGGCTGAGCACGTAGCGCGCGCCCTGCGATGCGGCCTCGCCCACGAGCGCATCGAGGGCCGCCAGATTGGGGCCGGGGCTGGTGCCCGAACACATCTGCACTGCGGCGACGCGCATGACTGTCTCCCTTAGCGGGCGAGGAGCCGATCGAGCTGGCCGCGGCGCTCCAGCGCCGCCATGTCGTCATAGCCGCCGACATGCGTCTCGCCAATGAAGATTTGCGGCACGGTGCGCCGCCCGTGGGCGCGCTGCACCATCCGCGCGCGGATTTCGGGGTCCTGCGCGTCGACTTCCTCGTAGGGCACGCCCTTGCCGTCCAGCAGCGCCTTGGCTGCGTGGCAGTAGGGGCACCACTGGGTCGTATAGATCTCGACCTTGGGCATGAATTCCTCGTTGACACCGATCGGCCCACATATGGGAGCGGGCCGGATCACGACAAGCCCTGCCCCGCCACCACGCGGGCGAAGGAGATGACGTCTATTTGCCGCACCCCCGCGCGGGAGAGCGCCCGGGTCACCGCCTTGACCGTGGCGCCGGTGGTCATGACGTCGTCGACGATGACGACACCACGGCCGGCGAGCCGGGCCAGCGCCTCGGGATGGGCAAGGAACGCGCCCTGGACGTTGCGCCGCCGCTGCTCGCCGGACAGGCCGACCTGCCGGGGTGTCGACCGGGGGCGGCTCACCAGCAAGGGATCGGCGGTCAGCCCGGTGATGCGGGCAAGGGCCCGCGCCAGTTCGGCCGACTGGTTGTAGCGCCGCTCGAACTGCCGCCAGCGATGCAGTGGCACCGGCACCAGCACCGGGCGGTTCTCCCACAGCTCGCGGCCCGCCCCGGCCATCAGCCGGGCGCAGAAGCGTGCGAGTTCAGGCCGATCGCCATATTTGAGCCGGCCGACGAGGCGGCCTGCCATGTCGTTGTACACCACCGCCGAGCGGGCCCGGCCGAAGGGCGGCGGATCGGCGATCGCCTCGGCCGACAGGGCCTCCTCGCCCAGCGCCACCTCGAACGGCAGCCCGAGGCGGGGACACAGCGGCGGCGTGATGGCGCGCAGTTGTGCGAAGCAGCGGGCGCACAGCGTATCGGGGCGGGCGACGGCCGCGTCGCAACTGAGGCAGACGGGCGGATAGACCTGGTCGAGCACGGCCGCGCCGAGCCGGCCCAGCAGCTTGCCCCCGATGCCGGCATACGCTACCACGCCCCGCATGGCCCCGCCCCCCGCCGGCGGAGCTTGCCACAGGAGCCGACCTTGGTGAACCTCCTCGATGCTCGTGCCCCGCGACCGGGCCGGCCCGCCGGGCCGGCGGGAGCCGGGCCGGCAGGCGCGCCCCCCACCTTCGACCGCGGG
>NZ_DASWVV010000065.1:0-30370 GCF_036406155.1 Devosia sp. | reverse complement strand
GCCGGCGGGCGGCGCGGCGGGGTCCGCGCCTCGTCGGGATCGGGGGCGAAGATCAGCTCGCGCGCGTCCGCCGCCGGGGTTTCCGGCAGCGGCAGCAGCTTCGGGCTGGTGGAGCGCGCCGAGGTGCGCACCGGGCCGATGACGACAGGCAGCGGCCGGCGGCTCAGCGCCGGGCCGAGCGCCACGAAGTGCCCGCGCTTGAGGTCGCGGAACATCTCCGCCTGCCGGCGCTCCATCCCGAGGAGGTCGGCGGCGCGCGCCATGTCGATGTCGAGGAAGGTCCGCCCCATGAGGAAGTTGCTGGCCTCGGCGGCGACGTTCTTGGCAAGCTTGGCCAGCCGCTGCGTCGCGATCACCCCGGCGAGACCGCGCTTGCGGCCGCGGCACATGAGGTTGGTCATGGCCCCGAGCGAAAGCTTGCGCGCCTCGTCGGCGACGTCGCCCGCCACTGCCGGGGCGAACAACTGTGCCTCGTCGACCACCACCAGCAGCGGATACCAGTAGTCGCGGTCGGCGTCGAACATGCCGCCGAGGAAGGCGGCGGCGGCGCGCATCTGCTGCTCGACGTCGAGCCCCTCGAGATCGAGGACGACCGAGACGCGGTGCTGGCGGATGCGGGCGGCGATGCGGGTCAGTTCGGCTTCGCTGCGGGCGGCCTCGACGACGACGTGGCCGAACGGCTCGGCGAGGGTGACGAAATCCCCCTCCGGGTCGATCACGCATTGCTGCACCCAGGGCGCGCTCTGCTCGAGCAGGCGGCGCAGCAGGTGCGATTTTCCCGAACCGGAATTGCCCTGGACCAGCAGGCGGGTGGCCAGCAGTTCCTCGAGGTCGAGGCTGGCCGGGGCTCCGCCCGCCGCGGCTCCCATGTCGATGCCGACTTTCATGCCTCTTCCCTAGCTGATTCTGCGCGGCGCGGACTCGGCTCTACGCCAACGCCCCCGGGGATAGCTCAACCCTGGGGCTTGGCATGCCCCGTCCCGGCGACGGCAGCTGCGTCCATGCCCAGCGCGGCAAGCGCCGCGGCGACGATGCCGGCGCGGTCCAGCCCGGCCGCCGCATACATGTCGGCCTGGCTGGCCTGCTCGGTGAAGACATCGGGGATCATCAGCGGGCGGAAGCGCAGCTTGCCGTCGAGCAGGCCCGAGCGGGCGAGGAAGGTGGCGACGTGGCCGCCGAAGCCCCCGATACCGCCTTCCTCGACGGTGAGCAGCACCTGGTGCGTACGCGCCAGCCGGGCGATGAGGTCCTCGTCCAGCGGCTTCATGAAGCGGGCATCGGCGACGGTGGCACCGAGCCCCAGGGCCGCGAGCCGGTCGGCGGCGGCGAGCGTCTCGCCCAGCCGGGTGCCGTAGGAGAGGAGCGCGATCGGCCCGCCCTCGCGCAGCACGCGGCCCCTGCCGATGGCGAGCGGCGTGCCGTGCTCGGGCATGTCGACGCCCAGCCCGTCGCCGCGCGGATAGCGGAAGGCGATCGGGCCGTCGTCATGGGCGGCGGCGGTGGCCACCATGTGCCTGAGTTCGGCCTCGTCCCCGGCCGCCATCAGCACCATGTTGGGAATGGCGCCCAGATAGGCGGCGTCGTAGTTGCCGGCATGGGTCGCCCCGTCCGCCCCGACATAGCCGGCCCGGTCGATGGCGAAGCGCACCGGCAGGTTCTGGATGGCGACGTCGTGCACCACCTGGTCGTAGGCGCGCTGCAGGAAGGTCGAGTAGATGGCGCAGAACGGCTTCAAGCCCTCGCAGGCGAGCCCGGCGGCAAAGGTTACCGCGTGCTGTTCGGCAATGCCGACGTCGAAGCAGCGGGTGGGGTGAATCTCGGCGAACTTGTCGAGCCCGGTGCCCGAGGGCATGGCCGCCGTCACTGCCACGATGCGGTCGTCGCGCGCCGCCTCGTCGATCAGCGAACTGGCGAAGACGGCGGTGTAGGACGGTGCGTTGGAGGGAGTTTTGGCCTGGGCGCCGGTGATGACGTTGAAGCGGGAGACGCCGTGGTACTTGTCGGCGGATTGCTCGGCCGGGGCATAGCCCTTGCCCTTCCTGGTGACGACGTGGATGAGCACCGGGCCCTCGCCGGCGTCGCGCACGTTCTGCAGCACGTCGAGGAGATCGTTGAGATTGTGCCCGTCGATGGGCCCGACATAGTAGAAGCCGAGTTCCTCGAACAGCGTGCCGCCGGTGAAGAACGACCGGGCGAAGCCTTCGGTCCGGCGCGCGGTCTCGTGGACGATGCGCGGCAGCTTCTCGGTGATCGACCTGGCGGTATCGCGCAGGCCGCGATAGGCCCGGCCCGACACCAGCTTGGCCAGATGCGACCGCATGGCGCCGGTGGGCGGGGCGATCGACATGTCGTTGTCGTTGAGCACGACGATCAGCCTGGCGTCCATGGCGCCGGCATTGTTCATCGCCTCGTAGGCCATGCCGGCGGACATGGCGCCGTCGCCGATCACGGCGATGACGTGGCGCCGCTGCCCCTGCAGCTGTGCCGCCACCGCCATGCCGAGGCCGGCGGAGATGGAGGTCGAGGAGTGGCCGGCGCCGAACGGGTCGTAGGGGCTCTCCGCCCGGCGGGTGAAACCCGAGAGCCCGTCCTTCTGGCGCAGGGTGCGGATGCGGTCGCGCCGCCCGGTCAGCACCTTGTGCGGATAGGCCTGGTGCCCGACGTCCCAGATGAGCCGGTCGTGCGGGGTGTCGAAGACGGCGTGCAGGGCGACCGTCAGCTCGACCACCCCGAGCCCGGCGCCCAGGTGCCCGCCGGTGACCGAGACCGCATCGATGATTTCGGCGCGCAGTTCGTCGGCGAGACGGCGCAGGTCGTCGCGGCCCAGCGCCTTGAGGTCGGCGGGCGCGACGATGGCATCGAGCAGGGGGGTCTGCGGTTTCTCGGTCAACGAGCCCAACTTCGCGGCGTTCGGTTTTCGACAGCCTGACTTAGAGGCTGGCGCCGGCCAATGCAATGCGGAGGCTAGCGGGCGGCGACCAGCAGGGGGGCGGCGGAGACGAAGCGGTCGTAGGCGGGCGGCGCGCCGGTCCCGGACTCGAAGCCGAGACGCGCGGTCAGCGGCCCGAGTTCCGTGGGCTTGTCGAGGTAGCCCTCGGACTCGCTCAGCACGGCAAAGTGTCGGCTCGACATCAATACCGGGTGGACCAGCGTCTCATTGACGTGGTCGAGTTCGGGGGCCACCAGCTCCACCGGACGCGTCTCGAGGGCGTCGTTGCGCTGGCGGTTCTGGGCGAAATCGACGAGGGCGGCGGCGACGGGCGCCGGCGCGGCGGCACCGGTCAGCGCGCGGAACGTCATGTCGAACATGCCCCGCAGGCCCGGATCGCCCCCCAGCGAGGCGGTGCGGATGGCGGCCGCGTCGAGTTCGCGCGGCGGTTTTGGCGTGGTGGGCAGGGACGCGGTCGTCTCGCGTTCGATGATCATCTGCAGCGCCAGCCTGGCGCCCTCGTCCACCGGGCTTTCCGCGGCATAGGCAGTGACGAGGTTCGGCTGGCCCGTCTCGGCGGGCAGCATGCGCGGCTGCGGCGCGGGAACGTCGATGGCGGCGATGGCGGTCAGCGCCGTCGCGCCCGCGTCGGGGAGGGGCGAGCGGGTCGCCAGTCTGAGCCGCGCCGACTTGGCGGCAGGAACGGGGGCGCCTTCGGCCGCGGCGACGGCCAGCACCGGTACGGCGGCGCCGGGGCGGACCGCCGGGGTCGGGGCCACGGCAAAGGTTGTCACCGTGCGTTGGGCCGGCTCGGACAGGGCCGCCAGCTGGACATCCGCCGGCCGCTCCTTCTCGCCCTGGCCGAACAGCGTACCCAGGAGGGTCCGCGGCTTTGCGGCCGGTACCGGGGGCGCATCGAGGCTCGCCAGCATGGTCGTCGGCGCCGTGGCGGGCCGGCCGCTGCAGGGCACCGCGTGGCACTTCTTCCACTCGAGTTCGGCATAGCGGCGACCCTCGGCGGAGAGCGGCTTGCCGTCGGTGGGCAGGTGCAGGGTGCGGCCGTCCGGGAACACCTTCTTGAGCTGGGCCCTTGTCATGCGCGGCCAGGCCCTGACGGAGCCGGTGTCGACGTGCACGAACGGGCTGCCGGAGGTCGGATAATAGCCTACGCCGCCGACCTGGTAGCGCATGGCGGTTTCGCGCAGCCGGGTGAGGTTGACCCCGGGGATGAAGATGTCCATCGCCTTGCCGCGCATGTGCTGGCTGTTCTCGGCAACCCCGCTCGATTTCTTGCGCAGGGCGGCGTTGGTGGCCGGGCTGCGGTAGGACGAGACGATGTGGATCGGCTGGCTGGCGTCGACGTCGCGGTAGATCTGCCACAGCAGGTCGAACAGGGCCGGGTCCATGGTGGTCGGCTCCTTCGTCCGCCAGTCGGCGAGGAAGACGTTCATCTGCCGCAGGACGGCCTGGTCGTACTGGCCGTTGCGCCGGAAGGTGAACGTTGCGGTCTGCCCGGTATGGGTGTGGTGGAAGGTGAGCGTGCGGTCATCGCCAGCGGCGGTGACCCCCACGATAGTGGGAGGCAGCAGCACGGTCACGGCCAGAACGGCGGCCAAAGCAAGGCGCAAGCAGCGCCGCCAATGACTGGTTGGTTTCCCCGACACGCCCCGCTCGACCCATGCAACAATTACGATGCCGGGAACTCTAGCGCCAGACTCTGATACAGTCTGTTAACGCTGGAGGACCCTGCCGGTGCCTGTTGCCAGCCACCCTCGGGCGCCATTTCTAGCCAAAGATCGCGGCTGAACCAAGGCCGATTTCCTGCCCCGGCGCGAGCACCTGACCCGCCGCCGCTCCCGGCAGGGCACGCCCCCCGGGGCTATGCCCTTGCCAAAGCGTGCTGTTCCGGGCGGCGCATGTCGAAACGCCCGGCTACTCGTTGAGCAGGGTTATCAACCGCTTGTTGAGCCCGTAGACGTCGCCGTAGGAGCGGATGGTGCCGTCCTCGTCCACCCGCAGGGTGAAATAGGTGATGTGCACGGGGATGTGGGTCTTCAGGTTCACCCAACGCTCGGAACTGCCGAACATGCTCTCGAGCGAGGCGACGGTGACGTTGGGCTCGAGCGCGAGCAGCGCCCCGGCGAACTCCATCGGGTTCTGGACCCGCACGCAGCCGTGGCTGTAGGCCCGGAACGAGCGCTGGAACAGCGACTTGGACGGCGTGTCGTGCAGGTAGACGTCGTGCTGGTTGGGGAACAGGAACTTGATGCGGCCGAGGGCGTTGCCGTCGCCGGGGCGCTGGCGGATGTGGAAGTTGCGGATATTGGTGGTCGACCAGTCGATGGCGGCGGCGTTCACCACCTTGCCGCCGTACAGCACTTCCATGTTCTGACCGGCCAGGTAGCCGGGGTTGCGGGCCAGTGCCGGGGCGATCTCGTTGCTGGCGATCGAGGCGGGGACGTTCCAGTACGGGTTGACGACGATGTGCTCGATCTCGTCGAAGAACATCGGCGTCTGGTGCTTCGGGGTGCCCACCACGACCCGCGTGGTGTAGCTCTCGGTCCCGTGGTCCCTGACCCACAGGCGGAATTCGGGAATGTTCACCTGTACGTGGAAGGTGCCGAAATCGTCGGGCTGCCAGCGCCAGCGCTCCATGTTGGCGATGATGTCGTCCTTGGTGGTGGCCGAGCCGCCGTTGAGCGCGGCCACCGTTGCCGGCCCGACCACGCCGTCGGCCGTCAGGCCGAGGCTCTCCTGGAAGGCAGTGACGGCCTGGATGAGGGGGTCGTCATAGGTGATGTCGGCGGCGGCGGCGACGCCCGCCGTCTCCGGGATGTCGGGCTCGGGGACATCGAGACGCTGGCGCAGCAGGGTGACGCGCTCGTCCTTGCCGCCCGGCTTGAGCAGCGGGCCGTCGGGAATGACCACCGCCTCGTCGACGACGCTGCCGTCGTAGAACTTCGCCAGCGCTGCCTTGAGCTGCAGGAACTCGCGGTGCTTGGGCGACAGGTCGAGCAGGATCCTGTCCGGCGTGTCGCTCGCCGCCAGCCTGAGCAGCATCTCCGCCTCGTCGATCCGGCGCGGCGTGATGGTCCACAGCTTGCTCACTTCGGTCGGTGCGATGCGGCCGCCATAGGCGTCCTGGGCATAGCGCACGGCGGCGGCCGAGAACGCCGTCTCCAGCGCCGCGAGCTTGAGCGGGTCGGAACCGGCGGCGGCGACGTCGAGCGCCGGGGTCAGGTAGTCGCTGGGGCGGAACCCTTCCATTTCGGCCTGGTGGAAGACGGCGAGGATTTTCTCGGCCTTGGGCGAGAAGACGATGCCGCCGTCGTCGTCCTGGGCCAGCCACAGCGGCTCGAAATGACGGGCGCCGTAGAAGAAGTAGAGCTTCTGCGCCTGCGCGTAGGCGCGGCTGTCGCGCGCCGCGGCGACGTAGGCATCCGACAACCCGTCCTTGATGGCGCGCGCGAGGTCGGTCTGCGGGGGAGCGATGACGATGCGCGTCGCCTCGACGCCGGCAACCATCACCGTTTCCTGCGCCACGAGGCTCAGGGGGGTGGCCAGCAGGATCGCGCCGGCGATGAAAGCTGCCGTCAGTCTACGCATGCAAACTCCGTACCCGGCTGGGCTCTGTGGCGGGAATCCGCGCGCCGTCAGGGGAATCGGCGCGGCCCGGCACCCGCATGGTTTCCGCTTAGCCCACAATCCTTAACGCTGACAATTCCTCGCGATTTCGTGAAACCTGTCTGTGACGTTCGTGCAACGCCCAAGCCTACGCGGCGTCGCTTTGCAGCCCCTCGTCGAAGCCGTATTCGCGCAGCTTGCGGTACAGCGTCGAGCGGCCGATGCCGAGCGCCCGCGCTGCCCGCGACAGGCGCCCGCCATAGTGCTGCAGGGCAAAGGCAATGAGTTCTCGTTCGAGGTCGGCGAGCGCGGCGACTTCGCCGCCGGCATCGACAAAACGGTCGCGGGCGGGTTCGCGTTCCACCGCCCGGGGGCGGGGGATGACCGCGTCGATATGTACGGGCGCTTCGGCGGGCGGCAGGGCTGCCGTTACGCGCCGCGCCTCCTCGCGCCCTTCCGCCTGGGCGAGTATGAGTGGAAAGTCGGCCGGCTCCAGTTCGGTCGCGCCGGCCAGCGCCACGGCACGATAGACGGCGTTCTCCAGTTCGCGGACGTTGCCGGGCCAGTCGTAGCCGGCCAGCAGGTTCAGCGCCGAGGGGGAGAGGCCGAGGACGCGCCGGCCCGTCTCGGCGGCATCCCGGGTGATGAAATGTGCGGCGAGCGGGGCGATGTCCTCGCGGCGCTCGCGCAGCGGCGGCACGTAGATGGGCAGGACGTTGAGGCGGTAATACAAATCCTCGCGGAAGCTGCCGGCCCGGGCGAGGTTGAGCAGCCGCTGGCTGGTGGCGGCAATGACGCGCACATTGACGCGCTCGGTGCGGCCGCCACCGGCCGGCTCGATCTCGCCGTGCTGCACGGCGCGCAGCAGCTTGGCCTGTGTCGCCGGCGGCAGTTCGCCGACCTCGTCGAGGAACAGCACGCCGCCCTGGGCGGCGGCGAAGCTGCCGGCGCCGGCCGTGCCGCCCCTGCCGTGCCCGAACAGGGTCGCGTCCACGAGGTCGGCCGCGATGGCGGCGCAATCGACGATGACGAAGGGCTTGCCCGCCCGCTCGCTCATGGCCTGGATGACGCGGGCGAGCAGTTCCTTGCCGGTTCCCCGCTCCCCTTCGATCAGCACCGGCAGGGCGCTCCGTGCCGCCTTGTCCGCGAGGTTGAGGACGCGCTCCATCGCCGGCGCCTGCGTGACGATGTCGGCCGGTGTCGGCGCGCCGGCATGGCGGTTGCGCGCGCTGCGGACGACCGTCTCCAGCGCCGCGAACCTGAGCGCGTTGCGCACGGCGACGAACAGGCGGTCCGGCGTCACCGGCTTGGACACGACGTCGGCGGCGCCCTGGCGCAGGGCAGAGACGGCGGTCTCGAGCGCCGGGCTCGCGGCCTGGATGATCACGGGCGTGGCAAGCCCGGCGCGCGCCATGGCCTCCATCACCGCCATGCCGTCGAGGTCGGGCATGACGAGGTCGAGGACGACGACGCCGAGGCCAGGGTCGGCTCGCAGCGCCGCCAGCGCCTGCTGGCCGCTTGCCGCCGTGACGGCGACGTAGCCGGCCGCCCTGGCCGCCTCCGCTGTCTGCTGCAGCTGCCCCGGATCGTCGTCGACAATGAGAAGGCGCGTCATCTGGCTCCGTACCTGGTTCGGCGCCCGCCGGCGCTCGGGCCGAATCGGGCTGTGCCGTTTTGGGGCAGGATGGCGCGCGCGGGTTAAGAGGGTTTTAAGCCAGGGCGCGCCGCCGCGGCCGGCTTGGCAGCGCCGAGGCGGCTGGCTATGGTCCGGCCCCCGAGCCAAGAGCGAAAGCCACCGCCATGACCACACTGCCGCGCTCCACCGAGCTTGCCCTCGAGTCCGCCCGCAGCCAGTTCGGTACGCTGCCGGTATGGGACCTCACCGACCTCTATCCGGCCCGCGATGCCGAAGCGCTCAAGGTCGACCTCGAGCGGGCGAAGGAAGAAGCGGCCGCGTTCGAGGCCGCCTACAAGGGCAAGCTGGCCTTGCATGCCCGCCCGGGCGGCGGGCTGCTCGACGTCATCCGGCGCTATGAACACCTCAGCGACCTCATGGGCCGGCTCGGCTCCTATGCCTTCCTGCAATATGTGCGCAACACCCAGGATGCGGACAGTGCCAAGTTCATGGGCGACATGAACCAGGCGCTCACCGACCTGTCGAGCCGGCTGATCTTCTTCGGGCTCGAACTCAACCGCGTCGACGAGGCGGCGCTGGAGGCGGCGCTCGCCGAGGACCCGGCGCTGGGTCGCTACCGGCCGTGGTTCACGGAACTGCGCAAGGCCAGGCCGTATCAGCTCGAAGACCGGGTGGAGGAACTGTTCCACGAGAAGTCGATGACCGGCGCCGCGGCGTGGAACCGGCTGTTCGACGAAACCATGGCGTCCCTCAAGTTCGACGTGGAGGGCGAGCAGCTCGGGCTGGAGGCGACGCTCAACCTGCTCTCGGATCGCAACGAGAACAAGCGCGAGGCGGCGTTCCACGGCTTGTCCGGGACGCTGCACGCCAATGCGCGCCTGCTCACGCACATCACCAACGTGCTGGCCAAGGACAAGGAGATCGCCGACCGCTGGCACGGCTTCAAGGACATCGCCGACAGCCGCCACCTCGAGAACTCGGTGGAGCGCGAGGTGGTCGACGCGCTGCAGGAGGCGGTGCAGCAGGCCTATCCGCGCCTGTCGCACCGCTATTACGCCATGAAGGCGAAATGGTTCGGCAAGCCGCGGCTCGAGGCCTGGGACCGCAACGCCCCGCTGCCCTCGGCCGACGACCGCGTCTTTGACTGGGAGGCGGCGAAGACCACCGTGCTCGAGGCCTATGGCCGCTTCTCGCCGGAGCTGGTGCGCCTCGCCGAGCCGTTCTTCGAACGCGGCTGGATCGATGCCCCGGTCCGGGACGGCAAGGCGCCCGGCGCCTTTGCCCACCCGACGGTGCCCAGCGCGCACCCGTTCCTGATGCTCAACTACCTGGGCAAGGCCCGCGACGTGATGACCCTGGCGCATGAGCTGGGGCACGGCGTGCACCAGCGCCTGGCGGCGCCGCAGGGCGCCCTGATGGCGCCCACGCCGCTGACGCTGGCCGAGACGGCGAGCGTGTTCGGCGAGATGCTGACCTTCCGTTCGATGCTGGAAAAGACCACGGACGAGACGCAGCGCTTCAGCATGCTCGCCGCCAAGGTCGAGGACATGCTGAACACGGTGGTGCGCCAGATCGCCTTCTACAGCTTCGAGCGGCGCGTCCATACCGCCCGCCGGCAGGGGGAGCTCAAGACCGAAGAACTGGGCGAGATCTGGCTCGAGGTCAGCCGCGAGAGCCTCGGGCCGGCCATCCGGCTCAATGAGGGCTACGACATCTTCTGGTCGTACATCCCGCACTTCATCCATTCCCCCTTCTATGTGTACGCCTATGCCTTCGGCGATTGCCTCGTGAACTCGCTCTACGCGCAGTACGAGAAATCGAGCGACGGCTTCGCCGAGCGCTATTTCGAGCTGCTGCGCGCCGGCGGCAGCAAGCACCATTCCGAGTTGCTCGCGCCGTTCGGGCTCGATGCGCGCGAGCCCGGCTTCTGGGCGCTGGGGTTGTCCATGATCGAGCGGCTGATCGACGAGCTGGCGGGAATGCAGCCTCCCGGACCCGGGCGGCCGTAAAGGTGAGCGCATTCGTCACTGGTAAACCGGCCGCGTCGACTTGTGCGGGGCGGTGCCGCGAAGTATGAGAGCGCGGGGACCCTCCCCACCGCGCCGGGCGCGGACGGGTACGGGGCGGGGCACGCCGGTCATTGCCTTGGGGCAGATCAAGCTCGAGCGTCATGGCCTGCGCAGGCCCCGTGGGGCAACCCGGACGCGGCGCCTGCAGGCACCGCGACTGAACTTGGAGTGAACGAGGAGCCTATGGCCAAGAAACCTGCCGCTGCTGCAACCGCCGACGAGGTCTCTCCCGCGATGGACTACGCTCAGCACGAGGGCACGTACCGCGCCTTCCTGCAGCTGACGCGCTACGTCGTCGCGGGCCTGGCGCTCACGCTGCTGGCGCTCTACTGCTTCATCGAGGCGCATCAGCCGGTGCTGGGCACCGTGCTGCTGCTGGCGATCCCGGTGGGTGCGGTCTGGCTGGTGGTGACGCGCGCCCGCCGCTGACGCGCCGGCACCCATGCACTGCGCAGATCATGCGCCGGCCACCGGCCGGAACGGCCCGGTGCCCGTGACGATCAGGAGAGCTTGATGAGAATCGCGATAGTGCGCGAGCGGGCCGCGGGCGAAACCCGGGTCGCCGCGACGCCCGAGACGGTTGCCAAACTGATCGGGCTGGGCGGCGTCGTCGTCATCGAGGCGGGGGCGGGCGAAGCGGCACGCTTTCCCGACGCCGACTACAAGGCGGCCGGCGCCGAGATCGTGGCCGGCGCCGAGGCGGCGCTCAAGGGCGCCGACATCGTGCTCGCCGTGCGGCGGCCGGATGCCGCCCTCGTCAAGGGGGTGGCCAAGGGGGCGCTGGTGATCGGCATGCTGGATCCCTACGGCCACGAGGGGGAGATCGCCGCGCTGGCGGTGGCCGGGGTGACGGCGGTGGCCATGGAGTTCATGCCGCGCATCACCCGCGCCCAGGTCATGGACGTGCTCTCCAGCCAGGCCAACCTCGCCGGCTACCAGGGCGTCATCGACGCGGCCGCCAATTTCGACCGCGCCTTTCCCATGATGATGACGGCGGCGGGCACGGTGCGGCCGGCCAAGGCCTTCATCATGGGCGCCGGCGTCGCCGGCCTGCAGGCGATCGCGACCGCCAAGCGGCTGGGCGCGGTGGTTTCCGCCAACGACGTGCGGCCGGCGGCCAAGGAGCAGGTGGAAAGCCTCGGCGGCAAGTTCATTGCGGTCGAGGACGACGAATTCCGGCAGGCCGAGACTGCCGGGGGCTACGCCAAGGAGATGTCCGAGGCGTACAAGCAGAAGCAGGCCGAGCTGACCGCGAGCCACATCGCCAAGCAGGACGTGGTCATCACCACGGCGCTGATCCCGGGGCGTCCGGCCCCGAAGCTGATCAGCAAGGCGATGGTCGAGAGCATGGCGCCCGGCTCGGTGATCGTCGACCTGGCCGCCGAGCGCGGCGGCAACTGCGAACTCACCCAGCCCGGCAAGGTGGTGACCCACGCCGGCGTCACCATCGTCGGCCATACCAACGTTGCCGGCCGCGTCGCCTCCAGCGCCAGCCAGCTCTACGCGCGCAACCTGCTCGCCTTCGTCGAGACGCTGGTCGACAAGAAGGAGAAGCGGCTGGCGGTCGACTGGGAGGACGAACTGGTCAAGGCCACCGTGCTGACCCGCGACGGCGCCGTGGTGCATGCCAATATCGCCAGTGCCGCCGCGGCGGCCAAGCCGGCCGCGACCCCGGCCGCGGCGAAGCAGGCGCCCGCCGCCAAGGCCCCCGCCAGAAAGTCCGCCGCCGGCAAGCCCGCTGGCAGCAAGCCCGCTGGCAGCAAGCCCGCCGGCAAGAAACCCGCTGCAAAGGGAACGAAGTAGATGGAAACCACGGCCGAACAGGTCGCCGACGCCGCCGGCGCTGCGCTCAGCACCGCGACGGGCGGCACGATCGATCCCTTCACCTTCCGCCTCGCCATCTTCGTGCTCGCCATCTTCGTGGGCTATTTCGTCATCTGGAGCGTCACGCCAGCGCTGCATACGCCGCTGATGAGCGTGACCAACGCCATCTCCTCGGTGATCGTCGTCGGCGCGCTGCTCGCCGTCGGTGTGCACCTCGCGGCGGATGCGAGCTGGATTTCGAAGCTTTTCGGCTTCGTCGCGCTGATCTTCGCCAGCGTCAACATCTTCGGCGGCTTCCTCGTCACCCAGCGCATGCTGGCCATGTACAAGAAGAAGGGCTGATCCGATGATCGACGCCAATATCGCCGCGCTGCTCTATCTGATCGCCGGCGTGCTGTTCATCATGGCGCTGCGCGGCCTGTCGAGCCCGGCCTCGGCGCGCCAGGGCAATCGCTACGGCATGGTCGGCATGGCGATCGCCATCGTCACCACCCTGGCCGTGGCCGGCCCCAGCGATGTGCTGTCCTGGCTGCTGATCGTGGGCGGCCTCGCCATCGGCGGCGGCATCGGCGCCTGGATGGCGCGTACGGTCAAGATGACCGACATGCCGCAACTGGTCGCCGCGTTCCACTCGCTGGTCGGTCTGGCGGCGGTGTTCGTCGCCGCCGCGGCGCTGTATGCGCCCGCGGCCTTCGGCATCGCCGATGCGGCCGGCCACATCCACACGCAGGCGCTGATCGAGATGAGCCTCGGCGTTGCCATCGGCGCCTTCACCTTCACCGGCTCGGTCATCGCCTTCCTCAAGCTCGACGGGCGCATGAGCGGCAAGCCCATCCTGCTGCCGGCGCGGCACGCCATCCACATCGTGCTCGGACTGGTGCTGGTCGGGCTCGTCTACCTGTTCACGGTCACTGCCGATCCGGTCTATTTCTGGCTCATCACCATCCTCGCGCTGGCCCTGGGCGGGCTGATGATCATCCCCATCGGCGGCGCCGACATGCCGGTGGTGGTGTCCATGCTCAACTCCTATTCGGGCTGGGCGGCGGCCGGCATCGGCTTCACGCTGGGCAATACGGCGCTGATCATCACCGGCGCGCTGGTCGGCTCCTCGGGCGCCATCCTGAGCTACATCATGTGCCGGGCGATGAACCGCAGCTTCATCTCCGTGATCCTGGGCGGCTTCGGCGGCGAGACTGCCGCCGCCGGCGGCGCCGAGGAGACGCGCCCGGTCAAGCAGGGCTCGGCCGACGACGCCGCCTTCATGATGAAGAACGCCTCCAAGGTCATCATCGTGCCCGGCTACGGCATGGCCGTGGCGCAGGCCCAGCACGCGGTGCGCGAGATGGCCGACCTGCTCAAGCAGGAAGGCGTCGAGGTCAAGTACGCCATCCATCCGGTCGCCGGTCGCATGCCGGGGCACATGAACGTGCTGCTGGCCGAGGCCAACGTGCCCTATGACGAGGTGTTCGAACTCGAGGACATCAACTCCGAGTTCCGGACCGCCGACGTCGCCTTCGTCATCGGCGCCAACGACGTCACCAACCCCTCGGCCAAGACCGACAAGACCTCGCCGATCTACGGCATGCCGGTGCTCAACGTCGAGGACGCCGGCACCGTGCTGTTCATCAAGCGCGGCATGGCCGCGGGCTACGCCGGGGTGCAGAACGAACTGTTCTTCCGCGACAACACCATGATGCTGTTCGGCGATGCCAAGAAGGTCACCGAGGAGATCGTCAAGGCGTTCGCCTGACCGGTTCCGGGAGCCGGGGCCGGTCACATCGGTGTGCGTTCTTGCGCGGCAAGGCGGGGGCGCGCATGTGTTGGGCACGCCGCTATGGAGTCCCGCATGCAAGAGCTCAAGGTCGACCTGTTCACCGACACGGTATGCCCGTGGTGCCTGATCGGGGCGGCCCGGCTCGACCGGGCGATCGCCGCGCTGCCCAAGGACGTCGTGGTCGACGTCGAGAACCATCCGTTCTATCTCGACCCGGAGACCCCGGCCGAGGGCCATGTCGTCGCCGACATGCTGCGCGAGAAATACGGGCGCGAGCCCCGGGAGATGTGGGACCGCGTCGAGGGGGAGGCGCGGGCCTCTGGGATCGACCTCGACCTGTCGCGGCAGCCGCGTTCCTATCCCACGGCGAAGGGCCACACTTTGGTGCGGCTGGCACGGGTCAAGGGCACCCAGCACGCCTTGGCCAACGCCATCATCTGGGCCTATTTCATGGAACACCGCCAGATCAACGACGACGAGGTGCTCGCCGACATCGCCGTCCGCTTCGGCTATGCCCGCGAGGAGGCGCTGCAGGTGATGGCCGATCCGGATGCGCTCGGCGAAACCCACGATCTCGCCGTCGCCGCCGCCCGGCAGGGGATCCGGGGTGTTCCGTTCTTCGTCTTCAACCGGCGCTACGCGCTGTCGGGCTGCTATCCGCAGGACGCCTTCGACCGCGTGCTGCGGCAGGTGCTCGCCGACGCCGACGCGGCGTAACCGGCGCGGAAAAAGAAAAGAGCCGTCGAAACGGCTCTCGAAAGTTAACAGGGAGGCGTCAAACAGAGGGAGAAACCACTCTGCAAATCCAGAGAACTGGATGAATCGAAAGTTACCGCAGAGAGTTTAATTGAAGGTTAATGATTCCGGTTCGCTTAACCTTGAAAAACTCTCACCACGTTAGCGGAGTCTGCGCGGCGGGCGTCGGAACGCCGCTGTCGCCCCCGGGGGCGCCGGCTTTGAGGGGGCGGACTCAGCGCTTGAACAGCGAATCGGCGGCCGCCCTGGTCTGGTGGCGCGCGGCAATGGCCTGGCGCAGCCGGGCGATCTCCCCCTCGAGCAGGCCGATGCGCGCCTCGAGTTCTTCCACCGACATGGCGTCGATCGGCATGCCGACCTCGTGGGCCTTGGGCCGCTTCACCTCGTCATCATCGAACATCGGCGTCCTCCCGCGCTGGTCACGGCACAAATCTGGCGCGGCGCCGCTTGCGAGGCAAGCGCCGGCGCCCTAATCGGAAGCCATGCACACGCCCGATCTCATGACTGCCATCGCCATCGCCGCCCCCGGCGGTCCCGAAGTCCTCACGCCCGTCCGGGTCCCGGTGCCGCAGCCGGCGCCCGGCGAGGTGCTGATCCGCGTCGCCGCGGCCGGGATCAACGCCCCCGACCTCGGCCAGCGGCGGGGCACCTACGCGCCGCCGCCCGATGCCTCGCCGCTCCCCGGCCTCGAGGTGGCCGGTACGATCGTCAGCGGCGCCGGCCCGTTCCGGCCGGGCGACGAGGTCGTGGCGCTGACCAATGGCGGCGGCTACGCCGAGTACGTGGCGGTACCGGCGGGCCAGGTGCTGCCGCTGCCGGCAGGCTGGAGCCTCGCCGCCGCGGCGGCGCTGCCCGAGACGTTCTTCACCGTCGAGCAAACGCTGGTGCTGCGCGCCGGTATCGCGCCCGGCATGCACGTGCTGGTGCACGGGGCGGCCGGCGGCATTGGCGGCGCCGCCATCCAGCTTGCACGCCTGCACGGGGCCCTCCCCATCGCCGTCGTCTCCAGCGCCGAGAAGGGCGCCTATGCCAGCCGACTCGGCGCCGTCGCCGTGATCGAGCACACCAGCGAGGATTTCGTGGCGCGGACGCTGGCGCTGACCGGCGGGCACGGCGCCGACCGCGTCATCGACATGGTCGGGGGCGACTACCTGGCGCGCAACATCGAGGCCTGCGCCCGCGGCGGCCACATCGTCCAGGTCGCGGCGGTGGCCGGCAAGCTGTCGGAGATCAGCGCCGGCAAGCTGGTGATGAAGTGGCTCACCGTCTCGGGCTCCACGCTGCGGCCGCAACCACCCGAGGCCAAGGCGGCGATCGCCGACAGCCTGCGCCGCTCGGTGTGGCCGGCCCTGGCAGATGGCCGCGTCGTGCCGCCGCGCATCCGCGCCTTGCCGCTCGAAGAGGCGGCGCGGGGGCACGCCCAGATGGAGCGGCGCGACAATTACGGCAAGCTCGTGCTCGTCACCGCGTTCGGTCAAAGCCTGCGAAACGGCGGCGGGGCGCCGGACAAAGCAATTGAAAACCTGTAGCCCGCTCTTTATATTGCGCTCATTCCCCCCTCAGCATGAAGCAAAGAGGAGGGCGGCGCGGAAGCTCCCGTGCCGCGCCTGAGAGAGAGATTTATCCTATGGCCACTCCACTGTTGATGCCCAAGGCCACGGCCGTCTGGCTGGTCGACAACACCTCGCTGTCCTTCGAGCAGATCGCCGCCTTCTGCAATCTGCACCCGCTGGAAGTGCAGGGCGTCGCCGACGGGGACGTCGCCGGCGGGATCATGGGCGTGAACCCGATCCAGAACGGGCAGCTGACGCGCGAGGAGATCCAGAAGGCCGAGGCCGATCCCAGCTACCGCATGAAGATGAGCGACCCCAAGGTGCGGGTCGCCGTCGCCAAGCGCAAGGGCCCGCGCTACACCCCGATCTCGCGTCGCAACGAGCGCCCCAACGCCATCAAATGGCTGCTGCGCAACCATCCCGAGATGAAGGATGCGCAGATCATGCGGCTGGTCGGCACCACCAAGTCGACCATCGATTCGGTGCGCGAAGGCACGCACTGGAACACCGCCAACCTGTCGGCCATGGACCCGGTGACGCTGGGCCTGTGCAGCCAGATCGACCTCGATCTCGAGGTCAAGCGCGCCAGCAAGGGCGCCAACGTGCCCGACGAGGCCGACCAGGGCACCATGCTGCTTACCGCCGAGGAGGCGCTGGCCTCGGCCGGCGGCCGCACCGGCATGGCGGCGGCCAGCGAAGAGGCGGCGGCGCGCCGTCCGGAACACGAGGAAGAGCTTGACGCGGAGTCTGTCTTTGCCAAGCTCAAATCCCTCAAGGGTGATTCCGCGGATCAATAGGCGCCCGGCGAGGACCGGGCCGCGGGCAGGTGATGCACCATGGAAGGCAATTTCCTGCTCGCACTCCTCATCCTGCTGGCGGCGGCGGTCGCCCTGGCGCCGCTGGCCAAGTGGGCCGGCCTCAGCACCATCATCGGCTATCTCGCCGCCGGCATCCTGATCGGCCCCTATGGCCTGGGCGTGCTGGCCGATAGCGAGACCATCCACCAGGTCGCCGACTGGGGCATCGTCATGATGCTGTTCCTGATCGGGCTCGAGCTGCACCCGGCGGAACTGTGGCGCATGCGCAGCAAGCTGCTCGGCTTCGGCCTGCCGCAGCTGGCGCTGACCGCGGCAATCCTCTCGGCGTTGCTGGCGCTGTCCGCCGTGCCCTGGCAGGCGGCCCTGATCGCCGGCCTGGCCCTGGCCATGTCCTCGACCGCCATCGCCATGCAGTCGGTGGCGCAGCGCTCCATCACCCGCACCGACACCGGGCGGGCGAGCCTTGCCATCCTGCTGGTGCAGGATGTCGCGGTCATCCCCATCCTCGCCCTCATCCCGGTGCTGGCGGTGACCACCGGCAGCCCCGTCGACGCCCTCGCCGAAGGGGCGGTGGAAGTGGCCGAGGAGGTGACCGGCCCGCGCGGCTGGGTGGTGGCCGCCACCATCGTCGGCGCCTTCGCCGCGGCCATGCTCGCCAGCCGCTACGTGATCCGCCCGCTCATGCATTTCGTGGCGATGACCAATGTGCGCGAGGCGTTCACGGCGCTGGCGCTGATGCTGGTGATCGGGGCGGCGGTGGCCCTCGACTCGATCGGACTCTCGCCCGCGCTCGGGGCCTTCCTCGGCGGCGTGCTGCTGGCCGACAGCGAGTACCGGCACGAGTTGCAGAGCAATATCGAGCCGTTCAAGGGCCTGTTGCTCGGGCTGTTCTTCATGTCGGTGGGGGCTTCGATCGCGTTTTCGGCGCTGCTCGACGACCCGCTCACGGTGCTGGCCTTGGTGGCGGCGCTGGTCGGCATCAAGCTGGTGGTGATCTTCGCGCTCGCCACCCTGTTCAGGATGCACGTGGCCGAGCGGCTCCTGCTCGGCATCCTGCTGAGCCAGGCGGGGGAGTTTGCCTTCGTCGTCCTGCAGTTCGCCCGCGTCGAGGGGGTCTTCGGCGCTGCCGAGGTCGAGGTGCTGACGGTGGTCGTGGCCCTGTCGATGGCGACGACACCGCTGCTCATCCTGCTCTACGACAAGTTGTGGGCGCCGCGCCTGCATGCGCGCGACGCGATCGAGGCGGGCGACGGCGCAGCCATCGAGGGGCACAAGGTCATCATGCTCGGCTACGGCCGCTTCGGCCAGATCGTCACGCGCATGCTCAGGGCCCAGGGCTTCGAGATGACCCTGATCGACGACGACCCGGCCCAGATCGAGCTGGTCAAGCGCTTCGGCGTCAAGGTCTTCTACGGCGATGGCGGCCGGCTCGACATCCTGCGGGCGGCCGGGGCGGCCGATGCCGAGATGATCATCATCGCCGTCGCCGGCGGCGAACGCATCCTCGCCATCGCCGACCTCATCCGGCGGCACTTTCCCCACGTCACCATCGCCGCGCGCGCCGTCGACCGCAACCACGCCCACGACCTGATGGCGCTCGGCGTCACCATCTTCGAGCGCGAAACCTTCCGCTCGGCTATCCATCTGGGCGAGCAGGCGCTCGTCGCCCTCGGGCACGATCCGGACAGTGCCCACCGGCTGGCCGTGGCCTTCGAGGCGCACGACATGAAGATGTTGCGCGACTCCTATGCCGTCCGCCACGACCGCGATGCCTATATCGGCTTCGTCCGCCGCTCCACGGAGATGCTCGACGAGGTGATGCGGGCCGACCGGCTGTCCCGGGAGGAGCCGGACGAGGGCGCGGCCGCTCCCGTCCCCGATATTGACAAGCCGGCCAAGGCAGCCTCCGACTAGCGCCACCTTCCGTCGGTCCGCCGAGCATGCCCGATCCGCTGTTCATCGTCTGCGCGGCCGCCGCCGCCATCCTCATCGGCCTGTCCAAATCCGGCTTCGCGGCGAGCCTGGGTGCCGTAGCCGTGCCCCTGCTCGCCATGGTCATGCCGACGCCCCAGGCCGCCGGCATGACCCTGCCGCTGCTGCTGGTGCTCGACGCGGCCGCTCTCGTCATCTACCGGCGCGAGGTGGACTGGAGGATCTTCCGCATCGTCATCCCCGGCGCCATGGCCGGCACGCTGATCGGCTGGGCGCTGTCGGCGGTGGTCGACGAATCGGTGGTCGGGCTGCTGCTCGGCATCATGAGCGTGGTCTTCGCGCTCGATGCCTGGCTGCCGCTGCGCAAGAAGCTGGAGACCGTCCCCGCCTCGCGCCCGTGGGGCTGGTTCTGGGGCACCGTCGCCGGCTTCACCAGCTTCATCAGCCACACCGGCGGGCCGCCCTATCAGGTCTACACCATGCCGCTGCGGCTCGCGCCCAATATCTACGCCGGCACCGCGGCGGTGGTGTTCGCCGTGGTCAACGTCTCCAAGCTCTATCCCTATTACGTGCTGGGCCAGCTGTCGGTCTCCAATTTGGAGCTGGCGGCGGCGCTGCTGCCGGTTGCCGGCCTCAGCATGCTCGCCGGGATCTGGCTGGTGCGGCGCGTCCCCGCACACATCTTCTACCACATCGCCTACGGGCTGATCTTCCTGCTCGGCCTCAAGCTCATCCATGACGGGGTCGCCGACCTGTTCCTGACGGCGCCCGTCTGATTTCGGTGCCGGAAAACAAAAGAGGCCGCGGCGGCTGCCGTGGCCTCACAGTGGACGAAAGCGGCTGCCTTACGCGACGGTGCCGGCCTGCAACCTCGTGAGTTCATCCTTGACTTCGAGCTTCTTGCGCTTGAGGGCGGCGACCTCGAGGTCGTCGTAGCTGGGGTGTCCCAGTGCCTCTTCGATCTGGCGGTCGAGGTCGCGGTGGCGCCGCTCAAGTGCAGCGATGTGGCTTTCAGTCGTCATGTCCACTCCTTTCGAGCTTGGTGACGCCTCATGCTCCCAAAAAATCGCCGGCTTGTCGACGCCCGCCGCGCACAACGTTGTCACGGAAAAGCTGGTGCAAATTGCGCCGCACTACGCTATCTCCGGATGAGAACGCCGCGACAACCTCCGGACAACGTCGTCGCATGCTGCCGCTGACCAAGGAACAGGAAGCAGCCTTCGGGCTCGAACTGGCGTCCAAGCGCCAGGAGCACGCCGATCTCGACGCCGCCATCCACACGCTGACCGCCTCGGGGCTGGCCGACCAGATGCTCGTCCAGCGGCTCAAGAAGCGCAAGCTGGCGCTCAAGGACCGCATTGCCCAGCTCGAGAACCTGCTGATCCCCGACATCATCGCCTGAAGGACGACAGCGCGCTTGAACGCCCGGGGCGTTTCAGGCTAAACGCCGGTTCCTGCCGGGGCCGGAGGGGCCGCTTGCCATGCTCGATTCACCGCCGATCGCCATCGTCATGGGCAGCCAGTCCGACTGGCCGACGCTGCGCCACGCCGCCGAGACGCTCGATCAGCTCAAGATCGACTACGAGGCCCGCATCGTGTCGGCCCACCGCACGCCCGGACGCCTCTACGACTTTGCCACCAATGCCAAGGCCGACGGCTTCAAGGTGATCATCGCGGGGGCGGGCGGCGCCGCCCACCTGCCGGGCATGATCGCGGCGCTGACGACGCTGCCGGTGCTCGGGGTGCCGGTCAAATCGCGGGCCCTCAACGGCCAGGACAGCCTGCTCTCGATCGTGCAGATGCCGGCGGGGGTGCCGGTGGGCACGCTCGCCATCGGGGAGGCGGGGGCCACCAATGCCGCGCTGCTGGCGGCCGCCGTGCTGGCGCTCGGCGATCCCGAAATCGACGCCCGGCTGGAGGCGCTGCGCCGCGAGCAGACCGATGCCGTCGCGCAGTTTCCCGTCGATGAGCCGGAATAGCGCGCCGCTGCCGCTGGGCAGCACCATCGGCATCCTCGGCGGCGGGCAGTTGGGGCGCATGCTGGCGCTGGCCGCGGCCCGGCTGGGGATGAAGACGCATATCTACTGCCCCGATCCGCTCAGCCCGGCCTTCGATGTCACGCCGAACAAGACCGTCGCCGCCTACGAGGACGAGGCGGCGCTTGCCGCCTTCGCCGCCGCGGTGGACGTGATCACCTATGAATTCGAGAACGTGCCGGCCCGCACGGCGGCGTTCCTTGCCGGGTTGAAGCCGCTGCGCCCGGACGCCCGCGCCCTGGCCGTGGCGCAGGACCGGCTCGCCGAAAAGGCCTTTCTCACCGTCAACCGCATCGCGGTGGCGCCGTTTGCCGCCATCCCCGACCTCGCGGCGCTGCACGCTGCGCTGGACGAGATCGGCGTCCCTGCCGTCCTCAAGACCACGCGGCTCGGCTATGACGGCAAGGGCCAGCGCCTGATCCGGACGGCGGCGGAAGCGGCCGACGCCTACGCCGCGCTGGCGCCCAAGCCGCTGGTGCTTGAGGCCTTCGTGCCGTTCGAAAAGGAGATCTCGGTGGTCGTCGCCCGCAACGGCAGCGGCGAGACGGCGGCGTTCGATCCGGCCGAGAACGTCCACCGCGAGCACATCCTCAAGACCAGCACAGTACCGGCCGCGATCGGGGCGAAGACGGCGCGGCAGGCGCGCGAAGTGGCCGAGGCGATCGTGGGTGCGCTCGATTACGCCGGCGTGCTGGGCGTCGAGTTCTTCGTGCTCGCCGACGGCGCGCTGCTCGTCAACGAGATCGCCCCCAGGGTCCACAATTCCGGGCACTGGACCGAGGCGGTGTGCGTCACCGACCAGTTCGAGCAGCACGTCCGGGCCGTGCTCGGCTGGCCGCTGGGCGACCCGACGCGCCTTGCCGACGTGGTGATGGAGAACCAGATCGGCGACGAGATCGAGGCCCTGCCGCGAACTCTGGGTGCCGGGGAGCGCCCGCACGCCTACGGCAAGGCCGAGGTCAGGCCGGGCCGGAAGATGGGTCACATCAACCGCGTACGCATCCGCACGCCGCTGCCATAGCGGCGTTTTTTAGCCGATTGCGGCAGTGGACAAGCCCTTGCAGTTGGATTATATAGCGCCTCCACGAGGGCCGGTTTCGGCTGGTCCGCGCGGATGCCTGCTGGCCTTCGCGTTCCATTCAAACCAGTTATGCCGATTCACGAAGGGCGGATTCGCTTGCAAGTAGTTGTTCGCGATAACAATGTCGATCAGGCGCTGCGGGCGCTGAAAAAGAAGCTTCAGCGCGAAGGCGTCTTCCGCGAGATGAAGCTGCGCAACTACTACGAGAAGCCCTCGGAAAAGAAGGCACGCCAGAAGGCCGAGGCCGTGCGCCGCGCCCGCAAGCTGGCGCGCAAGCGCGCCCAGCGCGAGGGCGGCCTGCCGAGCCCTGCCGCGGCTGCCCGCGCTGCTCGTCCGTAAGCGGACCCGCTCCGGAAAAAAATGCAAACGCCGTCCCCTGGGGACGGCGTTGTGGTTTGGGGCAGTGGTGCCGCGGGCGATGGCCGCGGCCCCTCGGTCAGTCGTCGTCGTGATCCCGGAAACGGCGGCGCCGATCGTCATGATCATCATCATCATCGTCGTCGTCGTCGTCTCCGCAGGCGGTGGCCGTGCCCGAAGCCCCCTGCAGGTTGGCGAGGAAGGCATCGACGCTGCCGCCGGCCGCTGCCGCCGCCGGGGCCGAGGCCGGGGCAGGGGCTGCGGCCGGGGCAGGGGCGGGCACCTCCTCGAGCGTTGCCGCATTGAACCGGGCCCTGAGACGGGTGCCGTCCGCCTTGACGGCGACGACGCGATAACAGCCGTCGGCGCGCTTGATGCGGCGGACCTGCCAGCCCTCGGCCTGCAGCTTCTGCCGCAGCGCGTCGCGGGACTGTGCCACCGTTCCCGCCGGCAGGGCGCAGGCATTGGCGGCAGGGGCAGCGGTGGGGGCGGCGGGGGTCGCGGTCGCGGCGAAGGCCGGGCTGGCGAGGAACGTGCCGGCGAGCACGGCAAGCGCGGCGAGGGGGGTCTTCATGAGCGGGTCCTTTCGGTATTTGGCTCCTGCTGCGGTCTTGCGCCGACAGGCTGACGACAGGCTGACGCGGCATCGCCTGCGACTTCAGCTTGCCGTCAGGTCGTGCCCATAGGATGCTGCCCTTTTGGGGGTACAGGCATGCGGATCCTGCTGATCGAGGACGACCGGACGCTGGGCGAGGCGGTGCGCGACCACGTCGCCGCCGGCGGCCATGCCGTCGACTGGGTCGATCGGCTGGACCTGGCGGCGGACGCGCTGACCGGGGTGCCCTACGACCTCATCCTGCTCGACCTGATGCTGCCCGACGGCCGCGGCGTCGAGTTCCTGCGCCGGCGCCGGCGTGCCGGCGACGTGACCCCGGTGGTGATCCTCACAGCGCTCGACCAGATTTCCGACCGCATCGAAGGGCTCAATGCCGGCGCCGACGACTACCTGGTCAAGCCGTTCGACCTGTCCGAGCTGTCGGCCCGGCTGGCGGCGGTCGCCCGGCGCTACGCCGGCAATCCCAACCCGATCGTCAGCGTCGGCACCCTGGAGGTCGACCAGGCCCTGCGGCTGGTGACCGTTGCCGGCCGCAAGATCGAACTCACGGCGCGCGAATGGGCGATCCTCGAGCGGCTGATCCGCCGCCCCGGCGCCGTCGTCTCGCGCGCCCAGCTCGAGGACACGCTGTATGAATTCGGCAGCGAGATCGAGAGCAATGCGGTCGAGGTGCATGTCAGCCGGCTGCGCAAGAAGCTGGGCCGCGACGCCATCCTGACGGCGCGCGGGCTCGGCTACTCCATGGGGACGTGATGGCCCGGCCGCGCCAGCTCACCCGCCGCCTGATCCTCACCCTCACCATCGGCATGGTGGTGCTGTGGGTGGCGGCGGCCGGCACCGCCACCATGCTGTTGCGGGCCGAACTCGAGGAAAGCTTCGACGGCGCCCTGCGGCAGACGGCGCAGCGTCTGCTGACGCTGGCCGCCGAGCAGCTGCACGAACTGGAGGAGGACGACGAGCGCCACGAGATCCCCGGCTTCGAGGACGGCGGCAGCGGCGACCTGCTCGCCTACCAGGTCCGGCGCGCCGACGGCGAGGTGCTGCTGCGTTCGCGCAACGCGCCCGAGGCGGGCTATGGCGCGGCGCTCAAGCCGGGTTTCGCCGATGCGGGCCAGTTCCGGATCTACACCGAGAAGCTGCGCCGCCGGTCGCTGTTCATCCAGGTCGCCGAGCCGCTCAGCCACCGCCAGGGGTCGCTGATGGAAGCGGCGGCCTCGCTGTTCCTGCCGCTGGCCGCCGTCATCCCGCTGGCGGCGCTCGGCATCTGGCTCGCGGTGCGCGGCGGGCTCGCGCCGGTCAAGGAGCTGCAGCGCGAGATCGCCGGACGCGACGCCTCCAATCTCAGCCCGCTCAAGCCCATGGACTTGCCGGCGGAGCTGGCGCCCATCGCGGCGGCGGTCGGCCGGCTGCTCGAACGGCTGCGCCGGGCCTTCGCCGCCGAGCGGGCCTTTGCCTCCAACGCCGCACACGAACTGAGGACGCCGATCGCCGGCAGTCTCGCGCAAACGCAACTGCTCGTCGGCGAACTCGAGGGCACGCCGCAGGCGGCGCGGGCCCGCAGCATCGAGGCCGGCCTCAAGCGCCTGGGCGACCTGTCCGAAAAGCTGCTGCAGCTGTCGCGGGCCGAGGCCGGGATCGCGGTCGCCGCCGGACCGGTCGACCTGCTGCCGGTCCTGCGCCTCGTGGTCGAGGACTGTGCGCGCCGGCAGGGCGCCGACGGCCGGCTCGAATTGCTGGTCGAGCCCGGGGCCGGGCTGACGCGGGCGCTCGACCGCGACGCCTTCGCCATCGCCGTGCGCAACCTCATCGACAATGCGCTGCTGCATGGCGGCGCGGCGGAACCGGTGCGAGTGAGGGTCGGGGCCGACGCCACCATTCGCGTCTCCAATGGCGGCCCCGCCGTCGATACGGGCACGCTCAAGACCCCCTTCGTGCGCGGGCGCACGGCGGCGCACGGCTCGGGGCTCGGCCTCGCCATCGTCGAGACCATCATGGCGCAGACCGGAGGGCGGCTCGAGCTCAATTCCCCCATCCCGGGCCGCTCCGACGGCTTCGAGGCCGTGCTGCACCTGGGCGGCGTCGCGTGACGGGCAGGCCCGGCTTTGCCACGGCGGCGCCGGTTCTGCTATGCTCGCCCCGTTGTGTGGGGGGTTGCCGGTGCCGCGCCGATGACTTAAAGGCGCGCCGCACGGGGCGTTTGAACAGATTGAGGGATATCACCATGAAGAAATTGCTTGCCGCGGCCGTCGCTGCCGCTGCCTTGACCGCGTCCGCGATGCCGGCGCAGGCGGAAAGCCGCGTCCAGGTCGGACGCCTGTCCTGCTCGGTCGAGCCCGGCATCGGGCTGGTCCTGGGCTCGCAGAAGGACATGACCTGCCGGTTCATCCGCAAGGGCCACAAGACCGAAATCTACCGCGGCACCATCACCAAGGTGGGGCTCGATGTCGGCTTCACGGAGCGCACCCAGATCGAGTGGCTGGTGTTCTCGGCCTCGGCCGCCAACGTCAAGAAGCGCTCGCTGGCCGGCACCTATGTCGGCGGCTCGTCGGAGGCGACGCTGGGCGTCGGGCTCGGCGGCAACTGGCTGATCGGCGGCTCGCGGCGCGGCTTCGCGCTGCAGCCGTGGAGCATCCAGGCGCAGACCGGCGTCAATCTCTCCTTCGCCGCCGCCGGCCTGCGCCTGCGCTAGCAGGGGGGCGTTTCCGCGCCGGCCCTCCGGGGCCGGCGTTGCCGCACGGCGCTACGGCGCGCTCTCGAAGAATGTCTTGGCGCGCCGCCACAGCCCGTGCTCCCACAGATCGGCGTGGTCGGCATCCGGCTCGATCCACAACCCGGCCTTGACCGGGGCCAGGGCGTAGACGCGCTCGCCATGGCTGACCGCGATGGTGCTGTCCGCGGTGCCGTGGGCGACGAACACCGGCTCGTCTACGTCGGCGATCCAGCTGTCGACCGGGAACTGGTCGAACATCAAGAGCCCCACCGGCAGGAAGCCGTAACGGTCGGCGGCCACCGCGACCGCCGAGTCGAACGGCGTTTCGAGCAGCAGCGCCGCGGCCTCGCGCCGGCCCGCGACGTAGGTGGCCGGCCCCGAGCCGAGCGAGCGGCCCCACAACACGATGCGCCCGCCCTTGGCCGCGAGCCAGTCATAGGCCGCCAGCCCGTCGGCAAGGATGGCCTCCTCGCTCACCTCGCCGGGCGAGCCGGGGAAACCGCGATAGTCGAAGGCGAGGAAGCCGTAGCCGTCGGCGACGAACTGCTCGTAGCGGCCGTATTCGCGCGAGAAGCTGCGGGCATTGCCGCGGAAATAGAGGATGGTGGGCTTGCCTGCCTGCGGCGGCGCGTACCAGCCCGCGAGGGCGGCGCCGCCTTCGGTGGGGATGCTGACCAGTTCGGCGTTGGTCAGCGCCGTCTCGCTGAGCGCGAACATGCGGCCGCCGCGATCGTACTGGAAGTCGCGCTGGAGGAAATACAGCCCGGCGAGGATGCCGAGATAGGCGATGATCGCCAGCACCGCGAGGCCGGCGAGGATGTTGCGCACGAGTTTCATTGGCGTGGCCTCCCCCTGGCGGGCCATCTGAGCGCCATCGGCGGCGGAAGGCAAGCCGGCGCCATTAAGCGTCCCGCAAGCAATCTGTGGGCAAGCAGGTGACGGCGGCGCGCCGTGCCGGTACAATTGGACGCCTGGAGCAGCAGAAGCAGCGTGAACGACAAGCAGGAGCAGTCACCCGCCGTTGCCATCGGCCCGCGCATCGTCGCGTCGGGCGGCTTCGACGCGCTCTATCGCGAGGGCATGGCGCTGATCGAGGAAGTGGCCGCCTATCTCGACGGCGACGGCCGCGCCGAAAGCCGCGACCTGCCGCGCGAGGCCGGCTTCGTCTACGCCACCGAGTCGATGCGCCTCACCACCCGGCTGATGCAGCTCGCCTCGTGGCTGTTGCTGCAGCGGGCGGTGAACGAGGGCGAGCTGACGGCCGAGAGCGCCCGCTCCGAGAAGGAAAAGGTGAAGTTCTCGGCGACGCCGTCCGAACGTGGCGGCCCCGGCTATGCCGAATTGCCCGAACGGCTGCGCGCCTTCATCGTCAAGGGCGACCGCTTGTTCCAGCGCGTGCAGCAGTTCGACCGGCTCGAGCGCGGCAGCCTGCCCGACGCTGCCGAGGCGGCCGTCAACGGCATCGCCGACCAGCTCAGCCGGCTCAAGGCCGCCTACAGCCGGCTCAGGGAATAGAGCGTTGCCTCGAAGCGATGCGCGGGCAGCAAAAAGCCCGGCGCCAGGGCCGGGCCTGCATGCCGCCGTTGCGCGCGGGACTTAGAGCCCGAGGCCCTTGAAGCGTTCCTTGAAGCGCGTGACGCGGCCGCCACGGTCCATCAGCTGGCCCGTCCCGCCGGTCCAGGCCGGATGCGTGGTCGGGTCGATGTCGAGCTGCAGCGTGTCGCCTTCCTTGCCGTAGGTCGAGCGCGTCTGGTACGTGGTCCCGTCGGTCATCGCCACGGTGATCATGTGGTAGTCGGGGTGGATGTCTTTCTTCATGGCGACGCCTCAAATCAAACGGGCGCGAAGCGCGCCCGGAGAACGTGGACTGGATTGGCCGCGTACATAGAGAAAAACCGGCGCCGCCGCAAGTGCGCCGGGCCATAAAGCCGCGGCGGCCGCGAATTCCGTTGCGGGCGGGTGGCATCGACCCTATATCGGAGCCACTTTGAGAATGGGTCCGCGCATAATGAGGGAGCCTCGTTCGACCAATCGCCTTGGCAGCAAGGGCGAGCCGGGCCGGGTCGATCCCAAGTCCCTGAAGCCGTTGCGGCGGCTGCTGCCCTTCGTGTTGCGCTATCCGTGGCGGCTCACCTTCACCCTCTCCTTCCTGCTCGTCGCGGCCGTCACCTCGCTCGCCATCCCGGCCATCGCCGGCAAGGTCATCGACCAGGGCTTCATCGCTCAGAACCTGCAGATGGTGTCGGCCTATGGCTGGCTCATCATCGGCATCGCCGCGGTCATGGCCGCGGCCAGCGCCGCCCGCTTCTACTTCGTGTCGATCCTGGGCGAGCGCGTGCTCACCGACCTCAGGCGCAACGTCTTCGACCATCTGCTGACGCTTGACGCGGCCTTCTTCGACACCCACCGGGTGGGGGAACTGACGTCGCGGCTCAGCGGCGACGTCGCCACCATCCGCAGCGCCATCGGCTCGAGCCTGTCGATGACCCTGCGCGGGCTGGTGGTCATGGCCGGGGCGGTCACCATGATGTTCCTCACCAGCCCCTACCTGGCGCTGGCCGTGGTCATCATCGCGCCCTCGATCATCATTCCCGTCATCATCCTCGCCCGGCGCCTGCGGCGCATGTCGCGCCGCACCCAGGACGCGCTGGCCGAGATGAGCGCCATGGCGACGGAGGCGCTGGGCGCCACCAAGACGATCAAGAGCTTCGTGCAGGAGCCGCACCAGAGCCGCCTCTACGACGAGCGCGCGGAGGCGAGCTACGAAGCCGAGGTGACGCGGCTGGGGGCGCGCGCGGCGCTGGTGGGCAGCATCATGTTCATGGTCACCGCGGCGCTCGTCGCCCTGGTGTGGTGGGGCGCCAAGGCGGTGTTCGACGGCGCCGTGACGGCGGGCGAACTGGCGCAGTTCATGATCTACGCGCTGATGGCGACCAATGCGCTGTCCTCGATCTCGGAAATCATGGGCACGCTGCAGACCGTCGCCGGCGCCACCGAGCGGCTGATCGAGATCCTCGACACGCGCTCGACGCTCGCCGTGCCGGCGGTCCCGGCGCCCCTGCCGCAGCCGCCGCTCGGCACCGTCGCCTTCGAGGACGTCCATTTCACCTACGAGACGCGCGACAACGAGAAGATCATCGACGGGCTGAGCCTCGCCGTGAACAAGGGCGAGACGGTTGCGCTGGTCGGCGCCTCCGGAGCCGGCAAGTCTACGGTGTTCGCGCTGGTGCAGCGCTTCTACGACGTCGATGCCGGCCGCATCCTCGTGGACGGGGTCGACATCCGGACCGTGGACACCGCCGAGCTCAGGCGCCGCTTCGCCTATGTCGAGCAGGAGCCGACGATCTTTGCCGGCACCGTCGCCGAGAACATCCGTTTCGGCAAGCCCGAGGCCAGCGATGCCGAGGTGGAGGCGGCGGCGAAGGCGGCGCTGGTGCACGATTTCGTCGTCGAGTTGCCGGACGGCTACCAGACCGTCGTCGGCGAGCGCGGCGTCATGCTGTCGGGCGGCCAGAAGCAGCGGCTCGCCATCGCCCGGGCGCTGCTCAAGGACGCACCGATCCTCTTGCTCGACGAGGCGACATCGGCGCTCGACGCGCAGAGCGAGCAACTGGTGCAACTGGCGCTCGAGCGGCTGATGGCCGGGCGCACGACGCTGGTCATCGCCCACCGCCTCGCCACCATCCGCGACGCCGACCGCATCCTCGTGCTCGAGAAGGGCCGCCTCATCGACCAGGGCACGCACCGCCAGCTGGTCAGCAAGGGCGGGCGCTATGCCGAGCTGGCGCGGCTGCAGTTCCGCTACGACGAGCCGGCGGCCGAACGCGGCGAAGTCGCCGGGGCGGCGCAGTAACCGACGGCTCTGGTGAGGGGGAGGGACGGCACTGCCCCTCATCCGGCTTCGCCACCTTCTCCCACGAGGGGAGACGGCGCTGCCTGCCGATTCCCCGGGCTCGAGAGGGTCCTGCTCCACCTGTCCCACCCCACGGAACGCTACCGCGACGCCCTCTTCACCCTCCCCCGCGCCAGCGTGGGGAGGGTCGGGGAGGGGGTGGTGCCGCGGGCCGGGTGCCGCAGTCGGCACCCTCCCTGCCAGGGGACAGCGGGACCTGCGGTTGGGGCCGGATCGTGCGGTCGCGACTGTTCTCCGGCGCGGCGGGCGGGTGCCCCCCTCCCCAACCCTCCCCACAAGGGGGAGGGTGTCCCCCGGTGCGCTTGGCGCGAGGGTGCCACCAAGGCCGGCAGCGGCCACCATCACCGGCCGGAACCAGCCGCAATGCTCGCCTCACCCCCCGGAACCGGCCGCACGCTTCCCTGCACCCACCGGAACCGGCCGCAACGCCCTCTTCACCCTCCCCCGCGTCAGCGCGGGGAGGGTCGGGGAGGGGGTGGTGCCGCGGGGCACGGGTGCTGCAGTCGCAGCGCGCCGGAAGAAGTAATCCCCGCCCCCTGCACCGGCCCTATGCTCCTCCCCAGCGGCGCCCCGAAGCGAGATCATGACGAGTGGTTGGGGCGCCGCCGGCCGGGCAGGCCGGGAGTCGTCCCGGCCAGGCCGGTCCGTGACGGGTCGGGCGACCGATACGCTCGGTCGCCTCGCGACACTGGCAGCCGCTGCCCGGCTGCCGAAGGCAGGGCCCCCGCCGGCAGCGGCAGGG
>NZ_DASWVV010000064.1:0-15145 GCF_036406155.1 Devosia sp. | reverse complement strand
GGGACCCGTGCGGCTGCCGCCCCTGCCGGCCTACCGGCCGGTACCGGTGGTGCGGCCGTCGGCAGCCTTCGCCGCCGCCGACGTGAGCCGCGCCCTCGAAACCACGGCGGAGGCCGCCGCCGTCGATGCCGATCTCGCGCGTCGCAAGGGCATTGCCCTGCACGCCCTGTTGCAGCACCTGGCCCGCGTGCCTGCCGCCGACCGCCGGCGCGTCGCAGGGCGGGCGCTGCCGGTGCTGCTGCCGGAGTTTCCCGACGAACACCCGGCGCTGCTGCGCAAGGCCATCTCCATCCTCGACCGGCCCGAATTCGCGCCGCTGTTCGGCCCCGACAGCCGGGCCGAAGTGCCGTTCCTCGCCGAGGCGAGCCGCGACGGCGCCGGCATCCGCCTCGCCGGCCGCATCGACCGGCTGGTGGTCGGGCCCGACCGCGTGCTGGTCGTCGATTTCAAGTCCGATGCGGCGGTGCCGGCGGGGCCGGAAACCGTGCCGGCGGCCTATCGCACGCAGCTCGGGCTCTATGCGCTGGTCGCAGACCAGCTCTTCCCGGGACGACGTGTCGCTGCCGCCATCCTCTGGACCTCTTTGGAATCGCTGCTAGAATTGCCGCGTGAGGTTCTGGCCGACAGCGTCCGGGAGTTCACCGTGCGGTGAGCCGCGTTGCACAGCGACTGGACTCACCCTAGCTTTTCGCTCAAGAGAACCGCCGCTTTCAACCCAAAGGGCAAACCAATGACCAAGCAAGTTTCCGACGCCACGTTTGGCGAGGAAGTCCTGTCCTCCAAGGAGCCGGTGCTCGTGGACTTCTGGGCCGAGTGGTGCGGGCCGTGCCGCGCCATTGCGCCGGTGCTCGAGGAACTGTCGAGCGAACTGGCCGGCAAGGTGAAGATCGTGAAGCTCAACGTCGACGAGAACCCCTCGACCACCGTCAAGTACGGGGTGCGCTCGATCCCGACGATGATCCTGTTCAAGGGCGGCGAGGCCGCCGACATGAAGATCGGCGCCGGCACGCCCAAGGCCGGCCTGTCCAAGTGGCTGGAGAGCCACGCCGCCTGACGCGGCAAACATCCGTGATTTTGGCGCCGCCAGTCTCGCTGGCGGCGTCGTTGTTTTTCAGCCCGTTCAGTCGGGGGGCGTGCCGTTGCGGTCGAGTACGTGCCCGGCGAGATAGAGCGAGCCGCAGATGACGACGCGGGCGCCGTCCGTCGCCGCCGCGGCGGCGAGCGCCGCCTCGACCGAGCGCTTCGGGGTCGCCGCGAACCCGGCGGTACGGGCGGCCGCCGCGATCGCGCCGGCGCGGTGGGCGTTCTGCGCTCCCGGGATGGTCAGCGCGTAGACCGCCTGCACCCGGCCCCGGAACGCCTCGAGGACATCTTCCGGCGCGCGCGTGTTCATCATGCCCACGACCAGCACCTGCGGTTTGGGCCGGCTGCGCTGCATCTCGTCGAGCGCGGCGGCAAGCGCCGCGGCACCGTGGGCGTTGTGGCCGCCGTCGAGCCAGAGTTCGTGGCCCTTCGGCAGCAGGTCGCGCAGCCGGCCCTTGAGCGGGGTCAGCCGCGCCGGCCAGACGACGGATCTGAGGCCGCGTGCCAGTTGCGCGGCGCTGACCGGCAGCCGGAAGTGCCGCGCCGCCGCCACCGCCAGGGCCGCATTCTGGAACTGGTGCGGCCCGGCCAGTGCCGGCGCCGGCAGGTCGAGCAGCCCGTCCGCGTCCTGGTAGACCAGCCGCCCGCGCTCGGCGTGGCCGTCATAGTCGCGCCCGGCGACGAAGGGCACGACGCCCAGCGCCGCCGCCCGCTTCTCGATGACCGCCAGCCCGTCCGGGCGCTGCACCCCGACCACCGCCGGGCTGCCGCGCTTGAGGATGCCGGCCTTGTTGCCGGCGATCTGCTCGATCGTGCGGCCGAGGAAGCTCTGGTGGTCAAGGTCGACCGGGGTAATGACCACCCCCAGCGGGTGGTCGACCACATTGGTGGAATCGTGCGTGCCGCCCATGCCCACTTCCAGCAGCAGGTAGTCGGCCGGCACCTCGGCGAAGAGCGTGAGCGCCGCCGCCGTGGTGATCTCGAAGAAGGTGATCGGCCGGCCGGCGTTCACCCGCTCGCAGTGCTCCAGGGTGGCGTTGAGCCGGCGGGTCGACACCAGCTTCCCGGCCAGCCGGATGCGCTCGTTGAAACGCACCAGGTGCGGCGAGTTGTAGACGTGCACGCGCTTGCCCGCCGCCTCGAGGAAGGCCCTGAGATAGGCGATGGTCGAACCCTTGCCGTTGGTGCCGGCGACGTGGATGACCGGCGGCAACCGGTCCTGCGGCCGGCCCAGATCCTCGAGCAGCCGCAATTGCCGGTCGAGATGCAGGTCGATGAGCTTGGGGTGGAGCGTGAGCAGGCGCTTGAGGATGGCGTCGGTGCGCGACATGGAGGAGAATCCGTTGCACGTGTCCCCGGCGCCGTGGGCCGGCGGCAACGGGATCAGGCGTTAGAAGGTGTTGGCGTGCTCTTGATAGTGCATTCGCCCGCCCCCCGCCACCGCTGGCGGGGCCGGGCGCGGGTCACTCGGCGTGCGCCGCCTCCGGCGGAGCCACGACCAGGTCGTCGTCGCCCGGCGTCGCCAGCGTCTGGGCGATCACCCGAGCCGGCGCATTGGCACTCAGCGCTGCCGGCGCCGGTCGCTTGGTCAGGATGCCGACCAGCGAGCCGATGGTCGAACGCAGGTTGTGGCGGTGCACCACCATGTCAACCATGCCGTGGTCGTAGAGATATTCCGAGCGCTGGAAGCCCTTGGGCAGCTTCTCGCGGATGGTCTGCTCGATCACGCGCGCGCCGGCGAAGCCGATCAGCGCCCCCGGCTCGGCGATGTGGACGTCGCCGAGCATGGCATAGGAGGCGGTGACGCCGCCGGTGGTCGGATTGGTCAGCACGACGATATAGGGCAGGCCCGCTTCCTTGAGCCGCTGCACCGCAACCGTGGTCCGCGGCATCTGCATCAGCGACAGCGCGCCCTCCTGCATGCGCGCCCCGCCCGAGGCGGCGAACATGATGAAGGCGGTCTTGTTGGTGAGCGCCGTCTCGAGGCCGCGCACGATGGCGGCGCCGGCGGCGAGACCGAGCGAGCCGCCCATGAAGTCGAAATCCTGCACCGCGACGGTGATGTCCTGGCCGTAGAGCTTGCCGGTGGCGACTGTGACCGCGTCCTCGGCACCGGTCTTGGTGCGGCTGTCGCGCAGGCGGTCGACATAGCGCTTGGAGTCGCGGAACTTCAGGGGATCCTGCGGCACCGCGGGCAGCGCCACCGTCTGGTACTTGCCCTCGTCGAAGAAGGTCGCCAGCCGGTCGGCGGCCTTGATCTTCATGTGGTAGCCGGAATTGGGCACCACCCACTGGTTGGCTTCGAGGTCGCGGTAGAACACCATCTCGCCCGACTCGGGGTCCTTGACCCAGAGGTTTTCCGGCGTCTCCTTCTTCGCGGCCGGGTTGAGGAACGACCGGATTTTCGGACGGACGAGGTTATTGATCCAGTTCATCTGCCTTGCCTGCGCGTGGGCTCTTCACGGGCGCGCCTGATGCCGCGCCGCCCCGGCCCTTTAGGTGGTGATTGTGGCGAATATTATCAGGTCCCGGCCGCCACGCAAAGCAAGGCGCAGCACGGACAGGGCCTTGATCAAGTCCGGGCGCGCCGCGTGCCCGCGGCGAGGTCGCGCACCAGCGCTGTCGCCGCCGCCACCGTGCCGGCCGTGGCGAGGCCGTTGTCGAGGCTCTGCGCGATGGCATTGCACAACGCCGTTCCCACCACGACGCCGTCGGCATCCTTGCCGATCACGGCGGCGTCGTCGGCGGTCTTGATGCCGAAGCCCACCGCCACCGGCAGCTGCGTGTGCGCCTTGATGCGGCGCACCGCTTCGCCCACCGCCGCGCGGTTCTTGATCGCCGCCCCGGTGATGCCGGTCATCGACACGTAGTAGACGAAGCCGGAGGTGTTCCTGAGCACCGCCGGCAGCCGGCGTTCGTCGGTCGTCGGCGTCGTCAGGCGGATGAAGTTGAGGCCGGCGGCGAGCGCCGGCAGGCACAGTTCCTCGTCTTCCTCGGGCGGCAGGTCGACGACGATCAGCCCGTCGACGCCGGCGCCCCGGGCGGCGGCGACGAACGCCTCGACGCCGAAGACGTAGATGGGATTGTAGTAGCCCATCAGCACGATCGGCGTATCGGCGTCGCGCTGGCGGAACGCGCGCACCATGGCCAGCGTGCGGCGCAGCGTCTGCCCGCCACTGAGCGCGCGCTGGCCCGCCATCTGGATGCCCGGGCCGTCGGCCATCGGATCGGAAAACGGCATGCCCAGTTCGATCACGTCGGCGCCGGCGCCGGGGAGGGCCTCGAGGATCGCCTGGCTGGTTTCGTGGTCGGGGTCGCCGGCCATGGTGAAGGTCACGAGCGCCGGGCGGTTGGCGCGCGCGCAGGCGGCGAAGCGGGCGGCGAGGCGCTCACTCATCAGAAACTCATCCCCAGATGCTTGCCGACGCTTTCCACGTCCTTGTCGCCGCGGCCCGACAGGCACAGCACGATGGTTTCGTCCTTGCCCATCGTCGGCGCGAGCTTCATCACCTGCGCCAGCCCGTGCGCCGATTCCAGCGCCGGGATGATGCCCTCGGTCCTGGTCAGCAGCTGGAAGGCCTCGAGCGCCTCCGCGTCGGTGATCGGCACATAGGTGACCCGTCCCGTATCCTTGAGGTAGGCATGCTCGGGGCCGACGCCGGGATAATCGAGGCCGGCCGAGATGGAGTGGCCCTCGAGGATCTGGCCGTCCTCGTCCTGCAGCAGGTAGGTGCGATTGCCGTGCAGCACGCCGGGGCGGCCGCCGGCCATCGACGCGGCATGGCCGTTGGCGACGTCGAGGCCGTGCCCGCCCGCCTCGGCGCCGTAGATCCTGACCTCGCGGTCGTCGAGGAACGGGTGGAAGGTGCCGATGGCGTTGGAGCCGCCGCCGATGCAGGCCACCAGCGCGTCGGGCAGCCGGCCCTCCGCCGCCAGCATCTGGGCGCGGATTTCCTCGCCGATCACCGTCTGGAAGTCGCGCACCATCTCCGGGTAGGGGTGCGGCCCGGCGGCGGTGCCGATCAAATAGTAGGTGCTCTCGACATTGGTGACCCAGTCGCGCAGCGCCTCGTTCATGGCGTCCTTGAGCGTACCGGCGCCGGCCGTCACCGACCTCACCTCCGCACCCAGCATGTGCATCCTGAGCACGTTGGGCCGTTGCCGCTCGACGTCGGTCGCGCCCATGAAGATGGTGGCTGGCAACCCGAACCGGGCGGCGACCGTCGCCGTCGCGACGCCGTGCTGGCCGGCGCCCGTCTCGGCGATGATGCGGGTCTTGCCCATGCGCCTCGCCAGAAGGATCTGGCCCAGGCAGTTGTTGATCTTGTGGCTGCCGGTGTGGTTGAGGTCCTCGCGCTTCAGGTACACCCTGGCTCCGCCCAGCGTGGCGCTGAGCTGCTCGGCGAAGTAGAGCGGCGAGGGTCGGCCGGCATAATGGCTGCGCAGCCCGTCGAGCTCCGCGAGGAAGGCGGGGTCGGCCTTGGCGGCGCGGTAGGCCTGCTCCAGCTCGAGGATGAGCGGCATCAGCGTCTCGGCAACGAAGCGGCCGCCATATTGCCCGAAACGGCCGCGCTCGTCGGGGCCGGTGCGCAGACTGTTGGCCCCGATGCTTTCCACGTCCACTGCTCCTATCCGTGCGCCGCCCGCGCTTCGTTGACAAAGGCGCGGATCAGCCCCGCATCCTTCTCTCCCGTCGTCGTTTCGACCCCCGAGGAGACGTCGACGCCCATCGGCCGCACCGCCGTGATAGCCCCGCCCACGCTGGTCGGCGTCAGCCCCCCCGAAAGCATGAATGGCAAGCCCGGGTCAAGCGCCTTGAGCAGGCCCCAGTCGAAGGCGACGCCCCAGCCGCCCGGGCGCTCCATGCCCTTCGGCGCCTTGGCGTCGAGCAACAGCCGGTCGGCCGCGTCGGCGAAGGCCGGCACCGTGGCCACGTCCTCGCCGGAGGCGATGCCGATGGCCTTGAGCACCGCGATGCCCGCCTCCTCGCGGACGGCCCGGACCCGGTGCGGGGTCTCCGGGCCGTGCAGCTGGATCCAGTCGGGGCTCAGCGCCGCCACTTCCATCACCGTGGAATTATCGGGATTGACCAGCAGCACGCAGGTCTCGACCCGGCCGCGTGCCGCCGAGATGAGCTGTTGCAGGCCTTCGAGGTCGACGTGGCGCGGGCTGCGCTGGAAGTGCACGAAACCGACCATGTCGGCGCCGGCTTCGATGGCGGCCTCTAGGATGGACAGTGTCCTGATGCCGCAGATCTTGACGATGAGGGGGTCGGGCATGGGCCTTTACTGGTTGGCAAAATCGTCCGCTTCGAGCAGGACGGTGTTGGCGGGCGCGCGTCGCGCCGCGTCGAGCTCGCGGTAGAGGCGCTCGGTTTCGCGCCGGAAGTGCTTCTCGTCGCGCCGGTGCGGGCCCTGGGCGAACCAGGTCGCGACCCCCCCGAGCAGGACGCCGACCAGCAGGACGGCGAAGATCACGAGGAACAGCGGCACGCCCAACGCCTGGGCACCGGCCTCCGCCGGGGTGGCGAAGGGGTTGAAGTTCACTTCTACGGTCTGGCGGTTGGCGAGCGCGAACACGATCAGCACCACGCATAGCGGCACCAGCACGAACCAGCCCACGATGCGCCTGATCATGAATGCTTGCCCCTGGCCCCCGTTGGCTGCATGCGCACCCTAGCGGTTGAGCCGTTCGCGGATTTCCTTGCCCGCCTTGAACTGGGGAACGTATTTCTCACCCACCTGCACCTGTTCGCCGGTGCGCGGGTTGCGCCCGATGCGGGCCGGGCGGTTCTTGACCGAGAAGGCGCCGAAGCCGCGCAACTCGACGCGGTCGCCGCGCGCCATTGCATCGCCCACCTCGTCGAGGATGGCGTTGACGATGTTCTCGATATCGCGCTGGAACAGATGCGGATTTTCGTCGGCCAGTTTCTGCACGAGCTCGGACTTGATCATGCCGCCTCCCGGCGTTCCTCCACGGACAGGCGTGGGATCATTTCTGCAGGTCAGCCTGCCAAAGCGAAACCAGCCCGTCAAGCGCGATCGGGCCGCGGGCCGGCAGGCCAAGCGCCGCACGGGCCTGCCCCCCCAGCCAGCGGCCGAGGCCGAACCAGTCCTGCTCGGGCAGCGGATAGGAATCGACGACCGGCAGGTCGGCGGCGATCCGCATGTCGCTCTCCAGCCAGGCGAGCGCTTCCGCCTCCCCGCCGATGGCGTCGATGAGGCCGTTGCCGACCCCCTGCCGGCCGGTGAGAATGCGCCCGTCGGCCAGGGCCAGCGTTTGCGGCCGGCTGAGGCCGCGCCGCTCGGCGACGACGTCGACGAACCAGCCGAAGGAATCGTCGACCAGCCCCTGCAGCGCCGCCCTGACGGCGCCGGTCATCGGCTCGTCGATGTCGGGCTCGGCCTTGAACGGGCCGGTCTGCACCTTGTCGAAGTCGAGGCCGATGGTGCCGAGCAGCTTGCCGGCATCGATGTGCTGGTAATAGACGCCGATGGAGCCGACGATGGAGAGGCGGCGGGCGAACACGCGGTCGGCCGCGATCGCCGTCATGTAGGCGGCCGATGCACCGACCTCGTTGATGACCGCCACCACCGGCTTCTTGGCGCGGACGGTGCCCAGCGCCTCGTACAGTTCCTCGCCGCCCGCCGTGCTCCCGCCCGGCGAGTTGATGGCGACGATGAGCGCCCGCACCCGCGCGTCCTCGCCCAGGGCCTCGATGATCTGCCGGCGCGCCGGGTCGGTGAAGATGGTGCCGTCGATGCTGATCCGGGCGATGCGGTCGCCGACGGCGCCCTCGGCCGCGAAGCGCCCGGCCACTGCCACCACCGCCACGGCGAGGGCCAGGAAGAACAGGATGCGCCACAGCCGGCGCGAACGCCTCAGCTTGCCGGCCGCCGGGATCAGATGGGCTGGATCGTTGAGCGTCTCGGGGGTCATGCACGCGCCTCTGGCTGCACGGAATGGGCCGGGCTTAGCCCTCGCCCGCGGCAAATGCAAGGCGAGGCGCCGCCGCGGCGGCCAGCGGCCTGACCATCAGCCGGGCGTCGGCATCGTAGCCGGCCAGCACGCGCTCCAGCGCGGGGGCCTCCTGCACGGCAAAGCCGTGCTTGCGCCAGAAGCCGGTCGAGCCGTTGACGGCGACGAGGCTCATGCTGGCAAGACCTTTGGCCGCGGCGTGCTTGGCGAGGGCCCCGACGATATGGCTGGCCGCCCCGACGCGGCGGGCCACCGGCAGCAGGGCCAGGTCGTGCAGATAGTAGGTATCGGCGGCGGCGGGGAGCTCCCCGAGCAGCGCGTTCAGCGCCGGCACCGAACCGCTGCGCCAGGGATGGCTGAGCACGTAGCCCGCCGGCTTATCGCCGATCTCGAGCAGATAGCAGCCGTCGCGATACAGCCGCTGGCGTTCGCCGAGCACCTCGGCGGACTCGAAGAAGTCCGGGTGTACCTGGTTGGCGATGGTTTCGACCGCGGCGAGGTCGTAGCCGGTCATGGCGCGCCAGGCGACGTCCGGGTGGATCATTCCTGTTTCCCTTGAAGACAGGGCCCGCGGCGTTGCGCGGGCCCTGGGTCTGCGGGGCAACGGGCCGCGCCGGGAGCGGGTCCCGGCGCGACCGCGCCTGCCTTACTTCTTCTCGCGGTCCTTGAGCGCGGCGCCCAGGATGTCGCCGAGCGAAGCGCCGGAGTCCGAGGACCCGAACTGGGCCACGGCTTCCTTCTCCTCGGCGATTTCCAGCGCCTTGATGGAGAGCGAGAGCTTCTGCGTCTTCTTGTCGTAGGCGACGACGCGGGCGTCGACCTTGTCGCCCTTGGCGAAGCGCTCGGGGCGCTGGTCGTTGCGGTCGCGGCTGAGGTCGGCGCGGCGGATGAAGGCCGTCATCTCGCTGTCGGCAACGCGCACCTCGATGCCGCCGTCGTTGACGTCGATCACCGTGCCGGTCACCACCGAGCCCTTGCGCAGGCCTTCGCCCGCGGCATCCGAGACGGAGCCGGTGGCGAGCTGCTTGATGCCGAGGCTGATGCGCTCCTTCTCGACGTCGACGTCGAGCACCTTGGCCTTGACCACGTCGCCGCGGCTGTATTCGTCGAGGGCCTGCTCGCCCGGCTTCTGCCAGTCGAGGTCGCTGAGGTGCACCATGCCGTCGACATCGCCGTCGAGGCCGATGAACAGGCCGAACTCGGTCTTGTTCTTGACTTCGCCCTCGATGACCGAACCGACCGGATACTTCTCGGCGAAGCTCTCCCACGGGTTCTGCAGCGTCTGCTTCAGACCCAGCGAGATGCGGCGCTTGTCGGGGTCGACCTCGAGCACCATCACCTCCACCTCCTGGCTGGTCGAGACGATCTTGCCGGGGTGGACGTTCTTCTTGGTCCAGCTCATCTCCGAGACGTGGATCAGGCCTTCGATGCCCGGCTCCAGCTCGACGAAGGCGCCGTAGTCGGTGATGTTGGTCACGCGGCCCGTGAACTTGGCGCCCACCGGGTACTTGGCCTCGATGCCATCCCACGGGTCGGCCTGCAGCTGCTTCATGCCCAGGCTGATGCGGTGGCTCTCGTGGTTGATGCGGACGATCTGCACCTTGATGGTCTCGCCGATCGACAGCACCTCGGACGGGTGGTTGACGCGGCGCCAGGCGATGTCGGTGACGTGCAGCAGCCCGTCGATGCCGCCGAGGTCGACGAACGCACCGTAGTCGGTGATGTTCTTGACCACGCCGTCGACGACCTGGCCTTCCTCGAGCTGCTGGACGATCTCGGAGCGCTGCTCGGCGCGGCTCTCCTCGAGGATGGCGCGGCGGGAAACGACGATGTTGCCGCGGCGCTTGTCCATCTTCAGGATCTGGAACGGCTGCGGCACGTTCATCAGCGGGCCGATGTCGCGGATCGGGCGGATGTCGACCTGCGAGCGCGGCAGGAACGCCACGGCGCCTTCGAGGTCGACGGTGAAGCCGCCCTTGACCTGGTTGAAGATGACGCCTTCGACCTTCTCGTTCTTGTTGAACAGTTCCTCGAGCTTGACCCAGCTCTCCTCGCGGCGGGCCTTCTCGCGGCTGAGCACGGCCTCGCCCATGGCATTCTCGACGCGGTCGACATAGACCTCGACCTCCGAGCCCACCTGGATCGTGCCGTCGCGGCCGGCGGCGCCGAACTCCTTGAGCGCGATGCGTCCCTCGGTCTTCAAGCCGACGTCGATGATGGCGAGGTCCTTCTCGATGGCGACGACCTTGCCCTTGACGACGGTGCCTTCCAGCGGCTCGTTGTCGATGAACGAGTCCATGAGAAGGGCTTCGAAATCTTCCTTAGTCACAGTTTGCTGTGCCAAATGCTGTCTCCGATTGCGACCGGTGGTTTGAGTGGAGTGTGCCTGCGATGGTCCTGGGCCCCTGTCGCCCCGCCCTTCAGGCGGCGCGACCCGGCGCGCGGGTGCCCATTCCATCGAAACCGTCTCAGATCTGTCCCGCCGGCCCCTGGGTCGCTGTTCGGGGGCCTTCATGCCGCAAGGAAGGGATTGAAGCTATTGCTTCGCCTTGCGTGCCATGGCCCCGTCGACGATTGCGACGGCCGCGCGGAGTGCGGCTTCTATATCCAATCGGGTCGTGTCGAGCAAGTGCGCGTCCTCGGCCGGAAAGAAACCGCCATTGGGATTGTCGCGGTCGCGCCGGTCGCGCTCCTCGATCTGGGCGTGCAGCGCCTGCCGGTCGACGCTGAGGCCGCGCGCCTCGAACTGGCGGGCGCGCCGCTCCGTGCGGGCCCAGGCCTCAGCGACGATGAAGAGCTTGACGTCGGCGTCGGGGCAGATCCGCGTGCCGATGTCGCGCCCGTCGAGCACGGCGCCCCCGGGCTGCAGGGCGAAATCGCGCTGGAAGGCGTAGAGCGCGGCCCGTACCTCCGCGATCACCGCCACCCGGGAGGCCTGGTTGCCGAGGGCCTGCGAGGACAGGACGGCCGGGTCGAGATCGCTCGGGTCGAGCCGCTGCGCCGCCGCGATGGCCTGCGCCTCGAAATCGGGCGCGTTCTCGAGGCCCAGCACAGCCCGGCCGACGGCGCGGTAGAGCAGGCCGGTATCGAGATGCGGCAGCCCGTAGTGGCGGGCAAGGCCCGCGGCCAGCGTGCCCTTGCCCGACGCCGCCGGCCCGTCGACGGCGATGATCATGGCGCGCGGCCGCCGGCGGCGGCGGGGGCGGGCGGGCGAAAAACGGGGATGGCGGCAGGCATGGGCGGCGGGCACCGGCGGGATTTGATCGGGCGTTGCGGGGCTTAGCACGCGACCGGCGGGGGCGCGAGTCCCGGCCGCTGCGGCGGCGCCGTAGCGGTGCCGGGCCGGCGCCCCATTTGCCCGTTGACAGGGGAAAACTTTCACCCTAACCGGACGACCGAGGCGGGAGGCCCCGCGTTTTCGAGATGAGGAAGCAATTGGCCAAAGAAGACCGCGGTACGAAACGGGAAGACCCCGAGACCGGGAAGAAATTCTACGATCTCAACCGGGATCCGATCGTGTCGCCCTATACCGGCAAGTCTTACCCTCGCTCCTATTTCGAGCAGGCGGTGGTCGGGCGGGGCAAGACCGGGCCGGTCCGCGACGAGGACGAGGACGAGGAGACCGAGGTCGAGGAGGTCATCGACGAGGCCGCCCCCGAGATCGTCTCGCTCGACGAGGCCGAGGCCGAGGAAGCCGGCGACGAGGAGGTCATCCCCGATGTCGAGGACGTCGAGGACGTCGAGGACCTGGGCGAGGACGACAGCGACGTCTTCCTCGAGGAAGACGAGGACGAGGACGAAGACCTCGATTTCGACGTCGGCAGCAGCGACGACCGCTGATCGCGGCAGGCCGCGAAATTGCCCCTTGCATCGCGAGGGACAGTTCAATAGGTATGCACCGCGCTCCGGCAGGGAACCCTGCCGGGGAGCATCCCAAACGGAAGATGGGGCCATAGCTCAGTTGGGAGAGCGCTTGAATGGCATTCAAGAGGTCGTCGGTTCGATTCCGATTGGCTCCACCATCTCTCAGCCCGATCCGGTAGAGTTGCGCGCGCCCTGGGCGCGGCATGGGGAGGGCAGGGGTCAGTCGCCGTTGCGGCGCCGCCCACCTTCGAGATAGAGATCGACCAGAGCGCGGGCCCGCGCGATGCAGTCCCCCAGTTGCTCGGTTGCCGCAGCGGTGGCCTTGGTCGGCAGCAGGGCGCCGCTGCGCCGTTCGATCAGTTCTGCCGACCAGGTTTCCCCGCCGGTGATGTGGATCTCGTGGCCGCGATAGTCGAGCTTCACACCGCCTCTCCGTGTTCGCCCGAGTAGGCGCGATTCGGCCGGCTTCCGCCGGGCGCAGGGCGGCGTTACCCACTTGTTTCGGGCGGCTGTGGATAACCCGCGCCCCTTTCCCGCAACCCTGGCGCAGGATTGGCGTTATCGGTCAGGGAGGGGTGCGCCATGACCAGCAAGCAAGCCGAATTCGTGCGCAACGAGAACATCCGCAACTATCGCCAGCAGCTAAGGACCGAGGCCGACCCGCACAAGCGCGAGATGCTCAGCCGCTTGCTGGCGCAGGAACTCTCGCAGCCTTATCCGCCCCCCGGGCAGGGGAGCGCACCGGGCGACCGTGCCGCGCCGGCCGCCCGCCGGCATTGACAGCTACAGGAAATCGTCGCGGCACGGGGTGAAGTTGTCGATCAGCCGGCCCTTCTCCAGCGCCCTGACGCCGTGCACCTTGCCCGGCGGCACGATGTAGGCGCCGCCGGCGGCGAGGGTTCGGGTGGCCCCGTCTATGGTGACCTCGAACGCGCCTTCGACGATATAGCTGGCCTGGGCGTGCGGATGGGCGTGCAGCGCCCCGACCCCGCCCGCTTCGAAGGCGAACTCGACCAGCATCAGTTCCGGCAGCGACAGCACCACCCGCCGCCGGCTGCCGCCGGGCACCTCGACCCAGTCGCCTGCCGACGGCGGCGCGAACAATTGCGGCGCGGTCATGCCTGTCTCCTCTTCACAGTCTGTAGGCGCGCTTGGCGAGGCCGTAGGCCAGTTCGTGGGCCACCTCGTGCGCCTCCTCCTCGTCGAGCCGGTGCTCGGTTACCAGCCGGGCGAGAAAGGCGCAGTCTATGCGCCGCGACACGTCGTGCCGGGCCGGGATCGAAGGGAAGGCGCGGGTATCGTCGTTGAAGCCGACGGTGTTGTAGAACCCGGCCGTCTCCGTCGCCAGCTCGCGGAAGCGGCGCATGCCTTCGGGGCTGTCGTGGAACCACCAGGGCGGGCCCAGCCGCAGCGCCGGATAGACCCCGGCGAGCGGCGCCAGTTCGCGCGAATAGCTGGATTCATCGAGGGTGAACATCACGATGGTGAGGGCGGGCTCGATGCCGACGGCATCGAGCATCGGCTTCAGCGCCCTGACGTAGTCGGTGCGGGTGGGGATGTCGAAGCCCTTGTCGCGACCGAATCGGTCCATCATCGCCGGGGAGTGGTTGCGCCACGAGCCGGGGTGGAGCTGCAGCACCAGCCCGTCCTCGACGCTCATGCGCGCCATCTCGGTCAGCATCTGCGCCCGGAACAGCGCGCGCTCGGCGGCATCGGCCTTGCCGCTGCGCACCTTGTCGAACAGCATGCCGGCTTCCTTGGGCATGAGGTTGGCGGTGTCCGCCGTGGGGTGGCCGTGGTCGGTCGAGGTGGCGCCGAGGCGCTTGAAGAATTGGCGGCGCTGCCGGTGCGCGTCGAGATAGCCGGCCCAATGCCCGGTGTCGCAGCCGGTGATCTCGCCGAGGCGGTCGAGATTGGCGGCGAAGCCCTCGAAATCCGGGTCGACCACCGCGTCGGGCCGGTACGCCGGGATCACCCTGCCGGGCCAGCCGCTGTCCCTGATCTGCTGGTGCCATCTGAGGTCGTCCAGAGCGCTGTCGGTGGTCGAGATCACCTCGAGGTTGAAGCGCTCGTACAGCGCCCGCGGCCGATAGGCGTCGTCCTGCAGCCGTTCGGCGATGCGATCGAAGATGGCGTCGGCGTTGAGCGGGGTCAGCCGCTCCGTAACGTCGAACAGGCTCGCCAGCGTGTGGTCGAACCACAGCCGGGTCGGGGTGCCGCGAAACAGGTAGTAGTGCTCGGCGAAGCGTCGCCAGATGCGCCGCCCGTCGCTTTCGACCGGCGCCCCGTCGCGGCGGGCTACGCCCAGTTCCTCGAGCGTCACGCCCTGGCTGAACAGCATGCGGAAAATGTAGTGGTCGGGCACGATCAACAGCTGCGCCGGGTCGGCGAAGGGCTCGTTGCGCGCATACCAGCCCGGGTCCGTATGCCCATGCGGCGAGATCAGCGGCAGGTCCCGGATGCCGGCATAGAGGGCCCGGGCCACGCCTCGCGCCCTGGGTTCGGCGTCGAACAGGCGGTCGTCATCGATGAGCGTCATGATCGTCCTCCGCGCCTTCGGTAACGCGCCGGCGCCCGCCCGGTCAATCGCGCCGAGGTACGTAAGTCAGCACCCCGGGCGCCGGCGGGGGCGGAGTTCCCGGGCGAGGCGGGCTTCCGCCCGCCTCGCCCGGGGATGACGGCTAGATGGTGCGGCACCCGCCGGCCGAGCCGGACTTATCCCCGGTGCTCAGAACCGCCTTATGCTCTGCCCCATTCCGCATGCACGGACGGGACTGCGCGACGAACGGAGGCATGCGGGACAGCGGGGGCGGGGGAGTCGTTTCCCGTAGGCCCGCGGGCGCGGGGCAGAACAAGGGCGGACCCCATGAACTCGGGGATGGCCTTAGCAAAGCCCCAGAACCTGCCCGCCATTAAATCCCGGCGCCCCGGGGCGCCTTACGCCTCACATAAACTTCCAGAGACGCCAGGCGCCTCGGGACCCCGTCCACCTTGCGAAAGGTGGGAAGACTTGCAGGAGTAACCGATGGGCTCAGGCCGAGGCGGGGCTTCGGGCTGCGGGGAGCGCGGCGATGAGGCTGCTAGAGCGGTTCTGGCTTAGTTTGAAGCATATCCTGCATTTGCGAAGTAGTTTGCGCATTCTTCTGGCTCGATGGATTGGACGAGGGCGCCGATGTGGCGCCATGTATCGGGGACGGTTCGGCGCTGGGCCATGCGCATG
>NZ_DASWVV010000063.1:0-5260 GCF_036406155.1 Devosia sp. | reverse complement strand
GTCGTGGTGACCGCCCCGGCAGCGCAACATGGATTCGCGAGGATGATATTCGACGTCAACAGACTTGACTGGAACCTGTTGCGCACGTTCTTCGTCATCGTGGAGGAACGCAGCCTGACGCGCGCCGCCGCGCGTCTCCAGATCAGCCAGCCCTCGGTCAGCTCGGCCCTGCAACGGCTGGAGAACGCCGTGGGCCTGCGTCTTGTGGTGCGCGCCAGCCGCCGGTTTGAACTGACGCGGCACGGTGAACTCCTGTACAGCGGTTGCGCCCAGATATTTCGGGACGTGTCCCGCATCGGCGAAAAACTCTCCGGAGCGGCGCGCGACATCACCGGCACGCTGCGCATCCTCGCCGTCACCGACGTGCGCTACGCCCCCTTCGATCAGGCCCTCCGGGAACTGCATCTGCGCCATCCCTCGATCATCGTGCAGATCGATACGGTCAGCAGTCCGCAGGCGGTGCGCGCCATCTCGCGGCAGATCGCGCCGCTGGCCCTCTGCCTGCTGCCGCAACCGATCGCGGGGCTGACCTGCGAACTTCTCGAGCGCGAGGAGTTCGGGATCTTCTGCGGCGCGACCCATCCCCTCTTCGCGAAGGAGGGGGCCACCATGGAACATCTGCGCAACGAGAGCTTCGTCAGCTTCAGCTGTTACAACGAAGGCGGCGCGCTGGAACCGATGCTGGCACTTGGCGTCGGGGCCGGGCTCGGAGAACGGATCCGCGGCTCATCGGCTCACCTGGCCGAAGTCGTCCGCATGGTCGAGGCCGGCATTGGCATCGGCATCCTGCCGGTCGCCTCGGTCCAGCGTGAGCTGGATGCCGGGCTGCTCTGGCGCATCAGCCCCGAAGGCGTGCATCTGGGCGCCGATCTCTATCTGGTCACCAATCCGGCCATGCCCCTGGAACTGGCCGAGGCCAGTTTCCTCACCATTCTGCGCGACTGCATCAAGGCCGATCGGCACGAGCCGTGACGGCGTGCAGCAGCACGTTCAGTCCGGGCTCCAGCATCGCCGGCGTGGCCATCTCATTGTGGTTGTGGGTGATCCCGTCCTTGCAGGGGGTGAAAATCATCGCCGTGGGGACGTGTTTCGCCAGGAAATACGCGTCATGGCCGGCCTGGCTGGGCAGTTCCAGTCCCCTGAAGCCAAGCCTGTCGGCCGCGTCGCGCACGTGACCGACCATGGCCGCGTCGAAGATGTCGCCGCCCCAGCTCCACTGATCCAGTATCCTGGTCTCACAGCCGGAGCGGATGCCGGCCTCGGCAACCGCGCGCGACATCCTGACCCGCATCAACTCGGCCACTTCGGGGTCCTGGTGCCGCACGTCGCACACCGCCTCCGCCCAGTCCGACAGCAGCCCCGCCTTGTTCGGCGAGGCGGAAAGCCGTGCCGCCGTGGCCTTGCCTCCCGTCGCAGCGTACTCCCAGCCGAGATCGTCGACGGCGACCAGCAGGCGCGCGCCGGCGACGAGGGCGTTCTTGCGTCTGGCCATGGGCCAGGGGCCGGTGTGAGCCGTCTCCCCGCGATACTCCACAAGGATTCCGTGCGAGGCATAGGCGTGGGTGACAATCCCCACCTCGTGGCCGGTGCGGTCCAGGACGTCGCCCTGCTCGATATGCAGCTCGAAATAGGAGTCGATCTCGCGCCCGCCGACCGCTGCCGGGCCGCGATAACCGATCGCGTCCAGCGCCTGCCCGACGGTCGTGCCCTCCGCGTCCTTGAGGCCAAGGGCCCACTCCAGGTCGTAGCCCCCCACGAAGCACCCCGAGGCCACCATCGGAGGCGAGAACCGTGCCCCCTCCTCGTTCGTCCAGTTGACGATCTCGATGGGACGTCGGGTTGCGATGCCCAGGTCGTTCAGCCGCCGCACCACTTCCAGGGCCCCGAGGACACCGACGATGCCGTCGAAACGGCCGCCGTTCTCCTGGGTGTCCAGATGGCTGCCCAACAGCACGGGCGGCAGGTCCTCGACGCCCTCGCGGCGCGCGAAGATGCTGCCGATGCCGTCGACGGTGACGCGTAACCCGGCCTCGTTGCTCCACTGCACGAACAAGTCGCGCATCTGCCGATCCGCCTCCGTAAGGGCGAGGCGGCAAAGGCCGCCTGGCCGCCCCTGCCCTATCGCGGAGGAGGCATCGAGCGTGGCGAGGAAACGGCCGAGATCGGCACGGATTTCGGTGGGAAGGCTCATTTCACAATCCTGGTCTCGGCTCAGCGTCCGGCGGCATCCAACAGGCTGGGTGTCGAAGCGGCAGCGCCGAACAGTTCCGGCGTCAGCTCGATCACGGCGGGGGCGCCGGCGACGCACGCTGCCGCGATCGTGCGCGAGGCTTCCGCGGCACTCGCGGGGGCGTACGAAGCGATGCCGTAGGCGCGCGCGATGGCGAGGAAATCGGGCGTCGGGTAGACGGTGCCGACGGGCCTGACGCTGCGCTCCACCATCCCCTTGTGGATCTGCCCGAAGCAGTTGTTGTTCCACAGCAGCACCACGACCGGAAGCTGCAACTCGGCCATCACAGCGAGCTCGGACAAGGTGAACTGGAAGCCGCCATCGCCGACGATGGCCACGACCTTTGCCCCGGGCTTGCCGATGGCGGCGCCGATGGCGGCGGGGAGCGAATAGCCCAGCGAGCCGAACCCCGCCGGGTGGACCCAGCGGCCCCGCGTCGTGGCGGGGTACAGGTAGTTGCCGGCATAGGCGATGGTTGTCATGTCGGTGAAGATCATCGTCTCGGTGGGCAGGCTTTCGCTGATCGCCTCGAGCGCCGCGAGATACACCGCATCGAGGCCCGTCTCCCCCGCGCGAAGCGCCGCGCGCAGGCGCGCCACCCTTTGCTCGGCCTCGACACGGGGGCGAGCGGGGGTCATCGACCGAACCGCCTCCAGGATCGCCGCCGTGGCCGGCGCCGCATCCGCCAGGATCGGTAGTGTCGTCTTGTGCTGATCGCAGAGCTGCTCGTGGTCGATGTCGATGCGGATCATTTCGCCGGAAATGGGCAGGGGCGCCGCGGTAAGGAACTCGCTCTGCGCCAGCTCGGAACCCACGGTCAGCACCACATCGGCTTCGTCCAGGAAGGCGCGACCATCGGCACGGTGCAGGACGGCATCCAGCCACAGCGGATGGTCCGCCGGCAGAATGCCCTTGCCGGCGATCGTGGAAAATACTGGTGCCGCCAGATGTTCGGCGAGGGCGTGCAGCTTGTCCGCGGCGGAGCGCGCGCCGCCCCCCACGATCAGCATCGGCCGCCGCGCCCCTGCCAGGAGGCCGGCGGCACGAACGATATCCTCCGGTCGCGCGCCGGGCCGCGCCGAAAGCCGGCGCGGCGCCCAGTCGCCTCGCGCCGGTGCAGACAGCACGTCCATGGGAATATCCAGATAGACCGGGCGCGGACGGCGGCTGTCGAAGACGGCAAAGGCACGGTCGAGATAGTCCGGCACGTCGTCGGGCAGCCAGCACGTCGCGGCGAAGGCCGTCACCTGCTCAGCCATGGCCCGCTGGTTGCGCGTCTCGTGCAGTCTTCCGCGCTGCCGACCGTGGTCGCTCACGTCCTGGGTCGAGGCGATGACCAGCATGGGCACCGAATCCGAATAGGCCTGCCCCACTGCCGTCAGCGCGTTGGTGACCCCCGGGCCGGTGATCAGGAGGCAGGCCGCCGGCTTTCCCGTCGCGCGGGCATAGCCGTCGGCCATGAAACCCGCACCCTGCTCGTGCTTGGGCAACACGTGCTGCAAACGGCTGCCGGCGAGGCCCCGGTAGAGTTCGATCGTGTGCACGCCCGGAATGCCGAACACATGGGTGATGCCGCGCGCGGCCAGCGCGTCGATGAGCGCCTCACCAGTGGTCCGAAGCCGCGCGGGAGGGTCGGATGGCCTGTTCATTCGTCTACCCGGATCGTGGCGATCTCGGCCGGCGAAAAAATCTCCAGAAGTTCAAGATCCGCCGAGACGCGGACCACACAATGCAGGCAGCCCCTGGGTTGCCATATCGCATCCCCGGCCCTCAGCGTCCGCCGCTCGCCGCCCTCGAGCTGGAACTCGATCTCACCCTTGAGGATGTGCACGTACTGGAAGGCCGCGTCGTGCCAGTGCAGCGCCGGCTCGACCGCCCCTCCTGACGTGGCGCGGAAGATGCGCGCGGTGTAGTCCCCGCCGGTCGCCGCTTGCAGGCCGTTCTCGCGCATCTCGAAGCGGGTGCCGGGCACCGCACTGAAGCCGGTTTCCGAACCGTGGAAGATCGTCGCGGGAGGATGCTCTCCCGCCATCGGTGTCGCTTCGGTCATGTTGTTCTCCGCTGGCCGTCAGGCGGCCGCCGGCTGGCGTCGCGGCGCCGGCATGCCGGTTTCCGCCTCGCATCGGGCCATCAGTTCTTGGATGGTGCCGCCGAAGTCGAAGCTCTGCGGTGCCCCGGCCCCGGCCGCCATCGTTGCCCGCAGGGCCGCGGTTGCCGCCTCGTCCACGGCAAAGGCTTCGTCCAGCACGACGCCGTAATCGCCGGCGCCTTCGCGCGTGATCAGGCCATTGCGGGCATCCTCCGCCACGCGACCTGCGGGCCGCTTCAGCGGATCACCCCAGCCGCCGCCGCCCCAGGTGTCCATGATCAGCACGTCGCCCGTGGCGACCTTGATGCGGTCGCACTTGGAAGCCACCAGCTCGCTGGTTCCCGCGACCCGGTTGAGCCGCCGCCTGCTGCGTCCGGCCGCCTTGCCGCCGTTGACGCCCCACGGATGGGTCATCCAGCGGTCGTCATGGATGGAAATCTCGCCAGGCTCGCGGAATTCGTAGGCGATGGAGATGCCGTTTCCGCCCCGGTGCAGTCCCGGCCCGCCGCTGTCCGGAATGACCTGGGTGTGACGAATGACCAGCGGGAAGTACGCCTCCAGATATTCCGTCGGGATATTCATGAAGGAGGGCCAGAGCGAATGGCCGTCGACGCCGTCGCCGACCGGGCGCGCCGGCAGGCCGCCAAAGCCGATCTGGTACAGCTGGAACCAGTCGCCCTTGGCATCGAATCCCGAATACATCAGATGCGGGCTGGCCGACCAGCCGGCGCCACACATCGCCTCGGGCTTGCCCTGGCCGAGCAGCCCCGAGACCAGATCGAACATCCGGCACAGCAGGTGCGTGCGGCAGGACAGCGCCGCCGGCCGGCGCGGGCGCAGCAGGCTGCCCTCGGGGATGCGCACGTCGATCAGTTCGTAATAGCCGTCGTTGAACACGATGTGCGGATCGAACAGCTTCGAGGTATAGGCCCCGAAGATCA
>NZ_DASWVV010000062.1:0-3478 GCF_036406155.1 Devosia sp. | reverse complement strand
TCTATACGCGCGCTCGCTGCCCCGCGGGCCGGCCAATACGACACACAATTCCGTGCAACCAAGACCGGGCGGTCGGAGACAGTTTTCCGACACACGCGCCCCTGTGAAAAGATCAGGACGGATCGAGACATGAACATCATTCAGCAGCTCGAGAAAGAGCAGTACGACGCGCTGGCGCAGCGGGCCAAGGTGCCCGAATTCACGCATGGCGACACCGTCAAGGTGTGGGTCAAGATCCGCGAAGGCGACAAGGAACGCCTGCAGGCCTACGAAGGCGTGGTCATCGCCCGCTCCGGCTCGGGCATCGGTGAAAGCTTCACCGTGCGCAAGATCTCCTACGGCGAGGGCGTCGAGCGCGTCTTCCCGGTGCTGAGCCCCAACATCGACCGCATCGAGGTGCTGAAGCGCGGCAAGGTGCGGCGCGCCAAGCTGTATTACCTGCGTGACCGGCGCGGCAAGTCGGCCCGTATCTTCGAATCGACCTCGGCGCGCACCAAGAAGATCGAGGCCAGCGAGCGCGACGCCGCCGCCGAGGCCCGCGCCGCCCGCGAGGCCGAGAAGGTCGCCGCCGCCGAGGCGCTGGCCGCCGAACTGGCGCAGAAGGAAGCCGAGGCCGCTGCTGCTGCAGCCGCTGAGGCTGCTGCCGCCGAGGCCCCGGCGGCCGACGCGACCGCGAGCGAATAGACCCGGGCGCGCCGCGCCCGCCCGCTCCGACCGTTTGCAAGCCCGGCCCCGGCAGGCGGCCGGGCTTTCGATTCGACCGAGGGGAATGCCATGACCGCCGAGGAGAGGGCAGCGCTCGCCAGCCAGCTGCTGCAGGAAGCCGGCACGCTGCTCGGCCAGACCGGGCTGTTTGCCCTGCTGCAGCAGCGCTACGACACGGTGCTGGTCACCGGCAGCGCCGGCTACGACCTGATGGTGGGACGCGACATCGACCTCTATCTGCCGGTCGAGGCCGACGCCTGGCCCGAATGGGCCGGGCTGGCCGGCGACATGGCGCGGCAGCTGCAGGCCTCGGGCCTGGCCCTGCACCGCGCCAGCTTCCTCAACGATTATGCCGACCCCCATTCCCTCGATGCGGGACTGTACTGGGGCATCGAGTTCCGCGACGAAGCCGGCCACCTCTGGAAATGCGACATCTGGGGCTGGGACCCGTTCGATTTCGCCGTCCGCCAGGCCCGCGACGACAGCCTGCGCGTCGATCTCGCCCGGGCCGACCGCGACCTCATCCTGCGCCTAAAGCACGAGGCCCGCGCCTGCGGCAGCGAGATCACCAGCTTCGACATCTACCAGTTCGCCATCGCTGGCGCCGGCACCAGCCTCGCCGAGCTCGAGGCGTGGAAAGGCCGGCGCTGAGCGGCCGGCCCGCCGCGGCTCGGGATGCCGACTCCCCATCCGCGCCAAATCGCACTAGCATGGCGCAGTTTTTCCAGCTGAGGACATGCAAGTGAACGACATGGCGCCGCCGGCGGTGGATCGCAAGGCCGCAGCGGCGGGCGTCGTCGCGCGGCTCGAGCACCTGATCCGCGCCGACCGGCTGATGACCGACCCGCTGATGACCTATGCCTATTCCGGCGACGCCAGCTCGTACCGGCTGATCCCGGCGGTGGTGGTGATCATCAACAGCGAGGACGAGGTGCGCGCCGTGATCGAGGCGGCGCGTGCCGAAGGCCTGCCGCTGACCTTCCGTGCCGCCGGCACCTCGCTTTCCGGCCAGGCCGTCACCGAGGGCGTGCTGGCGGTGCTCGGCGACGGCTGGAAGAAGCTGCAGGTGGCCGACAACGGCGAGCGCATCACGCTCGGCCCGGCGATCATCGTCGCCCAGGCCAACCGGGCGCTGAAGCCGTTCGACCGCAAGCTCGGGCCCGACCCGGCCAGCCAGGCCACCTGCAAGATCGGCGGCGTCGTCAACAACAACTCCTCCGGCATGTGCTGCGGCGTCGCCTACAACACCTACCATACGCTCGAGCGGCTGCGGGTGATGCTGGTCGACGGCACCGTGCTCGATTCCGGCGACCCGGCGTCCGTCGCCGCCTTCCGCCAGAGCCATGCCGGCCTGCTGCAGGGGCTGCACGACCTGCACCGCGAGGTGGCGGCCGACGCGGACCTGGTGGCGCTGATCCGCCGCAAGTACCGGATCAAGAACACCGTCGGCTACTCCATCAACGCGCTGATCGACTTCCACGACCCCGTCGACATCCTCGTCCATCTGATCGTGGGTTCGGAGGGTACGCTCGGCTTCGTCTCCGAAGTCACCTACCGCACCATCGACGAACATCCCCACAAGGCGACCGATCTCGTCATCTTCCCCGATCCCTACTCCGCCGGCCGCGCCATTTCCCGGCTGGCCAATGACGGCGTCCAGTCGACCACCGGCGTCACCGCGGCCGAGTACATGGAACGGCGGGCCCTCGCCACGGTGGAGCACGTGCCGGTCATCCAGCCCTACGTTTCCCAACTCGGCGCCGAGTCGCCCGGCGTCCTCATCGACGTCAGCGCGCCGGATCCCGAGACGCTGGCGAAGGAAGTCGCGCGCGCCGCCGCCATCTGCCGCGAGGAAGGGGCAGCCAATGTCGACTTCCTCGTCGACGAGGCCAGGTCCGAGGCGCTCTGGGACGTGCGCAAGGGGTTCTTCGCCTCGGGTGGTGCCGCAAGGCCGAAGGGTACGAGCTTCCTCACCGAGGACGTCGCCGCGCCGGTCGGCCGGCTGGCCGATTTCGTCGTCGACCTGCGCCGCCTGCTCGACGACCACGGTTATCCCGACGCGGTGATCATCGGCCACGCGCTCGCCGGCAATCTCCACTTCCTCATGGCCGACAATTTCATGGACCCCGCGGCGGTGACGCGCTTCGACGCCTTCAACCACGCGCTCGCCGACCTCGTCTCCATCCGCTACGGCGGCTCGCTCAAGGCCGAGCACGGCACCGGCCGCGCCATCGCCCCCTTCGTCGAGGCCGAATGGGGCAGCCGCGCCTACGGCCTGATGCAGCGCATCAAGGCCCTGTTCGACCCCGAGGGCCTGCTCAATCCGGGCGTGCTGCTCAACCCGGATCCCGCCATCCACGTCAAGCACCTGAAGCTCATGCCGCTGGCCGACCCGCTGGTCGACATGTGCATCGAGTGCGGCTTCTGCGAACCGGCCTGCCCCAGCCACCAGATGACGCTGAGCCCGCGCCAGCGCATCGCCGTCACCCGCGAAATGGCGCGCCTGCGCCAGACCGGCGAGGACCCGGAGCGGCTCAGGGCGCTCGAGGACGGCTTCCAGTATGCCGGCATGGACACCTGCGCGGTGTGCAATCTGTGTGCGCTGCGCTGCCCGGTGGGCATCGAGACCGGCACCATGATCCTGGGCGCGCGTGCCCGGCGGCGTTCCGACGCCGACCGGAACAAGGCGCGCTGGGCCGCCGACCATACCGCCGCCATCGAGCGCGGCATGCGACTGGGCGTCGGCGCCCAGGCGCTCAGCCGCGCGCTCGTC
>NZ_DASWVV010000061.1:0-6506 GCF_036406155.1 Devosia sp. | reverse complement strand
ACGGTGTCGCGCATCAGCCGGCGCAGTTCGCCATGGCGCATCGCCTCGCGGTCGGGGGCGGCGATGGCGGGCGCGTCGTCCGCCCCCGCCACCGGGCGCGCGACGAGGTCGGCCGCCTCAGACAACGCGGACCTCCAGGTCGCCGACGCCGTCGACATGGCCGTGCAGGCGGTCGCCGCGCTGCACCGGGCCGACGCCGGCCGGCGTCCCCGACATGATGATGTCGCCGGGGCTGAGCGTGAACAGGCCCGACAGATAGCTGATCATCTCGGGCACCTTCCAGATGAGCTGGTTGAGATTGCCCGATTGCCGGCGCTGGCCGTTGACGTCGAGCCACACCTCGCCCTCGGTCGGATGCCCGATCGTGCTCGCCGGCACCAGCGGCGAGCACGGAGCCGAGGCCTCGAAGGCCTTGCCCACTTCCCACGGGCGCCCCATGTCCTTGGCCTTGCCCTGCAGGTCGCGCCGCGTCATGTCGAGCCCGACGCCGTAGCCGTAGACGCAGTCCAGCGCCCGCTCGAGCGGGATGTCCTTGCCGCCGCTCTTCAGCGCCACGACCATCTCGATCTCGTGATGCACGTCGGATGAGGCCGGGGGATAGGGGAACTCGCCGGAGGTCACGATGTTGTCGGGGTTCTTCTGGAAGAAGAACGGCGGCTCCTTGTCCGGGTCGTGCCCCATCTCCACCGCATGGGCCGCGTAGTTGCGGCCGACGCAATAGACCCGGCGCACCGGGAACAACCCGGTCGTACCCGCGACGGGCAGGGTGGCAATGGCTGGGGGCGCAACGACATATTGTGCCCCGGTGGTCTGCAAGTTCATCCTCGTTCTCCTGCGTAGAATTCCACTCTTGTCTCGAGCCGCTCGATCAGGGCGCCGACGACGATCGCAAAGGCGAACAGCATCAGCGTCAGGGCCCAGAACTGTGTCATCCGGAAATTGCGCGAAAAGGCCTCGAACAGCGCCCCGTAGCCGACGATGGCGACGAGCAGCTGGCCGATGACCACCCCCTTGACCCCGCGGATCACGCCGAGGCGGATGCCGGCGAGGATCTCGGGCAGCGCGGCGAAGAAGATCACCTTGCCGAACAGGGCCGGCGGCGAGGCGCCATAGGAGCGCGCCATCTCGATCAGCGAGGGGGTGATGTGGCGGACGCCGGCGCGCGTGTCGAGCACGACGATCCACACCGAGAACAGGAACACGGCGGCGATGATCGTCGCCTCGCCGAAGCCGAACAGGATCATCAGCACCGGCACCAGCGCCGACAGCGGCGCGCTCGAGAAGATGTTGACCCACATGCCCAGCAGGGCGTCGGCGGCCCTGACCCGCCCCATGAGGATGCCGAGCGGGATGCCGGCGCCGATGGCGAGGGCGAGGCCGATGACGAAGGCGCGCAGCGTTGTGACCGTGGCGCTCTGCCAACCGGGCTGCTGCACCAGGTCCACCGCGGCGACCAGCACGTCGCTGAGCGGGGGCAGGATGAAGACCACGCCCAGCCGCCCCAGGATCTCCCACAGTACCCCCCACAGCAGCAGCGATGCCATCATGGGGACCCGATAGCCGAAAATCTTCATGGCCGCTCAATCCACATATTGCTTGAGGCCCTGCCAGATCTCCTCGACCGTATCGAGATAGCCCTGGTCGCGGCGGATGGCGTCCGGGTCGCCTGTGCGGTCGATGGCCGGCTCGATGATGCGCGACACGCGCCCCGGGCGCGGCGACAGCAGCACGATGCGGTCGGAGATGTAGACCGCCTCCTCGATCGAATGGGTGACGAAGATGAAGGTCTTGTTCTCGGTGGCGCGCAAGCGGATCAGGTCCTCCTGGAACTTGCGCCGGTTCTGCTCGTCCACCGCCGAGAACGGCTCGTCGAGCAGCAGCACGTCGGCGTCGACGCACAGCGCCCGCGCCAGCCCCACGCGCTGGCGCATGCCGCCGGAGAGCTCGTGCGGATATTTCTGCTCGAAGCCGGCGAGGCCGACTTCGCCGATATAGTGGCGCGCAATGCGGTCGCGCTCGGCCCGCTGCATGCCGCGCAATTCGAGCCCGAAGGCGACGTTGCGCTCGACCGTGGCCCAGGGCAGCAGCGCGAAGTCCTGGAACACGAAGGCCCGCTCCGGCCCCGGCGCCCGCACCGGCCGGCCATCGACGGTGATGCTGCCGGCATCGGGGCGGATCAGCCCGGCGATGATCTTGAGCAGCGTGGTCTTGCCGCAGCCGCTCGGGCCCAGCAGGCTGGTCAGCTGGCCGCGCGGGAAGTCGAGGTCGATGCCGCGCAGGGCCTCGACCGCCCCGTAGAACTTGCTGACGCCGCGCACGGCGACGATGGCGTCGGTGGCATCGGCGGCGGCCTGCAGGCCGATCGGCGCCGTGGCGATGTTCATCATCTGCCTCTCTTTTCCGGTCTGAAGATTTGCGTCTCGAGCCACTGCAGCGCGACGAGGGTGAGCGTCGACAGCGCGATGATCGAGGCGATGGTGGCGTACATCTCGGCATAGCCGGCGCGCGAGCGGTGGTAGGTGATGAGGTCGCCGATGCCCGTCGGGGTGATGAGCAGCTCGGCCAGCACCACGCCGACGAACCCGGCCGCGACCCCGAGGCGCAGCCCGGCGAAGATCACCGGGCTGGCGTCGGGCAGCACGATCTTGAAGATCTCCTGTCGCTTGTTGCCCAGGAACGAGCGGCACATGGTCAGCAGCGAGGCGTTGACGTTGCGCACGGCCTTGTAGGTGTTGAGCACGATGACCGGCAGCGCGAGGATCATGACCGCCAGCGTCTTGGCGGTGATGCCGATGCCGTAGACGAAGGTGACCAGCGGGATGAAGGCCGCCACCGGTGCCGCCTGCAGGACGATGAAGACCGGGATCAGCAGCCACTCCCCCGGCCGCCACAGCCCGCACAGCGTGCCGACGCCGACGCCGATGAAGGTCGACAGCACGACGCCCAGCACCAGCGGCTGCAGCGTCGACAGATACGCCTTGAACAGGCTGCCGTCGGCCATCAGCCCGAACAACGCCGCCACCGTGCTCGAGAAGGTCGGAAAGGCGAAACTCACCGGGATGCGCCCGGCGATCTCCCAGATCGCCGCGAACAGCGCGATGGACACGAGGCGCACGACCACCCCGTGGCCATGGCGCGCCACGCGCCGGGCGGAGGCCCCGCCTGCCGGCAGGACCTCCTCGATGTCAGGCTGGATCGAGGTCATGCGCCCTGCCCGGCCTACCTGGCGCCGAGCTTGGCGACGGCCCGGTCGAGCGGCGCGAGGTCCCAGAAATCCTCGACCTTGAGGCTGGCGACGTCGCCCTCGATCTGCCCGGCGAGCGAGAAGAAGGCGAAGTCGTCGGCCGCCGCGTCGGCCCCGCCGCCGTTGAGCGCGAGCGCCCCGGCCTCGGCCGTCTCGGTATAGTACGCGGTGATCTCGGCATCGGCTTCGGCGCCAAGCTCAGGCAGCAAATTGTACTTCTTGCGCAGCTCGACGGCGACGGCCGGGTTGTCGGTGATCTCGCGCGCCGTGGCCAGCAGTTCCTCCACCAGGATGTCGACGTCGGCGGCGCCGCTCTGCAGGTACGCCTCGGTGGCGAACAGCGCTTCGTCGCTGGCGCTCAGGTTCTCGACCGGCAGCACGATGAACTTGCCCGGCGCCTCCGCTTCCAGCGCCCGGCGGTTGGCCGCGTCGACGATCGACGCCTTGATCGTGCCCTGGATGAGCGCGTTGCGCCGCACTTCCGAGCCCGGCACGTAGCTGACGGTGCCGTAGCTGATGCCGTGGTTCTTGGCCATCAGCAGCATCACCGCTTCCGTGCCCGAACCGCGCGCCTGCACGGCAATGTCCTGCCCGTTGAGGTCTTCCCAGGTCTTGTAGACCTCGCTGTTGACCACCGGGAAGAAGCGCAGCGTCGAGATCTGCGCGAAGATCCGGATGGGGACGCCCGCCTTCTGGATCAGGGTGTAGGGAGCACCGATGCCGACGTCGGCCTGGCCGCCGACGATGGCCTGGGCGGCCAGGTCCTCGTCGTTGAGGATGATGAGGTCCACGTTCACGCCACGCTCCTTGGCGCGCTCGATGGCGGCGAGCGTCTGGATGGATTCGATCCCCGGCAGGTCGCCGAAGGCGATCCGCATGTTCCCGGCCTGCGCTGCCGTCGCGCCCACGACCCCGCTCAGCAGCGTGACGATGGCGGCACCCAGAATCGTACGTCTGGACATACCCAGCATTGGTCCCTCCTCCCATGGTTCTTGTAACCAATGGCTTTATTGGTTAAAGCTTGATCCTGGATTGGTCAAGGCGAAATGGCGGCCGCCGCCGGTTGACCGTCATGGCGTTTGCGACTATCAGCGGCCGGCTCGAAGGGGTGAGGAAACTGTCCGGACAGGCTGACAGGATCGGGGACGGCGGGCATGCGGCTCTCGTGCAGCTGCAGGCCTATCTGGCGCAGACGGACCCGGCCGCCGGCAGCCGCCTGCCGGCCGAACGCGAATTGTGCGAGACGCTCGGCGTCACCCGCGGCGACCTGCGCAAGGCGCTGGCGGTGCTCGAGAAGGACGGCCGCATCTGGCGCCATGTCGGCAAAGGTACGTTCATTGGTCAGCGCCCGGCCGAGGAGACCATCGACATTTCCGGGATCGCCGGGCGCTCCAATCCGGCGGACGTGATGCGCGCCCGGCTCATCCTCGAGCCCGAGATCGCGCGCGAGGCGGCCTTGCACGCCACCCTCGACGACATCGCGGCGATGCGGCTTTCCATCGCCCAGACGCGCGCCGCCGCCACCTGGCGCCAATACGAGAACTTCGACAACCTGCTGCACCGCCAGATCGCCCAGGCCAGCCGCAATACCCTGCTCTTGGGCCTGTTCGACGTGCTCAACGCCGTGCGCCGGGCCGTCGTCTGGGGCCGGCTGCGCGCCGACGGGAGCCGCCCGCCTGCGGGCCACCACAGCTTCGCCGACCACGAGCGCATCGTCGATTCCATCGCCGAGCGCGACCTTGCCGGCGCCGCCGCGGCGATGCGGGCGCACCTGCAGCAGGTCGAGGAGCGCCTCATCCCGCTGCGCCCGGCCGCCGAGTAGACGCCACGGCGGGTGCTTGACCTGGGTCAAGGACGCCGCAGCGGGCGCGCCCGACGATCGCAGGCGTCAACCGGGAGTTCGCACCATGCCAGAGCCCGAAGGCGGCCCGGACCTGCCGGACCTCACCATCTCCCCCGAAACCGTGTGCAACATCATCATGCTGGCGCGGGAATTCGACGTGAAGGACGAGCCCAGCGAGGCCGACCCCGGCTCCAATCCCACCGACGACCGCGCCATGGCGGTGCTCGAGGCGCATGCGGACGACACGGTCGAGGAGGAACTGACCGGCGCCATCGCCGGGCTCGACCTCGACGAGCAGATCGACCTCGTCGCGCTCGCCTGGCTCGGCCGCGAGGAGCACGGGCCCGAGGACTGGGCCGAGATTCGCGCCGAGGCCGCCGCGGCTCACAACGCCCGTACCGCCGCCTATCTGCGCGGCATGCCGCTGCTCGCCGACTACCTGGCCGAGGGGCTGTCGATCCTCGGCCATTCCTGCGAGGACTTCGAAGCCGCCCATCTCTAGCGGCGCTTCAGGGAACCTGTTCGCCGAGGTAGGCCACCGCCGCGGCGAAACTGCCGAGGCGCGGATAGTCGGCATCCGGGATGGGGATGCCGAAGCGCTTGTTGAGCGCCGTGACCAGGTTGAGGAAATCCATGGAATCGATGTCGAACTGCTCGCGCAGGTCGGCCTCGCGGTCGATGCCGGCGACGTCGACATCGGGCGCGATGCGGCGGAGTTCCTGGGTCAGGGCGGCTTCGGCCTCGGTCGCGTTCATAGTGCCTCCGCGGATTGCAGCAGCGTGTCGATGGCGGCGAGGAACAGCGCCCCGCGGTGGCCGTCGCTGACGCGGTGGTCGCCGGCCAGCGTCATCGAGACGACGCGGCGGACCCCGAGCATGCCGTCGACCGCCCACGGGCGCAGGACCGGCATGCCGACGCCGACGATCGCCACCTGCGGCGGATAGATGACGCCATAGAGCGTCTCGACGCCGCGCTCGCCCAGGCTCGAGACGGTGATGGTCGGATCGGACAGTTTCGAGGCCCTGAACCGCCCCGCCCGCACGCGCGCCACGAGGTCGCGCATCGCCGCCATCAACGCGTCGAGCGACAACTGGTCGCTGTCGTGGATGGCGGGGGCGACGAGCCCGGTGCCGCGGATGTTGATGGCCACGCCGGCGTGCACTGCCGCACTGGGGGTGAAGGCCCCGGCCTCGAAATGGCCGCTGAACTCGGGGTATTTCTTCGCCGCGAGCGAAACCGCCTTGAGGAACAGCGCCCCGAGCAGCAGCCGACCTGCCGGTTCGCGCCGCTCGTTATACCTGGCCACGAAGGCCTCTGCCGCCGTGAGGTCGATGGTGTGCGCCAGGTAATAGTGCGGAATCTCGCGCTTCGAGCGCGCCATGGCCGCGGCGATCGCCGCCCGCATGCCGGTCAAGGCCT
>NZ_DASWVV010000060.1:0-5346 GCF_036406155.1 Devosia sp. | reverse complement strand
GACCAGCGCGCCGCCGCCCGCGACCGAGGCCGCTCCGGCCGAGCCCGCCCCGGCGCCCGCCCAGTAAGGGTTTCTACCGGGCTTCATCCCTCCCTGTGAAGCTCACCTGCGCCCCGGCGTTTCGCCGGGGCCGCTTCCTTTTGCGCGGCCACAGCGCCTGCCAGCAGCCGCATCACCGGCCGCCGCGGGAGCGGCCGCGCCACCTCGTCGTAGCCCGCCTGCCGGAATGCCTTCACCGTGCCGAGATAGAGATCGCCGGCCGCGGACTTGTCCGAGGGCTCGATCGGATAGGCCTCGACGCCCGGCGCCCCCCTGGCGAAGGCGAAATCGGCCGCCGCCCGCGCCAGCACGGGCAACAGCCCGCGCCGGCGGAAGCGCTTCGCCACCACGAAGCAGTTGACCGCCCACACCGGCAGGTCGTCGATCGGGGCGAAATGGCGCGACCGGTTCAGCCGGTCGAAGCGGGTGCGCGGCGCGACGCTGACCCAGGCGGCCGGCGCGCCGTCGACATAGGCGATGATCCCCGGCTCCTCCCCGGCCTCGACCCGCTGCTGCAAGGCGAGCCGGTTGCCCTCGCCCCAGCCTGCCTTGTAGCCGGCATTGCTCAGGTACCAGTAGGCGCACCAGCATTTGTTGGCGACCGCGCACTGGCCGATGACCTCGACAAGGTCGTTCCAGCGCGCCGCGCTCGCCGGATGGATCTCCGGCACGGGCGCGTGGTCCGCCGCCGGAGCATGGATCGGATCGGTCTTCGCCATGTCGCGCCGCTCCCCGAACGCCACGCGCATCCTAGCGCGCCTCGCAGGACCGGGGAATGCCGGCGATTCCGAGGGCTGTCGTGCCCCGGCCCGGTGGCGGGAGGGCGCCTATTTGCGGCTGCGCGTGATCTGCTTGATGGCCAGCGGCGGCAGGCCGGACTTCTGGGCGATCTCGCGATCCTGCTCCATGATCGCCTCGCGCGCCGGCGCGTCGCCGTCGAGGCCCCCGAGGATGCTGGCCGGGACCTTGCGGTTGGAGCGCTGGCTGCCGTCCTCGTAGATGACGTCGAACATCACGAACTCGGTGCGGGGGGTGGGTTTCTTTGCCATGGGTATCTCCTGCCGGCGGCGGCTCATGCTGCCGCCGGCATGCGCAATCCGTGTTGTTGGGACGCCCCGCGGTGGCCGGGGCGGCGCCTCGCAATGGAGGCGGCGGGGATCGGGTCTAGCTGACCTTGCTGCAGAACTCCTGGATGCGCGCCACCGCATCCTCCAGCTGGGCGTTGGAGGCGGCGTAGCTCAGCCGCATGTGCCCGGGTAGGCCGAAGGCGGTGCCGTGCACCAGCGCCACGCCGGTTTCCTCGAGCAGCGCCATGACGAAATCCTCGTCGGTGGCGAGCCTGGCGCCGCCGCCGGAGGTCTTGCCTAGGAGGCGCTTGACCGAGGGGAACACGTAGAAGGCGCCCTGCGGCGTGAGGCAGTCGAGCCCCGTATTGGCGTTGAGGCCGCTGACCACGAGGTCGCGCCGGCCCTGGAAGACCGCGCGCCACTGCTTGAGGAAGTCCTGCGGTCCGTTGAGCGCCTCGACCGCCGCCCATTGCGCGATCGAGGACGGGTTGGTGGTCGATTGGCTCTGCAGCTTCAGCATCGCGCCCAGCAGGTCGCGCGGGCCGGTGCAGTAGCCGATGCGCCAGCCGGTCATGGCGTGCGACTTGGAGACGCCGTTCATGGTCAGGGTGCGGGGACGCAGCGCCGGCTCCACCTGGGCGATCGTAGCGAAGCTGCCGCCGTCATAGACCAGCACCTCGTAGATGTCGTCGGTGAGGATATGCACGTGCGGGTGGCGGAGCAGCACGTCGGCGAGGGCGCGCAGGTCCGCGGCCGAATAGGCCGCACCGGTCGGGTTCGACGGCGTGTTGAGGATCAGCCACTTGGTCCTGGGCGTGATGGCCGCCTCCAGCGTCTCCGGCTTGAGCTTGAAGCCGGTCGTGGCGTCCGCCACGGCGTAGACCGGGGTGGCGTCGCACAGCCGCACGATCTCGGGATAGCTCACCCAGTACGGCACCGGAATGACCACCTCGTCGCCCGGGTTGAGCGTCGCCAGCAGGGCGTTGAAGATGATCTGCTTGCCGCCGGCGGCGACGAAGCAGTCGGCAGCGGTGACATCCAGGCCGTTGTCGCGCTTGAACTTGGCCGCCACCGCTTCCTTGAGCTCGACGATGCCGTCGACATTGGTGTAGCGCGTCTTGCCCTCGTTGATGGCGCGGATGGCGGCGTCGCAGACATTGCGCGGCGTGTCGAAATCCGGTTCGCCCGCGGCCAGCGAAATCACGTCGCGCCCGGCGCGCGCCATGTCGGCGGCCTTGCGGCTGATGGCGATCGTCGCCGAAGGCTGGATGCGCCCGAGCGCGTCCGACAGGAATCCCAATTTCACTCTCCCCGCTGGGTGCCAGAACCGGGCAGACTGATAGGGCGAATGCGGCCGCGGCACAATATGCCGTTGGTCGGGCCGGCCCGGCGGCTCGGGCGGCGCTAGATGGCGACGCCGCGCGGCGGCATCAGCTGGACGCCCTGCACCCGCCAGTGCCCGGATTCCTCGGTGAGTTGGTAGACCGCGTCGTAGAGCGACTGGTCCTTGCCGACGAAGGTGACGCTCTGCATGACGCCGTCCGGCCCCAGCCGGAACGCCCCGAAATGGTGCGAGCCCGACTCCATGATCGGCGCGTAGCCGGACTGGACGATAGCGAGGAAGAATATCTCCGCGTTGGGGAAGGCGGCCTGGAAGGCGATGCCGGCATGGCTGAAGGCCTCCGGCGCGTCGTGCTCGCGGAACGCCTGGATCTGACTGCTGATCACCGCCTGCCACGCCTCGGGCGACGCCGCATCCTCGCCGCCGGCGGGTACGGCAAGGCCTGCTGCCGCCAGGGCAATCGATACCAGCAGAAGGCGCATTCCGGAGAGCGACCGCATCCCGAACTCCTGTGCCGGGCACGTACGGGCAGGCGGGCCGGAGTCCGCCTGCCTTACTATTGCCGTCAAATCGTACGCGCTTGACCCAGATAGCAACGAACGAAATCCGCATTGGGTTGGTCACCTCACCCCATTGTGAATAGGTGAGTGAGACCCCATCCGATGAGCGCTTCCAAGCCCGCCGAGCCCTCCCTGCCCGCCGCCGTGAAGGCCGCGCTCGGGCGCCGGAACCTGTTTTCCGCCGCGCTGCTGTCCTTCTTCCTGACCTTTGTCGGCGTCGGCCTTGCCGTCCTTGCCGGCTACCTGCCGGCGCGGCAGGCCGTGCTCAGCGGCACGATCGACGCCGAGGTCGTGCTGCTGTTCGTACCGCTCGCGGCACTGGTCTTCGCCATCGTTGCCGAAGCGGCGCGCCTTTCCCTCAAGGACAGCCCGATCCGCCAGGATCCGAACCGCCCCACGGCGCCGCTGAGCGGCTGGACACCGGGGCGCGGCGAGGGCTGACGGCCCCGCCACACCGTCATACACGACTCCTGATGGGCGCGACTGGGCCGGGGCTTTACCCGGCCTCTTTTTTGCGGCACCTGTTTGCGCCGTCGGCGCGCGGAGCGCCATCGAGGGAAGAATGATGCCGCTGCCCAAGCTCCCACCCTTCACCCCGCTGCTGCCCGTCGCCGCCCTGGCGGGCCTGTGCCTGTGCGCCCCGGCACTGGCGGAGACCGTGACCGTGCGCGACCTCGCGCTCGGCGGCAGCACCGACGCCTTCGCGCTTGCCATTCCCAGCATCGAGCTGGTCGATGCCGATCTCGACGAAGCCGCCGTCCGCGCGCTCTTCGCCGGCGACGTGGCAACAACGCTCGAGCGGCTGGCGGGCCTCGACGCCGCTGCCATCCGCATCCCCGAACTGCGCTTCACCATGCGTCTCGAGGCGGGCGGCGAGGACAGCGTCACCGTCTACCACGATTTCGAGCTGCGCGACGTCGTCGACGGCGTCGCCGCCTCGGTATCGCTGGCCGGCGCCCAAAGCGCGGCCGGGGCCGGCACCACCGTCGCCATGGGCCCCGTCTCGTTCGGGCGCTTCGACATCGGTGGCGTACTCGCCTTCTACGGGCTGGTCGGGGGGAGCGGGGACGCCGCGATGCGCCCCCTCTACGAGGATTTCGCCATGCAGGGCGTGACCGTCACCGCCCCCGGCGTCAGCTGCGAGATCGGCGCCGTCCGCATGGCCGAATTCTCCGCCCGTCCGCTCAAGTCGTCCTTCTCCGATATCGTGCCGCTGCTCACCCAGCTGGAGATGCGGCAGGCCGCGGGGGAGACGGTCGATGCCGCCCTGGTCGGCCGCGTCGTCGCCTTCTACATCGACATGTTCACCGCCTTCCGGTCGAGCCCGGGCGAATTCGACGGCTTCACCTGCTCGGGCCGCAATCCCGAGGGCCAGCCGCTGCAGATCAGTTCCGGCGCCATCGCCATGGGCGGCTTCGAACCGGGCGTCTATCCCCCCGTCGAGGCCCGTGACTTCCGCATGGACGTCGAGGGCCAGGGCTGGCTCGAGGCCGGCCGGATGACGTTCAAGGCCATGGATTTCACCGGCGCCATCGCCGCGCTGCAGGCGGCCGCGACGCTCGACGAGGCATGGTTCGCGGCCAACTGGCGCAAGCTGGTGCCCGCCTTCGACGGCTTCGCCATCGCCGATTTCGGCCTCGACATCCCCGATCCCGAGGCTCCCGGCCAGCGCATCGCCGCCCGCATCGGCGCCTTCGACGTCACCCTCGCCGACTATGTCAACGGCATCCCCGCCAGCATCCGCCTGCACGGTGCCGACATCCAGGCCGCCCTGCCCGCCGACGCCGCCGCACTGGCCGGGCTCGGCTACGAGCGGCTCGACCTCGACTACGACATCGCCGTGCGCTGGGACGAAGGCGCCCAGAGCATCGTCATCGACCGCTTCGCGGTGGCCGACACCGCCCTCGGCTCGATCAGCCTCAGCGGCACGCTCGGCAATGCCACCGCCGCCCTGTTCGCCGACGACCCCGAGGCCGTCGCTGCCGCCTCCGCCGCCCTCACCTTCAGGCAGCTCCAGATCGAGGTGGCCGACGCCGGCATGACCGATCTCGTCGTCGCGCTGGCCGCCCGCGAGCAGAACCAGAAGCCGGTGATCTTCCGGGCCATGCTGTCGGGCCTCGCCCAGGCGCTGCCGATCGCGACGCTCGGCCCGACGGAAGAAGCGACCGCGCTCGGCGAGGCGCTGCGCGCCTTCATCGACGGCAAGCCCAACCTCCGGCTGACGCTCACGGCGACGGACCCGGCCGGCATCGGCCTCGCCGAGTTCGAGGCAGCACAGAAGAACCCGGCGCTGCTCGCCGGCAAGCTCAGCATCGTCGCCGAGGCCAGCGGCGAGGCG
>NZ_DASWVV010000059.1:0-8510 GCF_036406155.1 Devosia sp. | reverse complement strand
AACCGGCCGTTTCGCCCGCTCCGGAACGAGAACGGGCACTCGCCTCAGAAGGGAGCCCACCTCGAGCAGGGCGTCGATCGTTTCCACGCGGGCAATACCACAGTCGGAAAGGAACGCATCGGCCAGGTCGTCGTCACCGGCAAGAGCGCCGGTGTGCGACACGGCGATCTCCGCCGCTGCCCTGGAGCGCCCCAGCTTGAGCGCGGCTATGGGCTTGCCACGGCGCGCCGCACCAACCGCGAATCGGCGCAGGCTCTCGGAGTCGCGGAACGATTCGAGGAAGAGCATATAGCTGGTGACGCGGGGGTCATCCAGCGTTGCCTCGCAGAGGGCGCCGAGGCTTATGTCAGCCTCTCCCCCGACCGATACCAAGCTGGCAAAGCCGATGCCTTTCGCCTTTCCGCGCGACATCAGCGCGCCGATCATGCTGCCGCTTTGCGAGGCGCAGAACACCCCTCCCGCCTCGACGCCGGGCTCGGCAAAGGCGGCGTTTCCCGTCAGCACCAGGTTCTCGTGGAAATTCGCGAGGCCAAGGCTGCTGGGCCCCAGCAGGCGCACGTTCCCTGCTGCCGCAGTGCTCAGGAGCCGGGCTTCCCGCGCGCGGCCTTCCGCACCGGCTTCCGAGAAGCCGCTGGCGAGCACGATCGCGGCCCTTATCCCCCTGGCTCCGCATTGCGCGACGGCGTCGATTGCCAGTTCGTTCGGCAGCAGGATGAAGGCAAGATCGGGCACCTCCGGAAGGTCCGCGATTGATGCCCAGGCCTGCTGCCCGAGGATCTCGTCCGCGCGGGGGTTGACCGGATAGATCTTGCCGGCAAATCCGCTCTCGAGAAGATACCGCAGGGGGCGCGACGACGTCTTGGTCGGGTCGGCAGAGGCGCCGACGATCGCGACGCTGCGCGGGGCGAGGAGGGCGCGCCCAAGGGCTTGGTCTACAGGCGCGGTCATTGTCCCGCCGTCTTTCCCGGGGAAGCGGCATCGGGTCGCTGGCTGAACCTGCGGTCGAAGATGTGTTCGGCGATGCGGTTCTTCAGCATCTCGACGGACCCACCTGCAATCATCCAGCCGCGGGCGCGTCGCAGGCAGTACTCGACCAGCGTTTCCTGAGAGTACCCCATCCCTCCCATGATCTGCAGCGCGTCGTTGGCCACCTGAAAGCCTGCCTCGTTGCAGGCAAGCTTGGCAAGGGCGGTGTCATAGGCCGTGGGCAGCCCCAGATCGGCATTGGCGGCGGCTCTGTAAAGCAGCAGCTGTGCCGCCTCCAGCTTGAGCGACATCTCGGCGAACTTCCATTGCAGCCCCTGGAACTCGCACAGCGGCCGGCCGAACTGCCGACGCTGCTCCGCATACTCGCGGGCGCGATTGAAGGCATAGCGACCCACCGCGAGCGAACGCGCGGTATTGCCGATGCGTTCGACGTTGAATGCCGAGATCTGCTTCTTGAAGCCGCCCGGGCCGAGCAACAGGTTCTCCTTGGGTACCCGGCAATTGTCGAAATAGAGTTGGCACCAGTGCTCGCCGCTCATGAAAGCCGTCGGCTTGCCGATCACTAGGCCGGGCGTGTCGCGCTCGACGATGATGGAGCCGATGCCGCCCACGCCGGGCCCGAACCGGCAATAGATGAGGAAGATCCCGGCGTCGGGGCTATGGGTGCCGAAGACCTTGGAGCCGTTGACGACATAGTGGTCGCCGTCAAGGCGGGCGCTCGTCTGCAATTCGGTAGCGGCCGAGCCTGCGTCGGGTTCGCTCATGCCGAGGGACAGCAGCATCTTGCCGGCCAGCAGGTCCGGCAGCCACCTGGCCTTCTGGTCCGCTGAAGCGTACTCGGCGAGGGTGCGGATGGGGCCGAAATTGCCCGCCTGCACGATATCCGCGCTCTTGGGGCAGACAAGCGCGACCTGTTCGATGGCGATCACGGCGTCCATGAGCGTTCCGCCCAGTCCCCCGTCCTCGGCCTTCAGCGTAATGCCGAGCAGGCCGTTTTCCGCGATCAGCTGCGCTACCTCCCAGGGAAACTCGCTGGAATGGGCCCGCTCGAGGGCGCCGCTCTCGAGGTGCTTGGTCGCGAAGCGACGGACGGACTCAGCAAAGAGCTTCTGCTCTTCCGACAGATCAAAGTTCATCTCGGGCCACTCTTTCCGCGCTATCGATATCGAGCCGGGCACATCTGTAGGCATTGGCCGGTAGGTCTTGGCAACTTCCTTTCCCTCACCCGACCATGAGGAACAAGAATGCCTCGGGCAGGGACGCGACGCTCGGCGCTGCCTGGCGCCGGCAGCATCGGTTCTCGTCAGGCGCTCGTCAGCACGAAAGTTGAATATCATTCTATATGTAAAGACTCTTCCAGTTTTCGCGTAGGCGAGGTAGGGTGAGTCTGAAAAGATGTGGACCGATGAGAGTTGCAGTGTTTGACGAAGTGGTGACGCCTGTTGGCTGGATTTCCGCGGCAGCTCACCGGGCGGCCGCATGGGCCTCGAACGAGGAGGCGACAGTTGAGTCATAAGCTCTCACTGGCCTTCCTCACATTGCATGACTGCGGGCCGGTGGACGCGATCCGGATCGCAGCGGAAACGGGCTACGACATGGTCGGACTGCGGCTCCTCCCGGCCGCTCCCGATGAGCGGCCCTACGCATTGATGAATGACCGAGCGGTGTTCCGTGAGGCCGTGGCGGCGCTCCACGACACCGGCATAGGCGTCGGGGATGTAGAGATTGCCCGGCTGAAGCGGGAAACGATAGTCAGCGATTTCGAGCCCTTCCTTGAGCGCGCCGCGGCACTGGGCGCCCGTCACGTGCTCGTCGCGGGCGACGACCCTGAACGAAACCGGTTGATCGAGACCTTTGCCGGCTTCTGCCGGTTGGCGCTGCCTTTCGGTCTTACAGCCGATCTGGAGTTCATGCCCTGGACCGCCGTGCCCGACGTGGCGACGGCGCGGGCGGTCGTGGAGGGAGCCGCCGAGTCAAATGGTGGCGTGCTTGTCGATGCGCTGCATTTCGACAGGTCGAACAGCACGCTTGAAGAGATCCGCGCCCTGCCGGCCTGGATGATGCACTACGCGCAGTTCTGCGACGGCCCGGCGGAGTACGACAGCAGCGATGCGGAGCTTGTTCGTGTTGCTCGCAGTGCTCGGTTGTGGCCGGGGCAGGGCGGCATCGATTGTGTTGCGCTGGCTGAGGCGATCCCTGCCGACCTGACCATCAGCGTAGAAGTGGCAAACCACGAGTATGCGAGGACGCTGCAACCAAAGGCGCGGGCCGCCGGTGCCCGGGACGCCACATTGCAGGTCCTTCGTGCCGCAGGCAGGGCATAGGTCAACATGGAGCAAGAGATGTCATCACGTTGGCCGGACGAGCCCGAGACCGTCGATCTGCTGGTATTCGGCGCGGGCGCGGCGGGCATGACGGCCGCCCTGACCGGTGCGTTCGAGGGGTTGAAAGTTCTGCTCTGCGAAAAGACGGACACTGTGGGAGGGACGACGTCCACCTCCGGTGGGACAACATGGGTGCCGGGCACGAGCCAGAGTGTTCGCGACGGCGTTCCTGACTCGATTGAGGATGCCAGCCAGTTTCTGCGGTCCGTCGTCGGCCCCCGGGGCGGCGACGACTTGCGCGCTGCCTTCCTGGCCTCCGGACCCGCAGTGATCGATGAACTGGAAGCGAAGTCCGAAGTGCGCTTCGTTGCAGCCCAGGCCCACCCGGACTATCTCGGCTGCCACCCTGGTGCAGCCTATGGCGGGCGGGCATTGGTGCCGACCATCTTCGACGGTCGGCAACTGGGCAAGGATTTTGACCGCGTGCGCCCGCCGCGTCCGGAATTCATGGGGCTCGGAGGCATGATGGTAGGGCGGGCCGAAATTCCCGCCCTGCTAAGTCCTCTGTCCTCCGTGTCGAATTTCCTGACCGCGATGTCGGTTGTCCTGCCGTATCTGCTGGATCGGCTCACCCACAAGCGCGGGACCCGTTTGTTGATGGGCAACGCGCTGGTGGGGCAGCTGTTCTTGAGTCTGCGGCAGAGAAAGGTGCCGATCCGGTTCGGCAGCCCCCTGCGGGAACTGGTTGTCGAAGACGGAAGGGTCGTCGGCGCTGTGGTTGACACACCCGCCGGACGCCGCACAGTCAGGGCCCGGCGAGGTGTCGTGCTCGCCACGGGAGGCATTGCCTGGAATCCGGAGCTGAGGACACGCACATATCCCGAGGGTACGCGGGACCTATGCCTGGCTCCGGCGACGAACACCGGCGACGGCGTGTCGAGCGCGCTCGATGTCGGGGGGCAGCTGGACGACGGACACGACAGCGCCGGGCTATGGATGCCGTGCTCCGTCATGAAACGCCCCGGCAAACCGGACGCGATCTGGCCGCATATTATTCTGGACCGCGCCAAACCGGGGCTCATCGCCGTCAACAGTTCCGGCCGGCGGTTTGTCAACGAATCCGACTCCTACCACGATTTCTCCATGGGTATGTTGCGCGCAAATGCCCACACGCCTTCGATACCCGCCTGGCTCATCTGCGACGCGAGCTTCGTGCGCGATTACGGCCTTGGTCTTATTCTCGCCGGGGGGCGGCAGCTGCGACGCTTCAAGGCAGCCGGCTATGTCGCGGAAGGGCGCACGCTGCGCGAGCTGGCAGAGCGGATCGGTGTCGATGCGGCAGGTCTCGAACGCAGCGTTGCCGACCATAATCGATATGCTCAAACCGGCGTCGACGAAGAGTTCGGTCGCGGGGCCAGTGTGATGAACCGTTTCAACGGCGATGACGGCAACGAACCGAATCCCTGCATGCGCCAGATCGGACCCGGACCGTTCTACGCCGTCGCCGTGCGACCGGCTGATCTCGCCAGTAGCGCCGGACTGAAAGGCGATGCCTTTGGCCGCGTACTGAACGACAGGAACGTGCCAATCACCGGATTGTATGTTTGCGGTAATGACATGACGTCGATCTTTCGGGGCACCTATCCTGGCCCCGGTACCACTCTCGGACCCGCCATCGTGTTTGGCTGGCGGATCGCGAAGCATGCCGCGGGCCGGCTTGACTGAGCTGGCAGCATTGTTCTGTGGAGAACCAGGACGTCCCTTCCACTCACGTCGCGGAACACGTCAGAATGGCATTCCATATTGAAACGAAGGCCGGTAAGTGGTAGCGATTCGCCGCCGATGGTCGGCCTCGACCAAGGCTCATTGCCAGCGGTTCGATCATCTGGGGCTGCGCCCAGCAATTTGAGGAGAGTAGTCAATGAGTGGCGTACTCGAGCGAACGCTGGAAATTCTTGAATTGCTTGCCCGCAACCCGAACGGGTTGCCGCTGCGCGAAATCGCCGAGAAACTCGACATTCCGCCAAGCGGTGCACACCGGCTCCTCAGGGAACTGGCGCGGCTGAACTACGTACGCCAGGAACGCGAGCAGGCGGATTACGTCCTGACGACACGGCTCGTGTCCTTGGCGCTGGGCTTTCTCAGCGCCAGCGGGATCGTCGATCTGGCCCAGCCGGTGTTGGACAGGCTTGCACAGCAATCGGGAGAATTGGTGCGGCTTGCGGTTGTCGACGGTGACAGGCTCACCTGGGTTGCGAAGGCCCAGGGTGCGCGCACCGGGCTGCGCTACGATCCGGACATGGGAGCCGAAGCCCACCTGGCCTCCAGTGCGTCCGGGCACGCCTGGCTGATGACCCTCCCCGACGAGAAGGCGCTTGAACTCGTGGCCTCCCAGGGGTTTGGAACCGCAAAGGACCGCGGGCCCAACGCGCCGTTGAGCACGACGAAACTGCTCCGTTTCCTCAAGTCCGCACGGGCGCGCGGCTTCAGCATTGCTCAGGAGACATTCACCAGCGGCATGACCGGGCTCGCTGCCCCCGTGCGGTCGACAGAGGGTCCGGCAGTTGGGGTCATCAGTATCTACGGGCCAACCCTGCGGCTGGGTGAGAACCGGCAGCAGGATCTCGGCGAGGAGTTGATGGCTGCCGCCGACGAGCTGGCCCTGAGCAGTACGATCTCCCCGGTGTTTCGGCGAAACAGCGGTGTCGTGCCGCACTGACAACGGGTTGGCAGCCGCGGGCCAGGAAGCGGCCTGCTCAACAACCGACCCTGCGAACCATGTCCGTTACGGCAAGCGCATAGCCCCCGGGCCCGAATCCTGCCATCACCGACGTCGCGACCATAGACACGTAGGAGCGGTGGTAGATCGCCTCGCGGCGGTAGAGGTTGGAGATATGCAGCTCCGTTATGGGGCCCGGAAACATCTTGAGTGCATCGAGCAACGCCATCGAGGTGAACGAGAACGCCGCCGGGTTGATAATGATCCCCGCGGCGTCATCTATGGCCTCCTGCACCCACTCGATCAGCCATTCCTCGCTGTTGCTTTGCCGGAAGACGACGGGATGCCCTGCGGCGGCCTCGCGGCACGACAGCTCGATCTCAGCCAGGGTCACGGTGCCGTAAATGTGCGGCTCGCGCGTTCCCAGTCGGTTCAGATTGGGCCCGTTGAGTATGAAGATGGGTTTCATCGCTTCGCCCTGTCAGACCGCCATGCCGGGGGAGGACCCCCGGCATGGCGGTCTGAGTTACCTAGGTCTGCCTCTCGCCCGGACGGCGCGACCCTATCGTCTGCAGCAACGTAACCAGTAGGTCGTTTCGCTGGCCGGTCAACGACGCCATGTCCTGGCCGTCGGTTTCCGCCCGTACCCCGGCAAGCAGCCGCTCACACAGCTCCGGCGTAAGTTGTGGCTGGCCGAGTGTCGGCCACCATGACTCGTTCACGCGCATGAAGCTCATTCCCCCGGCCAGGTGGTACGCCAGGTGCGGGCCGATAATCGACCAGCGCAGGCCGGGGCCATGGGTGATGGCCCGGTCGACGTCCTCGACCGAGGCAACGCCCTCCGCGACGAGGTTCACCGCCTCGCGATAGAGAGCGGCCTGCAGGCGGTTTCCCAGGTGCCCGGGGACCTCCTTGCGGACGTGAATGGGGTGCTTGCCGATGGCGCGATAGAACGCCATGCAGAAATCGACCGTCTCCGCCGTGGTGCGGTCACCCGGGACCACTTCGACCAGCGGAATCAGGTGCGGCGGGTTGAACGGATGGCCGATCACGAAGCGGCCGGGCGTAGAAAGGCCGCCCTGCAGGTCGGTCATGCGCATCATCCCGGCCGAACTGGCCAGAATCGCCTCAGGGAGCATGGCGGGCTCCACCGCGGCGTAGAACTCGCGCGCGATCTCTGGCGTTTCGGTAAGGCTTTCCTGGACGAACTGCGCCCGCGATACTGCTTCCAGTCTGTCCTGGTGGGGCGACCAGCGATCGGGCGCCGCACCCGGACGCAGTCCAAGCCGCTCGAGCGCAGGCCAGGCCCGGGCGACATAGTTGCCCACGTACGATTCGAAATCTGGGTTTGGATCCCAAACGTCGACATCGAGCCCCTGGGACAGAAACCAGGCGGTCCAACTAGCGCCGATCTCGTCCGCGCCCACCACGGCGACCCGTTTCACCGAGCTTATTGCACGCAACGCAGAAACCTTTCAATCAGGGGTTGACGTCGTATTCGGCGCAGTCCGGCGTCATGGCTTCGATCACGAAGTCGACAAAGGCGTCCGGTGCGTCCAGGTAGAACTCCTTGTCCGAATAGCTACCTACCGTAGCCGGCAGCCCGTTGGCATTGGCCCACAGTGCCAGGTCTTCGAGCGCCGCCCTGGGGTCGTCGCTCAGGAAGGAAACCTGCGAGTACTTCTTGTCGCCGTCGCGGTTGGCGGTGTCGCTCCGCGTGAACTGCAGATCGATGTTGAAACCCGGCTGTCTCATATGAATCGCCAACCGCCCGCGCCGGAGCTCGATGAAGTTCAACTTCACCTTGAGCATCTCCACGACGGTCTCGAAATACCGGCTGTCGACCCTGTTGGCGAAATGATTCAGCTGCATGTCTGTGGTCCTGTGTTTCGGTTCTGTGGGGCGTGTCGGGCGACGCCTGGCTCAGTGCGCAGGCGTCGCCCGATATCGGTCCCGCCGGTGCGCGGCAACCGCGTCTCCCTAGGCGGGCTGTATCGCGCTATGGCTTCGGCAGGCCGGGGATGAGGCCGAGCATCGCATCCGTGATGCCCCCGTCGGCAAGCAGCACCTGACCCGTCACGTAGGCGGAATCGGGTCCCGCCAGGAAGGACACGACAGCGGCGATGTCTTCCGGGGTGCCGATGCGACCCAGCGGCACCAGTTCGATGCGCCGGCGCGTCACCTCGTCGTTCTCATAAATGCTCTTGGTGAGCGGAGTACGGATCATGCCCGGGGCGACGGCGTTGGCACGAATCCCCTGCGGCGCCCACTCCTGTGCGATCACCTTGCAGAGCATGCTCAGCGCGGCCTTGGCGGGAGAATATGCGCCGGAACCGCGGTGCGGGCGGACGCCCGACATCGAGGAGACTGCAACGATCGAACCATGGCTCGCGGCAAGTGCGGGACGAAAAATCTGCGACATGATGAAGGTGGGACGGACGTTGACGTTGAGCAGGTAATCCCATTTTTCCACAGGGAAG
>NZ_DASWVV010000058.1:0-3114 GCF_036406155.1 Devosia sp. | reverse complement strand
CTTGCAAGCGTTGGCATCATCAATCGAAGCGGTGGTGCGTGCAGAGGCTGCTCAGCATCGACGTTGAACCGCAACCGATCAATCATTCTGCGCACATGCCGTTGGGCTAACTCTCCGTCGCAGGGGATCTCCGAAGGAGTCCAACGCTCAGAATTGACCGCCTCGCGCGGCCGCCGTTGAACTAAACGTTGAGTGTCGGCTTTTGCCTCAGCTCGTGGGGCGGCTTGGGGTCGTCAGTCTCCGCTCACAGGATGGAGAAGCTGCCGCTCGTCCCAGCTTGGCGGCTGAGCGACAGGTTATCCGTCGCATTGCGGCTGCACTCGCAGCTGCTGCCGAATGACGGCTCTGGCCGAACAGGCGGCGTCCCGGGTGACGCACTCATTCGGCGGCAGGCAATTTCCGAACCTTGACATGCGAAGAGGCGCACCGTCATATTACAAGACATGCCATTCAAATCAATGCGATTACTTCTCTGCAGCGTTCGACGTTACGGAACGTCTGTATGGTTACTGGTGCTGTCTTGCATGGCATTGGCTGGCGAACCCGGCGCGATCCCCCTGCCGACCGGTCAGTTGCAGACCGTCGGCACCTATCCCTTGGGTCGGCACGGACATTCGGTTACCGCGGTCGGACAGGGACGATACTTCCTGCACGGCGCACACATTTATGGGAACCTGACCTCCGGAGATCCAAAAGACAACGAACTCCTAATGCGGCGGCGCCATGCGCCTCCTGCACAGGCAGACAGGGCCGCCGTGCTGACCAGAGAGCCGTGGATGTGGCTGCCGGATCGACGCGGCTGGAAGCGTCTGGGCGAGTTGCCGGAGTGCCACGGAGATCCCTATCTGCAAGCCGCAACCCCGATGTCCGACGGCGGCGTCCTGTTGACCGGCGGACTCTGCGACGCGCCGAAAATGATCGACGATCCGTCCGGACATCCCGAATACCGGGGAACGTCGCGCCTGAACGGACGGAGCCTGAAGTGTGAAGCCTCACCCGAACTCGTTCAGGGGCGTATCTATCACACCGCCTCAAGATTGAGCGATGACAGCGTCCTGGTTGTTGGCGGGCAGCGCGACCCGGGGCTGGGCGGTGATGTCTTCCCCGTGCTTTCAAGTGTCGAGTGGTTGCGGGGCGGCACATTCGAGGCGGGAGTGGACTTGCATCAGGCACGGGCCGGGCACACCGCGACCGTGCTCGATGACGACGAGATCATTGTCACCGGCGGCTTCGATGCCGCAGGGCGGGCACTGGCGAGCGTGGAACGCTGGGATCGCGCCGGTCAGAGCTGGCAGTCTCTGCCCCCGCTGAGAGAGGCGCGCTACGGCCACCGCGCGACCTTGCTGGCCGATGGGCGCTTGCTGGTGACCGGCGGTTTCGGTATCGACGGGAAGGCGCTGACCAGTTCCGAGCTGTGGGAACCTACCAGCGCGACATGGACCGAGGCGGCCCCTACGCCGATGCCAGTCGGATTTCACGATGCAATCACTCAGGCCGATGGCGAAGTGCTGTTGGTTCCGATGATCACGAGGATGGATCACCGGGCTCAGCCGATGGCCTATCGCTGGCGAGCGGCGTCTGACCGATGGGAACTGGCGGCCACCATCCGTGCCAACGACTGGCAATATCCCGGCTTCATCCCGTCGGTAGAATCCCAGCCTGACGGCAGTGCCAGAATCTTCGGTGCAGCCTTCATCTGGCGCTGGACGCCCGAGGATGCGGATGGCCAGGATCGTCCGCGCGACTGGCAAGGCGTACCGGCATTGGCGCGTCTCGATGACCATTCGGTGATGGTCGTGGCGCTCGGCTACCCAGGCGGTAACGCGCAGCGCCGGGCCCATCGCTGGGACGCCCGTTCGGGGGCCTGGGCCGCTGCCGGGACTCTGCAACAGACTCGCTCGGGTCATGCCCAGGCCCTACGTCTGCCTTCGGGGCGGGTGCTCCACCTTGTCGAGGATGCCGGCAATGCCTTGCACTGCGAAATCAGTCCGGTCGATCTGGCTGACAGCCCTTGGGAATTCTGTGGCCGCCCCAGCGGAGAAGTACTCAACGATAGCCCCTTCGAGCTTGGGCTCCTTCCCGATGGCAGGGCCGTCGTCATCACCAATTTCGAGGAAGCGTTCATATTCGACGAGAGCCGGCGCCAGTGGCAGGTTGCCCGGCTTGAATGGCGGACATCCGAGCAGGCTTTCGGCACCCCTGTGAGGCCTGCCGCGCCGCTCGCGCAACTACTTGAAACGAGTGGATCGCGTGCCGGCACCAGACTCGACGTCAGCGCCCAGGCCGCGCGTTTCTGGGAGCAGGTCAGCCCGCGGCGCAACCACGACATTGTCAGCGACGGCGTCGTGCTCCGCCGCGTCGAAGGTCGGGGAGCGCCTCCGGCGATGTTATGGAACTCGGGAAAAGGGTACTGGGACTATGTCTTCCCGAATCACCAAAATATCGGCCGCGGCGCCGTGCATTTGCCGGACGGCTGTGCGCTCTCCCTGTCGCCGCCAAGCATTTTCGATCCGAAGACCGGGGCAGCCCGCAGGCTCGATGCGTTCCCGGGGGGACTCAATACCGGCGACAACCAGATTGTCGTTCTGACCGGGGGAACCGTGGTGGCGGTCAGCGCAGTGGTTGGCGCAACCGGCAGCGGCTGGTTCTCCGGCCAAGTATCGTGCGCCGGGCTGGCGGCTGGCCCGGAAATAGACGTGGCCATGCCCCCTGTCTACGCCCGGGATCCCTTGCCCACTCCTGTGGTGACGAGTGCTGCGCCAACGAGATCCGAGGAGATCGGCTGGCGCGAACGCCTTTCCGAGCGGATTGCGGCGCTTCCCAATCTGAGCGGGCTGGCGATGGGGGTCGTCGTGATACTCGGGCTGGTGCGATGGTGGATCAGGTGCCGGCAAGCAGCCCAGGACTCGCCGGGCAGCAGCCGTCTCGACCAACCGGTGACGGGCCGCACACGGCATCTGCTGCGGATCGCCGTATGGGTCATCGTGCTTGCTGTATTGGGGCCGGCGGTGGTCAATCATTGGCGCTTCCAAAAGGCTGTGGAGGGCGAGGAGTGCTTGGCGGACGCCCGGGCCTGCCTCGACCGCAGCAGCGGACTGATCAAGAGCGTTCCTT
>NZ_DASWVV010000057.1:0-28647 GCF_036406155.1 Devosia sp. | reverse complement strand
CGGGCTGTGCCGGCTGCGGCGCCCGGGCCGGGGCCGGGGCCGCGCCCAGCGGTGCCAGCGCCGGAGCGACAGCCGCATCGTCGTCGGCGATGATCTGCCGGATGGACGACAGGATTTCGTCCATCGAAGGCTCCTTGGGCGCAGGCTTGTTCATCGATGCCTCACATCACGACGCGGTCGATCCGGGCTACGCCCCTGATTCGTCAGGAAACACTGTAAACAAAGGGTGTGCGCGTTGGGAACCGAGAGCGGCCGTCGCGGCCGCGTCTTCCACTGGAGTCTGGGGTGTCCGGACGGCCGGACCGACCCGCGGCGCGCCTATTCGTCGACGGCGCGCAACTCCTGCCAGATGTCCTCGACCTTGGCCGTATAGGCCTCGCCCGACTTCACCTCAACATTGAGCTTGAGGTCGATCGGGTTCAGCCGGCCGGCGGCGGCGAGCAGCGCGAACTGGGCGATCGTCTTCTGCGACGTCGCCGTGATCAGCTGCTCGCGCGCGCTCACCAGTTCCGCCTGGGCATTGAGCACGTCCAGCGTCGTGCGCTGGCCCACGTCACGCTCCTGGATGGTGCCCTCCACCACCAGCTGGCCGGAAGCGACGGACGAGCGCGCCGCCTCGATCTGGGCGGTCGCGGTCTGCACCGTCGACCACGCGGTGATCGCCGATTCGCGGACGAGGTCACGGGTCGAGAGCGCATCGACCTCGGACTTGATCTGCTCGATATTCGCCTTGCGCATGGAGGCGCCCAGCGCCCCGCCGGCATAGAGCGGAATGGTCAGCTGCAGCCCGACCGAGGCCGAGAGCACCGGGTCGGCGCTGCCCTTGCCGTTCGCGCCGAGCGAGCCGGTCAGGCCGAGCTTGGGGCCGAACCCCGCCCGCGCCGCATCGACGCCGGCCATCGCGGCGCGGATCTGGGCGCGCGTCGTCAGGATCGCGGGGTGACGCTCGTCGGCGGAAGCGATGACGCTGTCGAGGCTCGGGGGCAGCAGGCGGCTGATGTCGAAGCCGTTGGTGAGGTTCCTGGGCTTGTGCCCCACCCAGCGGTGATAGGTCGCCTGGCTCGTCTGCAGGCTCGCAATCGCCGCCTTGTAGGACGCGACGGCGGCGGCGAGCCGGGTCTCGGCCTGCGACACGTCGATCTTGGTGCCCTCGCCCAGCCGCAGCCGCTCCTTGGCGGAGTCCAGCTGCGCCTGGTAGAAGGCAACGGTCTCCTCGCGCAGCTTGACCAGTTGGCTGTCCTTGATGACGTTCATGTACGCCGTCACGACCTGCAGCAGGACGGTCTGCTCCTCGTTGCGGAGCATGTACTCCGCCAGTTCCGCGCCGGCTCTGGCCTTCTCGATTTCGGATTCGGTCTTGTAGCTGTCGAACAGGTTCTGCTCGTAGCCCAGGCTCAGGCCGTAGCTCGGGGTCGTGCTGGATATCCCGGACGTGACCGTCCAGGTATTCTGGACGGTGCCCTGCAGGCCGATCTTGGGCAGTTTGCCCGCCTTGCTCAGGGCGATGTTCTCCGCCGAGGACTTGACGCCCAGCAGCGCCGACATGAGGTCCGGGTTGTTGACATAGGCGCTCTCGAGCGCCTGGCGCAGAGACTCCGCCTGCGCCGCCGCCGGCAACAGGGCAAGCGCAACCACCAACGCGCCCGCGCGCAACGACCTTAGAGCATACATGGCCACGACCTCCGACCCCGGCGACACTATGCCGGCCACGTGGGGTTAACAACCGGAACGGACAAGAGTTACCGGCCTTTGCCCATGGATTCGCTCCGGCCCGTGCTGCTGCGGCAACACTCCTGAACCCGCGGTCAGTAACGCTTGGGGGCTCAGAACACGAACGGCTCGGGAGCCTCCCGGTCGGCCAGCGGCGGCAGGGTGCCGTCGAAATCGGCCCGCGCCGCGACCTCCTTGCCCGATTTGACGAACAAGTTGGCGACTGCGGCGGGCCCCTTGCGCACCAGCGCCACCAGCCGGCCGCCATCGGCGAGCCGGGCGAACAGGTCCTCCGGGACGACGTCGACCGTCCCCTCGACGATGACGACGTCGAAGTGGCCGCTTGCCGCCGGCGCCTCCGCCAGCGGCGGCTCGACGATCGCGGCATTGGCGATGCCGAGCGCCGCGAGGTTCTCCCGGGCCTGGGCGGCGAGTTCGGGATGCTCCTCGACCCCGACCACTTCGGCGGCAAGCGCCGCCAGTACCGCCGTCGAGTAGCCGGTGCCGCAGCCCAGGTCCAGCACACGGTCCTGCGGTTCCACACCGGCCAGTTGCACCAGCCGGGCGAACGGCGCGGGAGCCGGCAGGGCGCGCCGGGAGCGGCCCGGCTGCAGCGGGTGCTCGCCGTCGATATAGGCCAGGGGCCGGCGCTCTTCCGGCACGAATCGCTCGCGGGGCACCTGCCCCATTGCCACCAGCAGCCGCTTGTCGCTGACATTGCTGGTGCGCAACTGGCTCTCCACCATGACTTTGCGGGCGCGCTCGAAATCGATCATCTTGTTGTGGTCCTCGGGCGGGTCTGACGCTGCCTGGGGTGCGTCCGGGAAAGGTACGAAGCGGTTTTCCGGTTCGGCGCCGTGTTGCGAGAGCTCGCAGCACTTGTTCCGATCCCGTCGGGACAAATGCTCTAGCGCTCCGGCGGCAGCGCGACAAGCCCGGCGGCGCCCCGCGACAAAGCGCGCCGGCCCGCCGGCCGCTCGCGCCGCGCGCGACAATTCTTGCCTTGCGGGAGCCTTTCGTATAGCAACCGCCGAGGTTGGCGAGGCCACGTGGCGGAGTGGTTACGCAGCGGATTGCAAATCCGTGTATTCCGGTTCGATTCCGGACGTGGCCTCCAACCTCCGGTTCGACGCAGTAAGCCTTCGGCATCCGCCAGCCCGGAACCCAGCCCCTTGCGCTTGTCCACCGCCCAAACCTTCGCCGCGACGCCCGGAGTGCTGCAGCCGGTCATCGCCGGCGTGCTGGCGGCCATCGTGGGGTATGCCAGCACCTTCCCGCTGCTGCTCGCCGGCTATGCGGCGGCCGGCGCCTCGCCGGCACAGGCGGAATCGGGTCTGTTCGCCATCTGCCTCGCCGTCGGCGCCCTCAACATCGTCGCCTCGTGGCGCCTCAGGGTGCCGTTGAGCTTCGCCTGGTCGACGCCCGGCGCGGCTTTCCTGCTCACCGTCGGCGCGCCGGCCGGTGGCTATCCCGCCGTTGTCGGCGCCTTCCTGATGACGGCGGCGCTGATCGTGCTCGCCGGCCTGTGGCGGCCGTTTGCACGCGCGGTGGCGGCCATCCCCGGAAGCATCGCCAATGCCATGCTGGCCGGAATCCTGCTCACCCTCTGCCTCGCACCGCTCCGGGCCGTCGCCGAGTTGCCGACGCTCGCCTTGCCGATCGTGCTCAGTTGGGCCGTCGCGCTCCGCTTCGCGCGCCGCTACGCGGTGCCGATCGCCGTCGCCGTCACCGCCGCCATCCTGGCACTGACCGCCGATGTCGCCACAGGCAGCGTCGCGGCCGGATGGCCCACGCTGGTGCCCGTGCTCCCCGTCTTCACCGTCGATGCCTTCATCCGCATCAGCCTGCCGCTGTTCATCGTCACCATGGCCTCGCAGAACCTCCCCGGGCTCGCGGTGATGCAGGCCAACGGCTATGCCGTGCGCCCGGCCCCCCAATTCGTCGCCACCGGGGCGGCCAGTGCCGGGGTCGCCCTCTTCGGCGCCCATACCGTCAACCTCGCGGCAATCACTGCGGCCATCTGCGCCGGCCCCGAAGCGCATCCCGATCCAGCCCGCCGCTGGGCAGCCCCGGTGGCGGCGGGCTGGACCTATGTCGCCCTCGGCCTTCTCGCCGGCCTCGCCGCCGGCTTCATTGCCGCCTCGCCGCCGGTGCTGATCCAGGCGGTCGCGGGGCTGGCCCTGCTGTCGAGCCTCGGCGCGTCGCTGGGCAACGCCCTCGCCGACGAGGAGCAGCACCTGCCGGCGGTCGTGACCTTCGTCACCGCCGCCTCCGGCATCACCGTACTCGGCGTCGGCGCGGCGTTCTGGGGGGTAGTGGCGGGCATCGCCTTGCTGCTGCTGCACCGCCCCCGTCCCGTCCGCGCCGCGCCGCCGGAACCGTCGGAATGACGGCGCCGGACGTCGTGGCGGTGATTCTCGCCGGCGGCAGGGGCGAGCGGCTCGGGGGCGCCGTCAAGGCCAATATCGAGATCGGCGGCATGCCCCTCCTCGCCCGCGTCACCGCGGCCCTCGGCGACGGCGTCGCCGCCCTGCTCGTGGCACATGGCCCGCATCCCCCCGCGACCCTGGCCTTGGCGGCGCGGCATATCCCCATCCCCGACCTGCCGGCCGACTATGGCGGGCCGCTCGCCGGCCTCGCCGCGGCCGCCGCCTGGTGCGCGCAGCAGCACCGCGCGCCGCGCTACATTCTGTCCGTGGCCGTCGACACGCCGTTCTTCCCGCACGACTTCCTGCCGCGGGCCCTCGTCGCGATGGAGCCCCGCCTGCCGGGCGTCTTCGCCCGCTGCGGCGGGCAGGACTATCCCACCGACGCCCTGTGGCGCTTCGCCAGCATCGCCGCCCTCCCCGGCGAGGTGTTCGCCGGCACGGCACCGCGCAGCCTGCGGCGCTACGCCGCCGCTATCGGGGCCGTCGCGCTGGACTGGCCGGCCGGGCCGGACGGCGATCCCTTCGCCAGCCTCAACACGCCGCAGGACCGCGTTGCGCTCGCGGCGCGGGCCGCCCTTGCACCGCCGCCCGCGGCTCCCCATAAAAGATGACAGTTCGGGCTTGGCAAAGGAAATCAAACCCGCTACACGGTCGCTGCCTCGCAGGAGGCTGTCGTGTTCCGCGATAGCTCAGTTGGTAGAGCAAGCGGCTGTTAACCGCTGGGTCGTAGGTTCGAGTCCTACTCGCGGAGCCATTTCATCCCAATGGCTTAGCCCAATCCCCCGATCATCGACGAGCTGGCGCTTCCCGCCTCAGCCGAACAGCCGCCCGTAGAGCGCGTCGGCGAGCGCGGCCGGTTCCTCCTCGCCGCCATGCAGCACGATGTCGGCCCGCTCCGGCGGCTCGAACGGGCTGTCGATGCCGGTGAAGTTCCTGATCTCGCCGCGCCGCGCCCGGGCGTACAGCCCCTTGGGGTCGCGCGCCTCGCACACGGCCAGCGGGGTGTCGACCCAGACCTCGGTGAAGCGGACGTCGCCGGCGATCTCGCGCGCCAGCCGCCGCTCGTTGCGGAACGGGGAGATGAACGAGACGAGGACGATCAGCCCGGCATCCGCCATCAGCCGCGCCACCTCGGCGACGCGCCGGATGTTCTCGACGCGGTCGGCCTCGGTGAAGCCGAGATCCTTGTTGAGCCCGTGCCGGACATTGTCGCCGTCGAGGATGTAGGCGTGCTTGCCCTCCGCCGTCAGCCGCTTCTCGACGAGGTTGGCGATGGTCGACTTGCCCGAGCCCGACAGCCCGGTGAACCACACGATCGCCGGCTCCTGCCGCTTCATCTCGGCGCGCACCTGCCGGTTCACGTCGAAGCTCTGGTAGGAGAGGTTCTGCGCCCGCCGCAGGCCGAAATCGATCACCCCCGCCCCCAGCGTGGCGTTGGAGATGCGGTCGATGAGGATGAACGAGCCCGTATGGGGGTTGTCGCCGTAAGGGTCGAACGCCACCGGCTTGTCGAGCGCCAGCGTGACGGTGCCGACCTCGTTGAGTTCGAGCTTGGTTGCAGCCGTCCGCTCCAGCGTATTGACGTTGGTGCGGAACTTGATCGCGGTGAGGGTGCCCGGGACCGTCTGCGCGCCGACCTTGACGAGGTAGGAACGGCCGTGGAACGCCGGGTCCTCGTGCATCCATACCAGCCGCGCCTGGAACTGGTTGGAGACCTCCGGCGTCTCGCCGGGGCGGGTCAGCACGTCCCCGCGCGCCACGTCGACCTCGCGGTCGAGCACCAGCGTCACGGCCTCGCCGGCGATGGCCTCGGCGCGGTCGCCGTCCATGGTGACGATGCGGCTGACGCTGGCCGGCTGGCGCGAGGCGGCGACCACGAGTGCATCGCCGACGCGGACGACGCCGGACGCCACCGTGCCCGCAAAGCCGCGGAAATCGTGGCCGGCGCGGTTCACCCACTGCACCGGGAAGCGCAGCTTGCCGGCGGCGTGATCCTCGGCGACCTCGATCTGCTCGAGATAGGGCAGCAGCGCCGGCCCCGGGTACCACGGCGTGTGCGGGCTCGCCCCCACGATGTTGTCGCCCCTCAGCGCCGACACCGGGATCGCCTGGACGCTGGCGAAGCCGAGGCTGGCGGCGAACGGCCGGTACTCGTTCTCGATGGCCTCGAACACGGCACGGTCGTAGCCGACGAGGTCGATCTTGTTGACCACCAGCACCACGTGCCGGACGCCGATGAGCGAGAGGATGAACGAGTGCCGCCGCGTCTGCGTCAGCAGCCCCTTGCGCGCGTCGACCAGCAGCAGCGCCAGGTCGGCATTGGAGGCGCCGGTTGCCATGTTGCGGGTATACTGCTCGTGCCCGGGCGTGTCGGCGACGATGAACTTGCGCCGCTCGGTGGCAAAGAAGCGGTAGGCGACGTCGATGGTGATGCCCTGCTCGCGCTCGGCGGCGAGGCCGTCGACGAGCAGCGAGAAGTCGATGCCCTCTTCGCCCGTGGTGCGGTTGCGGCTCTCCTTGCGCAGCGCGTCGAGCTGGTCGTCGAGGATGAGCCGGCTGTCGTAGAGCAGCCGCCCGATCAGGGTCGACTTGCCGTCATCCACCGACCCACAGGTGAGAAAGCGCAGCAGGTCCTTGCGCGCTTGCTGCGCCAGCCACAGGTCGAGGGCGGTGTCGGGCGCGGGTATCGCGGTCACGCTAGACATCCCTGCCGCCCCCGGCGCAGTGGCCCTCCGCCCCCTCCCCAGCCCTCCGCAAGGGGAGGGTGTCCGATCGAGTCCGTGGCACCATGCAGTCCCGACCAGCGGGCGGCACCTCCCCCCTTGTGGGGGAGGATGGGAGGGGGGCGAACCGAAGCGTGTCCATCAGAAGTACCCCTCCTGCTTCTTCTTCTCCATCGAGCCGGCCTGGTCGGAATCGATCAGCCGCCCCTCGCGCTCGGACGTGCGGCTCGCCTGCATCTCCATGATGATCGCCGGCAGGTCGGCGGCGGGCGAGCGGATCGCCCCGGTCAGCGGATAGCAGCCGAGCGTGCGGAAGCGCACGGTTTCCTCGCGCGCCGTTTCGCCGGGGGCGAAGCGGAAGCGGTCGTCGTCGACCATGATGAGGGTGCCCTGCCGCTCCACCACCGGGCGCGGCCGGGCGAAATAGAGCGGCACGATCTCGATGCCCTCGGTGTAGATGTAGGTCCAGATGTCGAGTTCGGTCCAGTTGGAGAGCGGGAACACCCGCATGCTCTCGCCCGGCCCCAGCCGCGTATTGAACACGCGCCACAATTCGGGCCGCTGGTTGCGCGGGTCCCAGGCGTGCCGGGCGTTGCGATGCGAGAACATGCGCTCCTTGGCGCGTGCCTTCTCCTCGTCGCGGCGCGCGCCGCCAATGGCGGCATCGTAGCCGCCGGCGTCCAGCGCCTGGCGCAGCGCCTGCGTCTTCATGATGTCGGTGTAGCGCGCCGAGCCGTGGTCGAACGGGTTGATGTTGCGCGCGACGCCGTCGGCGTTGGTGTGCACGATCAGCTCGAACCCGTGCTCGGCCGCCATCCGGTCGCGGAACGCGATCATCTCGCGGAACTTCCAGGTGGTGTCGACATGCAGCAGCGGGAACGGGATGCGCGACGGGTAGAACGCCTTGCGCGCCAGGTGCAGCAGCACGCTCGAGTCCTTGCCGATCGAGTACAGCATGACCGGGCGCTCGAAGCTGGCCGCCACCTCGCGGAAGATGCCGATGCTCTCGGCTTCGAGGGCCTCGAGGTGGGAAAGCGTACGTGGCGCGGCAGCCGTCATCCCGATCCGTGTCCCGGTGGCACTGGCCGTCAGATACTGCCTTTGCCCCTCGCCCGGCAAGCCTCGCGCCGGCGCCGAAAGGCCGGCGATCGCCTCACCTTGCGCGCCGGCCGGCAAGCGGGAACGGCCGTTGTTGCCCGGCTGCCGAACGCCGGAACAACCGCGCCGCAGCGTCGGCCGCAAGGAAAATCTATTTCACGCGAGGATGACGGCCGGTGGAGGTGGCAAGAAGGTGCACGACACCGGGTTGGCGGCCCCACCCACGGAGCCGTCATCCTCGGAGGCGCGTAGCGCAGTCCGAGGACCCAGGCGGAACAATGGGAGGGGCACGACTGTGCCACAAGCCTGGGGCTGCCTTGGATCCTCGCGACAAGCACGAGGATGACGGCCAGTGGGGGTGGGGCGCACCGGGCAAGGCTCTCTTCGCCGGGCAGGGCGCCACTGCCGGGTCCTCCCGCAACGCGCGTGCGGGTATGGCCTTCGCCCGATGCCGGCACGGCCAGCGTCGCCGTGTTGCGGGGGCCGGCTGCAGAGGAATGGCTTGCCAATTGCGCCGCCGTCACTTGGCAGCCTCGGGCGCGACCCTTAGTTTGGGGCAAAATCCAACACTACGGTTCCCATGACCAACCACCGCGACGTCGTCTCCGCCATCGGCAACACCCCCCTCATCCGCCTCAACCAGGTTTCCGAACTGACCGGGTGCGAAATCTGGGGCAAGGCCGAATTCCTCAACCCGGGACAGTCGGTGAAGGACCGTGCGGCGCTCTACATCGTGCGCGACGCCGAACGAAGGGGCGCGCTCCGCCCCGGCGGCACCATCGTCGAGGGGACCGCCGGCAACACCGGCATCGGGCTGGCCATGGTCGCCAACGCGCTCGGCTACAAGACGGTCATCGTCATCCCCGACACGCAGAGCGAGGAGAAGAAGGACGCGCTGCGCCTGCTTGGCGCCGAGTTGATCGAGGTACCGGCCAAGCCCTACCGCAACCCCAACAACTACGTGAAGCTGTCGGGGCGGCTGGCCGAGAAGCTGGCGCGGGAACGTCCCGGCGGCGCCGTGTGGGCCAACCAGTTCGACAACGTCGCCAACCGCCAGGCCCATGTCGAGACCACCGGCCCCGAGATATTCGAGCAGACCGGCGGCAGGATCGACGGCTTCATCTGTGCCGTGGGCTCCGGGGGAACGCTCGGCGGCATCGCCATGGCGCTCAAGCAGCGCGACCCCGGCATCCGCATCGGCCTCGCCGATCCCGAGGGGGCGGCGCTCTACAGCTACTACACCAGCGGCGAGCTGAAGGCCGTGGGCAGTTCGATCACCGAAGGCATCGGCCAGGGCCGCATCACCGCCAACATCGCCGAGCTCGAGGTGGATCACGCCTACCAGATCCCGGACGGCGAGGCCCTGCCCTACGTCTTCGACCTGCTGGAGCACGAAGGCCTCTGCCTGGGCGGCTCCAGTGCCATCAACATCGCCGGCGCGGTGCGGCTGGCCCGTGAACTCGGGCCGGGCAAGACCATCGTCACCATCCTGTGCGACTACGGCAACCGCTACCAGTCCAAGCTGTTCAATCCCGCCTTCCTGCGCGGCAAGGGGCTGCCGGTGCCGCCCTGGCTGGAGGCGCGGGCCGGCGTCGACTGGCGCTCCGTGCTCGAGCCGGAACCCGTGTGACGCCATGCTCGGCGGCGATGGCTGGCTTGCACAACTCATCCCCGATCGCCTGATCTTCACCGTCGTCTTCTGGCTCAACTACGCCGTGGCGATCGTCTTCGCCGTCAGCGAGGTGCTGCGCTCGCGGACGTCGCAGGGCTCCATCGGCTGGCTGCTGTCGCTGCTGCTGCTGCCATTCCCGACCACCCTGCTCTACCTGATCTTCGGACTGAAGCTGTTCGACGACTACGCCGCGCTGCAGACGCATACCGGGCGCGAACTGCGCCGCGTGCGGGCCGGCCGCGAAATCCTCGACCTGCCGACCAGCGCCGAGTGGCCAGTGCTGTCGAACGTCTCGCAGCTGCCGTTCCTCGGCGGCAACGACGCCGAGCTGCTGATCGACGGCAAGGCGACCTTCGCCTCCATCTTCGACGGCATCTCCCGCGCCCGCTCCTCGGTGCTGGCGCAGTTCTACATCATCCGCGACGACGCGCTCGGACAGGAATTCGCCGACCGGCTGATCGAGCGCGCCCGGGCCGGGGTGGCCGTGTACCTGCTCTACGACGACGTCGGCTGCTTCTGGCTGCCGCGGCGCTACAAGCGCCGCCTGCGCGAGGCCGGCGTCAAGGTCGCGGGCTTCAACCAGCGCCATCGCATCCTGCGCCTGCTCGGCCCGACCCGCATCAACTACCGCAATCACCGCAAGATGCTGGTGATCGACGGCAGGGAAGCCTGGACCGGGGGCCTCAACGTGGGCGACGAATATATGGGGCTGAGCCCGGTATTCGGCCCCTGGCGCGACACGCATGTGCGCGTGGCCGGCCCCGCGGCGGTCGCCGCGGCGCTCACCTTCCGGGAGGATTGGCAGTGGGCGACCGGCGAGGAACTCCGGCCCGACCTGCCCTCCCCCATCGCTACGCCCGGCGAGCAGCCGGTGCTGGTGATGCCGACCGGCCCGGCGGACATGCTCGAGGACTGCGCCATCGCGTTCAGCGAGGTCATCGCCAGGGCCGAGCGCCGGCTGTGGATCGTCAGCCCCTATTTCGTCCCGGACGTCGACATGCAGACATCGCTCTACGCGGCCGCGATGCGCGGCGTCGACGTGCGCGTGCTGGTGCCGAAAAAGCCCGACCACCGGCTGGTGTGGCTCGCCAGCATCGCCCACGCCCACCGCATGATCAGCCACGGCGTCAAGGTCTACCGCTACACCACCGGCTTCCTGCACGAGAAGGTCATCCTGGTGGACGACAGGATCGCCGGCGTCGGCACCGTCAATTTCGACAACCGCTCGTTCCGCATCAATTTCGAGATCACGCTGTGGTTCACCCACCCCGACATGATCCGCGACGTGAACCGCATGCTGGAGGAGGATTTCTCCAATGCCGTGCTGTTGACGACACAGGATCGCGACCGGGAAACGCCGGCCATGCGCTTCCTGTCGGAGGCGGCGCGCTTGCTTTCTCCGGTCCTGTGAGGAACATTCCCGCGTTCTCCGGAGACCTGCCATGACCGAATTCCTGTTCCGCGCCGACAGCTATCTCGCCACCGCACCGGCACGGGTGGAAGAGGTGCTGGCCGATGGCGGCATCGTTCTCGATCGCACGGTGTTCTACGCCGCCTCGGGCGGGCAGCCCGGCGACACCGGCACGCTCGCCACCTCTGACGGCAGGCAGGTGCCGATCGCGGCGACCGTCCACCCTGAGGGCGACAAGGCGCGGATCGTGCACGTGCCCGTGGCAGGCGGCCCGGCGCTGGCGCCGGGCGACGAGGTGACGGCGGCAATCGACTGGGAGCGCCGCTACCGGCTGATGCGCATGCACACGGCGCTGCATCTGCTGTCGGTGGTCTTCCCCTTCCCGGTCACCGGCGGCCAGGTCGGCGAGGACAAGGGCCGGCTCGATTTCGACATGCCGGAAGTCCCGGCCGACCTGCCGGCGCTCGAAGCCCGCCTCAACGAGCTGGTCACGGGTAACCACGACGTTACCAGTGAATGGATCACCGACGCCGAGATGGCGGCCAATGCCAATCTCATCAAGACGATGAAGGTCAAGCCGCCCATGGGCCATGGCCGCGTCCGGCTGGTGCGCATCGGCGATGTCGACCTGCAGCCCTGCGGCGGCACGCACGTGCGCAATACCGGCGAGATCGGGCCGCTGCGGCTGGGCAAGATCGAGAAGAAGGGCGCCATCAACCGGCGCGTGGCGCTGCACTTCGCCTGACGGCGGCTACTCGATCGGCGGCGCGTAGAGCAGCCCGCCATTGCTCCAGAGCGCGTTCTGCCCGCGCACCACGGCGGCACCCGTCTCCGGCCCGAAGTGGCGCTCGAAGATCTCGCCGTAATTGCCGACCGCGGCAATGACTCTGGAGATGAAATCCGGCTTGAGCCCGATGCCGGGGCCAAAGCTGCCCTCGAGCCCGACCAGGCGGCGGATCGAGTGCGTCTTGGCCTTGGACAGCGACTGGATGTTGAGCGACGACACCCCCACTTCCTCGGCGTCGATCAGCGCGAACAGCGTCCACGCCACGATGTCGAACCATTGCGGGTCACCGGCCCGCACCACGGGACCATAGGCCCCCTTGGAAATGCGTTCGGGCAGGATGCGGTGCGTCGCCGGTTCCGGCAGGCTGCGGCGGATGGCGTTGAGCCAGCTCGCAGGCGCCGATACCGCGTCGCACAGTCCGCTGCGATAGGCGACCGTCAGGTCCTCGCGGTCCTCGTAGAGGACTTCGCTGTAGCCCGACTGCGTGGTGAAGAAGAACTCCCGGAGATTGGCCAGTTCTTCGCCGCCGTCGACGACGCAGACGGACACGTTCTCGAGCTCGTAGGCCGAAACCACGCCCAGGCTCTGCGGCACCATGATGGCCTGCCCGTCATAGAACGAAGTGGCGACGTAGCTGGCCCCGTAGCCGGTGTCGCGCCGCATCGTCCAGGGGGCATTGCGGGCGATGAGATCGATGGCGCCCGTCTGCAGCTGCGCGAAGCGGCTGTCTCCGGAGAGCGGCACGAACTCCATCTTGCTTGGGTCATCGAACACCGCGACTGCCACGGCGCGGCAGAAATCCACGTCAAAGCCAGACCAGCGCCCCTCCGGGCCGGTCTGCGCAAAGCCGGGCAGCGGATCGGAGGTGGCGCAGATGAGGTGGCCGCGCTCGCGGATGGCTGCCAGCGTCGGCCCGGCCGGAGCGATCGGCTCCTGCGCCACGGCAGCGCCGGCGACGGCGTACAGAATCAGGGCGGCGACCGCCCGCAAGGCGGACGCGACCCCGCGCCGTGCTGGGAATATGCTGCTGGCCAATGCTTGCTCCGTGCTCGCCGGGCGCACTATCCGCACCGCGCCGGGTCGGGTCAAGCACGGCCGCCGCTCGTGCGCTCAGCCGCTACCGGTCGGCATCCCCGCGGCGGGCCGCGGCGCCTCGCCCACCAGCAGCGGCACCGTCCACAGCACCGCCAGCGCCACCGCCACCGCAAGAAAGCCGATGCCGAGGCGGAACTGGTCCTCCGCGAGGTAGGCGTTGCAGATCCGCACCGGCGCGTGCGTATAGAGAAAGGCGAGAATGCCCAGCATCGACAGGGCCTGCGCCTTGAGGAAGCCGCGCAGCAGCGGATGGGCGCGGCGCCACCCGGCGGCAAGCGGCAGCCCGGCCAGCAGCGGCAGCGTCGCGAACTTGGCCGCATCGACCAGCGGCCCGGACACCGCCGCATCGATCGAGCGCGGCAGCATCCAGAACGTCGCCGTGAATACTGCCGCCAACAGCGCCGCCACGCCGCCCCGGTTCCACTCCCCCGAACCGATGGCCGGCGAAGCCAGCAGCGCCCCGGCCAGCGCCAGACCGGGCATCTGCACCAGCATGTGCGTCACCGGATGGGCCTCGAGCGGGCCGCGCAGGGCCACGCCGGCGCCGATGAGCACCGCCGCCGCGAGGATGCGCCAGGCGGTCACGGCAGGAGCCGCCGGGTCGCGGCAACGGCGCCGGCGACGTCTTCGACATCGAGGATGGTGTGCAGCCGGCCGTCCGGGCCGACGACGAGGATGGCGGCGTTGTGCTCGTAGCCCCCGAAGCCGTCCGGGATCACCGTGACGCCGAACGTGTCGAGCAGTTCCGGCAGGTCCTCCGGGTCCGGGCGGGCTATGGTCCAGATGCTTCCGTCCGCCCCGTGCCGTTCGCCGTAGCTCGCCAGTTGCGGGACGTCGTCGACCTCCGGGTCGAAGCTGACCGAGAGCAGGCGCACCTGCGTCGCCAGCCCCGCCGTCGCGAACCGGTCGCGCAGCACCGCCATGGCAGTGCCCGCCGACTGGCAGATCGTCGGGCAGCTCGTGTAGATGAACTCGATGAGGCTCGCCCGGCCGTCGCCGGCGGGCAACACCTCCTGCCCGCCGTCCATCGTCTGTAGGCGACGGGGCGGCACCACCGGCGCATCGCGGACCACCGCAAGCCGGCGCGCCCCCTCCGTGGTCAGGGCCGCCAGCCCGTCGGTGGCGACCCACAGGGCCGCGACCCCGGCTACCGCCACCGCGAGCGAGGCGGCCCAGGCGCGCATGCTAGCCCCGCCCGGCCTCGTGCGGCGCCCGCCCGCGCACGAGCCCGGCGGCGAACATCGACACGAACACCGTCGCCGCCGCGATCACCAGCACGGCGAAGCCGGCGGCGATTGCCGCCTGCAGCATCCACTCCGGCGCGTGGGCCGCCCAGCGCCGCGGCACCGACAGCGCTCCCGAAACGAGGAAGGCCAGGGTGAAGCCGGCGCCGCCGAGCAGGTAGGTGGCAAAGCTCATGCGTTCGAAGCCGGCGAAACCGTGGCCCCGCTCGCCCCGCACCAGCCACGCCATGAAGCCGAAGACCATCGCCACCTCGCCCAGCAGCAGATAGGTGTGGAAGTGCCCCGGCACCCACTGCGTGTTGTGCATCACCTTGTTGACGACGATCATGCCGTCGAGCACCGCGGGCACCGAGCCGATGGTCCATCCGGCGACGCCCAGCACCAGCAGCGCCGAGGCGAGATCCCAGCGCATGATCTTGGACTGGCGCAGATAGACCATGAGCGAGAAGGCGGTGACCGCGATCAGCGGCACGCTGGACAGGTACGAGACCACCTGCCCCGTCACCAGGAGCCACGGCGGCATGACCGTGTCCTGCAGCAGGTGGTGGGGATAGACCGACAACACGAACAGCAGCACCGCCGTCCACGCCACCGCGAAGGCGCGCGTCGTCTTCCACGGCTTGCCCAGGTATTCCGGCATGATCTCGTAGACGGCGATCACCGCCATGTAGATCGTGGCGTTGATGAACACGTGGCCGAAGAAATAGGTGAGGTTCTTGGCCAGCAGCGCGTCGATGGCGAAGCCGGGAACCAGCAGGTTGACGAGGTTGGCAACCACCGCCACCGCCCCGACGATGATGCCCAGCGCGTTGAAGATGGTCGACGCCATCGCCGCCAGCACGCCCGGGGGCGGCGCGTCCTCGACCCTGCCGCCGCCGAACGCCACCGGCCAGCCGAGGGCGCCGCCGACGCCGCCATAGGCGGCCATCAGCTTGCGCCCGACTTCCAGGTGCAGCAGCAGGAAGCCGATCCCGATCGCCAGGTAGCCGAGCAGGAACACCGCCGCCGCTTCCGGTCCCCACATCCCCCCCGAAATTGCCGGCAGCGGATAGAGGAAGGTCCAGGCCCCGGCATAGCCGCCGATGAAGATGGCCCCCAGGATCAGGGCGACCCCGAACAGGAACAGCCCGAGGAAGGCCCAGAACACCCAGGCCAGCAGCACCACGTGCCGCCCCATGAAATACCACAGTATCGCCGCGCCGGTGAGCGCGGCGGTGCCCACCATGCCGGCGCCGTGCGCCGTCAGCAGCTGGTAGAACAGGATCGGGTCGATCTCGATGAGCCCGCCCTGGGTCATGCGCATCAACAGCCCGAAGGTCATCATCAGCAGGAACACGACGCCCGCGAGCAGCATGGTCAGCTTGACGGCGCCGGCCTGCGGCTGCGGGGTGCCCGCCTCTGTCCCCGCGTCGGGGATCGGATCGGTTGCAGCAATCTCGGCCATTTTCGCTACTCCTCCCTGGCCACTGCCGTGAACTCGGTGAGCATGTCGTGGTGCCCCACCCCGCAATATTCGAGGCAGACCACGCGATAGGTGCCGGGTTCGGTGAAGACGTATTCGACCTTGTTGACGTAGCCGGGCATGGCCTGCGTCTGGAACAGCATGTGCCCGGCGGCGTCCGCCACCCCGAGGCCGTGGGTGACGTCGATGGTGTGGGCGTTGAACACCACCGGCGTGCCGAGCGGCACCGTGTCGGTGTCGATCTCCCAGTACCACTGCGCGCCGGAGACGTTGACGGTCGTGCTGGCCTGCGCCGCCGACACGGCGTGCGGCCAGGTCCACAGCGAGGCAACCGAGACGACGATGCCGACCACGAGCATGCCGACCAGCAATTGCGTCCGCAGCCTTTCACCGTGGGGAACCGGCTCTCCCCGGCCGGCCGCGCGGACGCTGGAGATGAAGGCGATGGCGATGAGGGCCATCAGTAATAGACTAAGTGTAAGTACTGTTATCTGCATCATGAGCAATACTCCCGATGAGAACTGCAATGATGCACCCGGCCCGAATCCGCGAGCCGCGACGGATTGCCCCGAGCCCCCCGCTGCGGCCGCGACATATGCGCGCGGCGTAGCGGCGCCGGAATGCCGGCCGGGCCGGCCCCCGCGTCAGTGCAGGATCTGGCTGAGGAACAGCCTGGTGCGCTCGTGCCGGGGGTTGGAGAAGAATGCTTCGGGCTCGTTCTGCTCGATGATCTGCCCCTGGTCCATGAAGATCACGCGGTCGGCGACCTGCCGGGCAAAGCCCATTTCGTGGGTAACGCAGAGCATGGTCATGCCGCTCTCGGCCAGCGAGATCATGACCTCGAGCACCTCCTTAACCATCTCGGGATCGAGCGCCGAGGTCGGCTCGTCGAACAGCATGATCCTGGGGTTCATGCACAGCGAGCGGGCGATCGCCACGCGCTGCTGCTGGCCGCCCGACAACTGGCCCGGATATTTGTGCGCCTGCTCCGGGATCTTGACCCGCTCCAGGTACATCATCGCCGTTTGCTCGGCCTGCGTCTTGGGAATGCCGCGCACCCAGATGGGCGCCAGGGTGAGGTTCTGCAGGATGGTCAGGTGCGGGAACAAGTTGAAGTGCTGGAACACCATGCCGACCTCGCGGCGCACCTCGTCGATGCGCTTGAGGTCCGAGGTCAGTTCCACCCCGTTGACCATGATCTTGCCCTGCTGGTGCTCTTCCAGCCGGTTGATGCAGCGGATCAGCGTGGACTTGCCGGACCCGGAGGGGCCGGCGATGACGATGCGCTCGCCCGTCATCACCCTGAGGTTGATGTCGCGCAGGACGTGGAAATCGCCGAACCATTTGTGCATGCCGACGATATCGATGGCCACGTCCGTCGGCGACACCTGCATCTGCGGACGGCCGGAAACGCCGGCGGCGTCCGTCTCGGGGACGTGGGTCATGGCTTCCTCCTGTGGTCGGTGTCCAATCGTCGCTCCATGTGGAGGGAGTAGCGGGACATGCCGAAGCAGAACACCCAGTACACCGCGGCGGCGAACAGGTAGCCGGTCACCGCCTGGGTCGGCGAGGACCAGTTGATGTCGGAGGTCGCCGCCTGGATGGTGTTGAGCAGGTCGAAGATGCCGACGATGGACACCAGCGAGGTGTCCTTGAACAGGGCGATGAAGCTGTTCACGATGCCCGGAATGACGTGCTTGATCGCCTGCGGCAGGACGATGAAGGCCATGCGCTGCCAGTAATTGAGCCCGAGCGACGCGCCCGCCTCGTATTGCCCCCGCCCGATGGCCTGCAGCCCGCCGCGCACGACTTCGGCGAGATAGGCCGCCTCGAACAGGGTCACGCCCACGAGCGCCCGCAGCAGCTTGTCCACCGTAGTTCCCTGCGGCATGAACAGCGGCAGCATGATCGAAGCCATGAACAGTACGGTGATCAGCGGCACGGCCCGCCACGACTCGATATAGATCACCGACAGCGTCTTGATCACCGGCATCTTCGACTGCCGCCCCAGCGCCAGCAGGATGCCGAGCGGCACCGAGCAGATGATGCCGACCAGGGAGATGATCAGCGTCACCAGCAGGCCGCCCCATTGCTCGGTCGGCACGGGCCTGAGGCCGAACGACCCGCCCGCCAGCAGGATATAGCTCACTACCGGGAAGACGACGAAGAACAGCACCGCGTTGAGCCGCTTGAACGGCGCCTTCGGCCACAGCAGCGGGATCAGCAGCGCCGCCGTCAGCAGGAACACCGCGTTCGGTCGCCAGTATTCCTCGGCCGGGTAGAAGCCGTAGACGAAGAAGCTCATGCGGGCGTCGATATAGGCCCAGCACGCACCCGCGTTGAGCACGCGGCATTGCTCGACGGTGCCGCCCGGCGGTACCGCGTCGCCGAGAACGAAGCCATAGACATGCGGCAGGGCCCAGGCGAGGAACGCGACGCCGAGCAGCGTCAGCAGCGTATCGGTCGGTGTCGCGAACAGGTTCTTGCGCAGCCACGCGCCCGGGCCGCTGCTGCGGCGCGGCGGCGGCAGGGCCTCGACCATCTCGGTGCGAACGTAGGGGGTTTCGCGCATGCCGCCCCCTACCGTTCGACCAGCGCCACGCGGGCGTTGTACCAGTTCATGATTGCCGAGGTGAGCAGCGAGAAGATGCCGTAGACCGCCATGGTCATGGCGATGACCTCGATGGCACGCCCGGTCTGGTTGAGCGTCGTGCCGGCGAAGACGTTGACCAGTTCGGGGTAGCCGATGGCGGCGCCGAGCGAGGAGTTCTTGGTCAGGTTCAGGTACTGGCTGGTGAGCGGCGGCACGATGACCCGCATCGCCTGCGGGATGACGACCAGCCGCAGCCGGTCGCCGTCCCTGAGCCCGAGCGACTGGGCCGCCTCGGTCTGGCCGTGGCTGACCGCAAGGATGCCGGCGCGCACCGTCTCGGCGATGAACGCGGCGGTGTAGATGATGAGCCCGAAGGCGAGCGCCACGAATTCCGGCGGCAGTTCGAGCCCGCCGCTGAAGTTGAAGCGGTTGAGCACGGGCGGATCGAAGGCGATGCCGGCGCCGCTGCCGACCCACGCCAGCGCCACGATCACAACGATCAGGGCAAGAGCGATGGGCAGCACCGGAAAGCGCTGGCCGGTTGCCTCCTGCCGCCGCCTGGCCCAGCGGCCAAGAAGCAAGGCGAGGCCGAGGCCGAGGGCAAGGCCGATGACGACCAGGTAGAACCGCTCGTCGAGCAGCGGCTTCGGCACGTAGAGCCCACGCTGGTTGATGAAGATGTCGAAGGGCAACGCCAGCGACTGCCGCACCGCCGGCATCGCCTTGAGCACGGCAAAATACCAGAAGAACAGCTGCAGCAGCAGCGGGATGTTGCGGATGGTCTCGATGTAGACGGTGGCCAGCCGGGCGATGATCCAGTTCGAGGACAGCCTTGCCACCCCGATGGTGAAGCCGAGCAGCGTCGCGAACACGATGCCGATTGCCGCGACCAGCACGGTGTTGGTCAACCCGACGAGGAAGGCCTCCCAGTAGAAGGAGTTGCGGTCGAACGGGAAGAGCGAGAAGCTGATGGCGAAGCCGGACGTCTTCCACAGGAAGTCGAAGCCGGTGGTCTTGTTCTGCGCTGCAAGGTTGATCGCCGCGTTCTGCGCGATCCACAGGAAGAACAGGATCACCAGCAGTCCGACGACGAACTGGTAGATGATGCCGCGGACGACCGGATCGTTGAGGAACGAGGTCCGGGGGGGTGCCTGGGGCGTGCTCTCGGTTACTGCCATGGCCTGCTCATCCCGCATGCTGAAGCGCCATCGCGGCGGCCCGCAAGGCGGGCGCCGGCACCGGGGGGACAACTGGCGCCGCTCGCCCGCGGCGCCGGCTGCCGCCTTAGCGGATCGGCATCGGGTACTGCAGGCCGCCGTCCTTCCACAGGGCGTTCAACCCGCGTTCGAGGCCGATCGGCGTACTGGGCCCGAGGTGGCGATCGAAGGATTCGCCGTAGTTTCCGACGTGCTTGATGATCTGGTAGGCCCAGTCCTTGGTCAGCCCGAGGGCCGTGCCGAAATCGCCCTCGACGCCGAGCAGGCGCTTGACCGCCGGATTGTCGGAGCCGAGCATTTCGTCGACATTCGCCTGGGTGACGCCCAGTTCCTCGGCCTCGAGCAGCGCGAAATAGGTCCAGCGGGCGATCTTGAACCACACTTCGTCGCCCTGGCGCACCACCGGGCCCAGCGGCTCCTTGGAGATGATCTCGGGCAGGATGATGTGGTCATCCGGAATGGCGAACTTGGTGCGCTCCGAGGCCAGCGCCGAAGAGTCGGTGGTGTAGACGTCGCAGCGGCCGTCCTGGTAGGCCTTCACCACCTCGTCCTGGTCGACGAAGACGACGGTGTTGAACTCCATGTTGTTGGACGCGAAATAGTCGGCCGCATTGAGCTCGGTGGTGGTGCCGGACTCGATGCAGACGGCTGCACCCGAAAGGTCCTTGGCCGAGGTGATGCCGTCGGCCTTGCGCACCAGGAAGCCCTGGCCGTCATAGTACATGGTGCCGACGAAGCTGATGCCGAGTTGCGTGTCGCGGCTCATGGTCCAGGTGGTCGTCCGCGACAGCACGTCGATCTCGCCCGCGGACAGGGCGGTGAAGCGCTCCTGCGCCGTCAGCGGCGTGTAGCGGACATTGTCCGGGGCGTTGAAGATCGCCGCCGACATGGCGCGGCAGAAATCGACCTCGAGGCCGCTCCAGTTGTTGTTCGCGTCCGGCGCCGAGAACCCGGCCACGCCCCCGGTAACGCCACACTGGATATAGCCCTTGGCCTTGACGTCGGCCAGCGTGTCGGCGCTGGCAGAAGTAGCAGCTATCCCCACCACGGCCGCGATCGCGAGCGTGAGTACCCTGTTCGACATTGTAATGCCTTTTGTTTCCTGGCCCTGCATTTCCCGGAAGGGGTGCGCACCTCCCGGGGTCTCCTCCTCGCACCGCCGCCTTGGACGACGAAAGCGATACTGCTATGCATCGAAGCTGCAATCGGAGAAACCGTCAAGCTCCGGCGGAAATGCCGCAGCGACGCCGGCGACCCCGTCTGGTTGGCTGCGCGCGGCATCATTCGGCAGGATCGGGTACATGGACGACGACCAGCGGCAGGGCGGCCCGAAGCCGCCGGTGGAAACCATTCTGACCCATGGCGGGCGCATGGCCGAGGATTGCTTCGGCTTCGTCAATGCCCCGGTCTTCCGCGGCTCGACCATATTGTTCAAGACCCTCGACGAACTCGAGGATTACGGCGCCCCCTACCGCTACGGGCGTAACGACAACCCCACCGGCCGCGCGCTCGCGTCCATTGTCACCGAGCTGGAGGGCGCCAGCGGCACCGTCCTCGCCCCGTCTGGCCTGTCGGCGATCTCGACCGCCCTGCTCGCCGTGCTCGCGGCCGGCGACGAGGTCCTGGTCACCGACAGCGTCTACGAGCCGACCCGCCTGTTCTGCAGCGAGACGCTGGCGCGTTTCGGCGTGACCAGGCGCTACTACGATCCCCGCATCGGCGCCGGCATTGCCGGGCTCCTCACGGAGAAGACCCGCGCCGTCTTCGTCGAGAGCCCCGGCTCGCTGACCTTCGAGGTCCAGGACCTGCCCGCCATCGCCGCCGCCGCGAAGGCGCGCGGCGTCGCCGTGGTGGTCGACAATTCGTGGGCGACGCCGCTGTTCTACCGGCCGCTGGCGCTGGGGGCGGACATCGTCGTGCATTCCGGCACCAAGATGTTCGTGGGCCATTCGGACGCGATGTTCGGCACCATCTCCGCCAACGAGGCCTATTGGCCGCGCCTCGCGCGCACGCACCGGCGGCTGGGGGTCGCCGTGTCGCCTGACGACAGCTTCCTCGCGGCCCGCGGCCTCAGAACCCTCGCCGTCCGCATGAAGGAACACGAGGCGCGCGCCCGGGCCCTTGCCGGCTGGCTGGAGGGGCAGCCGGCGGTGCGGCGGGTGTTCCACCCGGCCCTGCCCGGCCATCCCGACCACGCCATATGGAAGCGGGATTTCACCGGCTCCGGAAGCGTCTTCGCCGTGCTGCTCGAACCGGCCCCGCGCGTTGCCGTCGCGGCCATGGTCGACGACTTCCGCCTGTTCGGCATGGGCTATTCTTGGGGGGGCTTCGAGAGCCTGTGCCTGCCCGTGCACCCCGAGAAGATCCGCACCGCCGTGCCGTGGACGGAGGCGGGCAATCTGCTGCGCATCCATGTCGGTTTCGAGGACCTCGGCGATCTCGAGGCCGACCTCGCGGCGGGGCTCGAGCGCTACCGCGCCGCCAATCCGTGGTTCAGCCCCGGCGCTGAAGCAACCGCCTGACGGCAGACAGCGGGCGTGGCACGACGCGCCCGTCTGCCTCGCGGCGGAACACCCAGCCGCGCGCCGCGAACACGTTACGGACCGCGTAGGCCCCGAGCGTGCCGACCAGCGCGCCGGCGATGACGTCGGTCGGATAGTGCGCGCCGACGACGACGCGGGACAATGCCACCGCCACGGCGAAGGCGAGCATCCAGGGCAGCGAGCGCGGGGCAAGGAAGCTGACCGCGAAGCACACGGCAAAGGCGGTCGTAGCGTGCCCCGAGGGGAAGCTCTGGTGGGTCCAGTCGTTGATGAAGCTGTCGAAGCTGAGCGGCCCGACGTCGCCATACAGTTCGGGCCGGCCGCGGCCGATGGCGCGCTTGACGAGGTTGGTCAGCAGGCCCGGCAGCCCGACGGCGACGAAGAAATAGACCCACAGCCCGGTCATCTGCCGGAGCGCCCGGCGCGGCGTCGGTTTGTTGGCGACGAGCCCCAGCAGCCCGGATACGACGCCGAGGACCAGCGCCGGGATCAGGTACCAGTCCGACAGGCCGAGATCGGTGATGCGTGCGAAAACGTCGCGGACCGGTGCCGGCGCCGCCTGCGCCCACAGCGACAGCGGCGCGTCGACCCACGACACCGCGGCGAGCAGCACCACGAAACCCAGGGCGAAGACCGCCCAGCCGCTGCGGGTAAGGTCGAACGGCCAGCGCTTGGTAGGGTCGAGCATGGCTTTTCGTCGACGGTTTTGCGGCCCCCGTCAAGCCGCCCAGCTCCTGCCCGCCCTTGCCCTTTGGGCGCAGAGTAGGTAACGGATTGGCACCACGTTCGGGGTATAGCTCAGCCTGGTAGAGCACCGGTTTTGGGAACCGGGGGTCGAGTGTTCGAATCACTCTACCCCGACCACGCGACCACAAGGGTTGAAGGAAGATGACTGCACGTATCTATCGGCCGTCGCCCAACGCAATGCAATCGGGCAAGGCGAAGTTCAGGCACTGGGTGCTGGAGCACGAGCAGGCCGCCCCGCGCGAGATCGAGCCTTTGATGGGCTACACGGCGAGCAGCGACACGCGGGCCCAGGTGCGCCTCACCTTCGACACGCTCGAGGAAGCCGAGGCCTACGCGCAGCGTCAGGGCCTGCCCTACATCGTGCAGCCGGCGCATGAGCGGGTGGCGAAGCGTTCGGTTTACCCCGACAATTTCCGCCACGACCGCAAGATTCCCTGGACGCACTGACGTTTCGGCGCCAACGCCATGAGAAACGGGGGCATTGAGCCCCCGTTTCGTCTTTATGGCGTTCAGGCGCCGGTCATCGGCGTCGGGCGCATGCGCAAAAGTCAATTTACGTCGGAGAGCCGGGTCCAGCGTCCGTCGTTGCGGCTGGATTCGACCGCCGCCATGATGAATTCCATGCCTTCGACGCCGTCGGCGAGGCTGGGCAGCAGCCCGGCCACGGCCCTGCCCTCGCCCCGGATCACTTGCGCAAACTGGCTGTAGAGCGTTGCGAATGCTTCGAGATATCCTTCGGGATGGCCGCTGGGGATGCGCACGTGCATGGCCGGCGCCGGGCCGCCCGAGATGGCGCCGCCCCGCGTGAGCAACTGCTTGGGCTTTCCGAACTCGGTGAACCACATGTAATTGGGGTTGTCCTGCCGCCACTCGAGACCGGCCTTCTCCCCATAAACCCTCAGCTGCAAGCCGTTCTCGCACCCTACCGCGACCTGGCTGGCCCACAGCATGCCGCGCGCACCGCCCTGAAATCGCAGCATAATATGGACGTTGTCGTCGAGCTTGCGGCCCTTGACGAAGCTGGCCAGGTCGGCGCTGACGGCTTCGGTCGTGAGCCCGGTGACGAAGCGGGCCAGGTTGTAGGCGTGCGTGCCGATGTCGCCGATGGCGCCCCCGGCGCCGGAGCGCTCGGGGTCGGTCCGCCAGTCGGCCTGCTTGTTGTGGACGACATTGGTGAGCCAGTCCTGCGGATATTCCACCTGCACCACGCGGATCTTGCCCAGCACACCCGAGCGCACCAGTTCGCGCGCCTGCCGGACCAGCGGGTAGCCGGTGTAGTTGTGCGTGAGCAGGAACTTCGCCCCGCGCTTCGGCTTGACCGCCGCCAGCGCCCGCGCATCGGCGAGCGTCGAGGTCAGGGGCTTGTCGCAGATGACGTGGATGCCGGCCTCGAGGAAGGCCCGGGCCGGGCCGTAATGCATGTGGTTCGGCGTCACGATCGCGACCGCCTGGATGCCGTCCTTGCGTTGCGATTCCCTCGCCGCCATCTCCTCGTAGCTGGTGTAGATGCGATCCTCCGCCAGCCCCAGATTGCGGCCCGACTCGCGGGCGACCGCGGGCCTCGACGACAAGGCCCCGGCCACCAGTTCGTAGTCGCCGTCGAGCCGCGCAGCGATGCGGTGGACGTAGCCGATGAAGGCGCCGGTGCCGCCTCCAACCATCCCCAGGCGAATGCGCGGAGCGCCGTTCTCAGCCATTTCTTCCCCCTCAGTTCAGCCCCAGCATCCTGCGGTTGGCGGCCACGTCGGTGCCCGCCGCGGCAAAATCGTCGAAGGCCTTCTCGGTTACCCGGATGATGTGGTGGGCAATGAACTCGGCGCCCTCGCGCGCGCCGTCTTCCGGGTGCTTGAGCGCGCATTCCCATTCGAGCACTGCCCATCCCTTGAAGTCGTACTGGGCCAGCTTGCTGAAGATGGCGGCGAAATCGACCTGGCCGTCACCCAGCGAGCGGAAGCGTCCGGCCCGGTTTACCCAGCTCTGGAAGCCGCCATAAACACCCTGCCGGCCGGTCGGATTGAACTCGGCGTCCTTGACGTGGAACATGCGGATGCGCTCGTGGTAGATATCGATGTAGTCGAGGTAATCGAGGCACTGCAGCACGAAGTGGCTCGGATCGTAGAGCAGGTTGGCGCGCGGGTGGTTCCCGACGCGCGCGAGGAACATCTCGTAACTCACCCCGTCGTGCAGGTCCTCGCCCGGATGGATTTCGTAGCACAAATCCACCCCGTTGGCGTCGAACGTATCGAGGATCGGCCTCCAGCGCCGCGCCAGTTCGGCGAACGCTTCCTCGACGAGACCGGCCGGCCGTTGCGGCCATGGGTAGACATACGGCCAGGCCAGCGCACCCGAGAAGGTCGCGTGTTCGGTAAGGCCAAGGTTACGCGACGCCTTGGCCGCCCATCTGAGCTGCTGCACCGCCCATTCGGTGCGGGCTTTCGGCTTGCCACGCACGGAGGGCGGCGCGAAGCCGTCGAAGGCGGCATCATAGGCCGGATGCACGGCGACCAGCTGGCCCTGCAGATGCGTCGACAGTTCCGTGATCGCGACCCCATGCCGCGCCGCGATGCCCGCCAACTCGTCGGCATAGGTCTTTGACGTCGCTGCCTTTTCGAGATCGATGAAGCCGGGCACCCAGGTCGGCACCTGCACGCCCTTGTAGCCGAGCCCGGCCGCCCAGCGGCAGATATTGTCGAGCGTATCGAACGGCGGCTCCTCGCCGGCGAACTGCGCCAGAAAGATCGCTGGCCCCTTGATGGTGCGCATCCAATGCCTCCCGATGACCCCGGCGGTGTGCGTCCGCCTGTTGTGGATGGGGCTCGGCCGCGCGACACGGCCCGACCCGCAACTCTTGACCAAGGTTCGTCACCGCCCGGCGTCGCTGTCAAGGCGAGCGGGCCCGGTCGGCCGTGCCCCGGTCGTAGCTAGCGCAGCAGCGCCCGCGCATCGTCGGGGCTGAGGGCCGCGGGACGCTCGCAACTCGTCGTCAGCGTCAGCACCTGCCTGCTCTCGCCCGCCTTGAGCAATGACGTCATGACATCGACGGCGTGCAGCGCGACATCGAGGCCGCAACGCGCCGGGCGGCCCAGCGCGACCGCCTGCATCATGTCCGCAAGCCCGGCCGCGCGGTAATTGGCCCGCCGGTTGCCGGCATTGTCGGTCTCGTTGATCGTGCCGAAGGGGTGATCCCACGGCTCCAGCCTCGCCTTGCTGCCCTCCTTGTCGGCCAGCACGATATCGCCGCCGAAGAAGTTGGGGTCGGGCACGTAGACGGTGCCTTCGCTGCCGTACAGCTCGATGTTGTGGTGGCCGTGACTGTAGACGTCCCAACTGGCGCCAATGGTCACGATGGCGCCGGCGTGGAACTCGAGCACGCCGTGGATCGTCGTGGGCGTGCCAACCTTGATAATGGTGCCCTTGTAGGGGCCCTCGGCCGTCACCTCCCGGGTCGACCGGGCCGTGCCGGTGAAGGCGGTGACGCGCTTCACCGGCCCGATGAGCTGGATGAGGTCGGTGATGTAGTACGGCCCGATGTCGAGCACCGGGCCGGCCCCCACCTGGAAGAAGAAGTCCGGGTTCGGATGCCAGTGCTCCATGCCGCGGCTCATCACGTGCGTCGTGCCGGAGTTGATGCGGCCCAGCTTGCCGCTGTCGATGAGCGCGCGGACCTGCTGGTGCGCGCCGCCGAGGAACGTGTCGGGGGCGCTGCCGACCTGCAGGTTGCGCTCGGCCGCGGCGGCACGCACCGACTTGCCCTCCTCGAGGGTCAGCACGAACGGCTTTTCCGAATAGGCGTGCTTTCCCGCCGACAGCGTGTCCATGGTCACCCGGTAGTGGGTCGCGGGAATGGTCAGGTTGACGACGACGTCGATCTCGCTGTTCTTGAGCAGCTCCTCCGGGGTCTGGGCGCGGACGTTGAACTCCTCGGCCCGCCTTCGCGCGGCCTCGGGCAGGATGTCCGCCACCGCCCGCACCTCGAGCCCCCTGAACAGCGGGGCGAGGCGCAGATAGGCGGCGGAGATGTTGCCGGCACCCATGATGCCGACGCCGTAGGTCGTTGCCATTCTATGCTCCGAAAGTCCTGAGAGCCGCGATCGAGCGCGAGGCGAAGCGGCGCACGTCGGCGGGATTGTCGTGCTCGACCATGAAGTATTTGGCGGCGGTGACCTTCCTTGCGGTCGCCAGCAGCTGCTCCCACGGCAATACGCCGTGGCCGATATCCGCCCAGCCGTCCTCGTCCGCGTTCTGGCCCGCGGGCGCGATGTCCTTGACGTGTGTCGCGACGATGCGGTGGCCGAATTTCTTGAGCCACGGCTCCGGATCGGCGCCGCCGCGGGCGATCCACGCCACGTCGACCTCGGCGGCGACATCCGGCGCCGCCGCCAGCAGCAGGTCCAGGCCGTAGCCGTCCGCGAAGCGGGCGAACTCGAAATCGTGGTTGTGGTAGGCGAAGGTGAGCCCCGCGTCCAGGTAGGGTCGCGCCAGAACCTGCAGGCGCTCGCCCAGGCGCTGCCAACCCGCGGCATCCGTGGGCCGATGGCCCGGCGCCAGCCAGGGGCAGATCACCACCTTCATGCCAAGGGTCTCGGCCAGTCGGATGACCTCGGCCGGCTTTTCGAGCTGCTCGAGCCCGACATGGCCGCTCGGCATGCTCAGCCCATTGGCGTCAAGCTTCTCGCGCAGCCCGTCGGGATCGCCATAGACGCCTTTGAACCCCTCCACCTGCGTGTAGCCGAGGGCGGCGAGCATGGCGAGCACGTCGTCGAGCGGAAAATTGCGGGCGCTGTAAAGCTGGAAACCGATATTCATGTCATCCTCCTGATTTCTTGGCGCCGGCGGTCGCATGCCATCCCCTGCCGGCGGCAGCCCCCGCGCCGCCGGCAGGGTGGCCATGCGATCCGGTCAGACGCGGTTGCCGCTCTGCGCGTCGAACACCGAGCCGCGGGCGGGGTCGAAGCCGATCGTCACTGTCTGGCCCGGGGCCAGGCGAAGGTCCGAGGCGGCCCGGAAGGTGAGCGGCTGGCCGCCCAGCCTTGTCCAGGCGATCGTGTCCGCCCCCATCGGCTCGACGAACTCGATCTCGCTCTCGAGCGTGAACGGCAGCTTCGCCGCGTCGTTTCCCACCGCAATGTGTTCCGGACGCACTCCCAGCACCCCCTCGATCGCGCCGTCGGACGCAGCCTCGAAGCGGTAGCCGGCGAGCGGGATGGTGGCCCCGTCGATGGCGAAGCCTTCGCCGCTGAGCCGCCCGCGCAGGAAATTCATCGACGGCGAGCCGATGAAGCCGGCCACGAACAGGTTCACCGGCCGGTTGTAGATGGCGTGCGGCTCGTCGAACTGCTGGATCACGCCGTTCTTCATGATGGCGATGCGGTCGGCGAGCGTCATCGCCTCCACCTGGTCGTGGGTCACGTAGATCATGGTGTTCTTGAGCCGCTGGTGCAGCCGCTTGATCTCGATCCTCAAATCGGCGCGCAGCTTGGCGTCGAGGTTGGACAGCGGCTCGTCGAACAGGAACACGTCGACGTCGCGCACCAGGGCACGGCCGATGGCGACGCGCTGGCGCTGGCCGCCGGACAGGTTTGCCGGCTTGCGCTGCAGCAGCGGCTCGATCTGCAGGATTTCCGCGGCCCGCTTCACCCGGCGGGCAATCTCGTCCTTCTTCATGCGCGCCACCCGCAATCCGAAGGAGAGGTTCCGCTCCACCGTCATCTGCGGGTAGAGCGCGTAGGACTGGAACACCATGCCGATGCCGCGGTCCTTCGGCTCCTCCCAGGTGACGTTTTTTCCCTTGATGAAGATTTTGCCGCCGGAAATATCGAGCAGGCCGGCAATGCAATTGAGCAGCGTGGACTTGCCGCAGCCGGAGGGACCGAGCAGCACGACGAACTCGCCCTCGCGAATGTCGAGGTTGAGCTC
>NZ_DASWVV010000056.1:0-10391 GCF_036406155.1 Devosia sp. | reverse complement strand
GATCTTCTCGCTGAGCCGGGCCGGCTATTTTCCGACCATCCTGTCGCTGACGCACGGTACGCACAAGACGCCCTGTGTCGCCATGCTCGGCGGCGCCACCCTCGGCCTCGCCGTCATGCTGGTGCTGTGGTTCTGGCTCGGCGCGGCCGCCGGTGGCGCCGTCATCGGCGGCACGCTGCTCAACATGGCGGTGTTCGGCGCCATGCTGAGCTACATCGCCCAGGGGCTGAGCTTCATCCTGCTGCGGCGCAACCACCCCGACATCGAACGACCCTATGTCAGCCCGTTCGGCGTCGCCGGCGCCGTCGTCACCATCATCATCGCCCTCGTCACCCTCGGCCTGCAGCTGGCCGACCCGGTCTACCGCCAGGGCATCGTCGGCGTCGCCGTCTGGTTCGCCGTCCTTGCCGCCTATTTCGCCCTTTATGGGCGCCACAAGCTCATCCTCTCGCCCGAGGAGCAGTTCGCCATGGAACACACGATCCGCTAGTCGTCATGAACCTGTCCGGTCGGCGGCTCGCGCCGCGACCCACAACAACACCGTAGTCTGGGGAGACTCGTCATGCCTGCCGCCTACTCACTCGACGCTCTCAAGGCCGACGTGGCCAAAGGCGCCATCGATACCGTGCTGGTCGCCTTTCCCGACATGCAGGGGCGGCTGATCGGCAAGCGCTTCCAGGCCGAATTTTTCCTCGCCGGGGCCATGGAGGAGACGCACGGCTGCGACTATCTGCTCGCCGACGACATCGACATGGAGCCGGTCCCCGGCTACGAGGCGGCCAACTGGGGCCGCGGCTACGGCGATTTCGTCATGAAGCCCGACCTCGGCACGCTGATGAAGACGACCTGGCTCGAGGGCACCGCGCTCGTGCTTGCCGACGTCGTCGACCACCACCACGAGCCGGTGCCGCATTCGCCGCGCGCCATCCTCAAGGCGCAGCTTGCTCGCCTCGAGAAGCTGGGGCTCACCGCCAACTTCGCCTCCGAACTCGAGTTCTACCTGTTCGACGAGGGCTTCCGGTCGGCCTGGGACAAGGGCTACAGGAACCTTCTGACCGCCGGCTACTACATCGAGGACTACAACATCTTCCAGACGACCAAGGAAGAGGGCGTGATGCGCGCCGTGCGCAAGCAGCTGCAGGCCTCGGGCATCCCGGTGGAAAATTCCAAGGGAGAATGGGGTCCGGGCCAGGAGGAGATCAACGTCAAGTACGCCGACGCCCTGACCATGGCCGACCGGCACGTGGTGATGAAGAACGCCATCAAGGAAATCGCCTATCTGCAGGACAAGGCCGTGACCTTCATGGCCAAGTGGGATTTCGGGCTGGCGGGCTCCTCGAGCCACGTCCACATGTCGCTGGCGAAGAAGGGCAGCAACGTCTTCTTCGACCCCAAGGGCGAACTGGGCATGTCGACAATGATGAAGCACTACGTCGCCGGGCTGCTGACCTATGCCCACGACGTCACCTATTTCCTCGCCCCCTACATCAATTCCTACAAGCGCTTCCAGGTCGGCACCTTCGCGCCGACCAAGGCGATCTGGAGCGCCGACAACCGTACCGCCGGCTTCCGGCTGTGCGGCGCGGGCACCAAGGGCGTGCGCATCGAGTGCCGCATCGGCGGCGCCGACCTCAACCCCTATCTCGCCTTCGCCGGATTGCTGGCGGCGGGCCTCAAGGGCATCGAGGACAAGCTCGAGCTCGAACCTGCCTTCTCGGGCGACGCCTATGTGGGCAAGAAGCTGCGCGAGGTGCCCAAGACGCTGCGCGACGCCATCGCGGCGCTGCGCCGCTCGAAAATGCTCAAGGAGGCCATGGGCGAGCAGGTGGTGAGCCACTACGTGCACACGGCCGAGTGGGAGCAGTTCGAATATGACCGGCGCATCACCGACTGGGAGTTGAAGCGCGGCTTCGAACGGTCGTAAACACCGCCAACACACACATTCTCAAGGTGAAGCCATGACCGACACGGTCAAGATCATCTCGCCCATCGACGGGCGCATCTACGCCGAACGCCAGGTGGCGACCGGTGCCGAAATCGAGGCGGCCGTCGCCCGTTCCAGGCACGCGCGCGCCGGCTGGAGCCGGCTCACGATCAAGGAACGCGCCGGCTATGTCGAGGCCTTCCTCGACGCGCTGCTGGCCATGAACGACGAGATCGTGCCCGAACTCGCCTGGCAGATGGGCCGCCCCGTCCGCTTCGGCGGCGAGAGGCGCGGCCTCGAGGAGCGCGGCCGCCACATGATCGCCCTCGCCGAGCAGGCGCTGGCGCCGAGCGTCAAGACCGACAAGCCCGGGTTCCGGCGCTGGGTCGCGCATGAGCCGGTGGGTACGGTGATGGTCATCGCGCCGTGGAACTACCCCTACATGACCGCCAACAACATCATCCTGCCGGCGCTGATGGCGGGCAACTCGGTGCTCCTCAAGCACGCCAGCCAGACGCTGCTGGTGGGTGAGCGCTTCGCCGAGGCGGCAAGGCGGGCATCGCTGCCCGACGGGCTGTTCCAGAACCTGGTGCTGAGCCACGCCGACACCGAAAAGCTCATCGGCTCGGGCGAGATCGACCACATCAGCTTTACCGGCTCGGTCGAAGGCGGGCGCCGCATCGAGAAGGCGGCGGCGGGCACCTTCGCCACGCTCGGGCTCGAGCTCGGCGGCAAGGATCCCGCCTATGTGCGGCCCGATGCCGACATCGACAACGCCGTCGAGAACCTGGTCGACGGCAGCTTCTACAATTCGGGGCAGTCGTGCTGCGGCATCGAGCGCATCTACGTGCATGCCGACGTCTATGACCGGTTCACCGACGGCTTCGTCGCGGCCGCGCGCGGCTGGCAGCTGGGCAATCCGCTCGATCCCGACACCATGGTCGGGCCCATGGCGCAGGGCCGTTTCGCCGATCTCGTGCGCGAACAGACCGCCGAGGCGTTGCGCAAGGGCGCCACGGCCCACCTCAAGGCCCGGCACGAGCGCGACGAGCCGGGCTCGCCTTACCTCGCCCCGGAAATCCTCACCGGCGTCAATCACCAGATGAGCGTCATGCGCGAGGAGAGCTTCGGCCCGGTGGTCGGCATCATGAAGGTCGCCGACGACGAGGAGGCGGTGACGCTGATGAACGACAGTCCCTATGGGCTGACTGCCTCGATCTGGACCCGCGACCTCGATGAAGCGGCCCGGCTGGCGCCGCGCATCGAGACCGGCACCGTCTTTGCCAACCGCTGCGACTATGTCGATCCGGGCCTGGTGTGGACCGGCGTCAAGGACACCGGCAAGGGCGGTTCGCTGGGCGAGATCGGCTACGCCAACCTGACCCAGCCCAAATCCATCCACCTCAAAGAGATCTGAGCGCCATGACGACCAAGGCCAACTGGAACTACCCCACCGCGGTGCGCTTCGGCGCCGGCCGCATCGCCGAATTGCCCGACGCGCTCAAGACGGCCGGGATTTCGAAGCCGCTGCTGGTGACCGACGCCGGCCTCGTCAACCTGCCGGTGACGCAGCGTGTGCTCGCCCTGCTCGAGGCCGCCGGGGTGCCGGCCGGCGTGTTTGCCGACGTCAAGCCCAACCCGATCGCCGCCAATGTCAATGCCGGCATCGAGGTGCTGCGCAAGGGCGGGCACGACGGCGTCATCGCCTTCGGCGGCGGCTCTGGCCTCGACACCGGCAAGGTCATCGCCTTCATGGCCGGCCAGACCCGGCCGATGTGGGATTTCGAGGATATCGGCGACTGGTGGACGCGCGCCGACCCCAAGGGCATCTTCCCCATCGTCGCCGTGCCGACGACCGCCGGCACCGGCTCGGAAGTGGGCCGCGCTGGTGTCATCACCGACGAGGCGACGCACACCAAGAAGGTGATCTTCCACCCGCTGATGATGCCCAAGGTGGTGATCGCCGATCCAGAACTCACCGTCGGCATGCCGCGCTTCATCACCGTCGGTACCGGCTTCGACGCCCTGGCGCACTGCCTCGAGGCCTATTGCGCGCCGGGTTACCATCCGCTCGCCGACGGCATCGCCGTCGAGGGCATCCGGCTGGCGCTCGACAACCTGCCCAGGGTCGTGGCGGATCCCAACGATCTCGAGGCCCGCGGCCACATGATGAGCGCCGCCGCCATGGGCGCCACCGCCTTCCAGAAGGGGCTGGGCGCCATCCATTCGCTGTCGCACCCGGTGGGGGCGCTGTACGACACGCATCACGGCATGACCAACGCCGTGTTCATGCCCTATGTGCTGGCGGTCAACCGCGACGCCATCGAGGCCCGCATTGCCCGGCTGGCCGCCTATTGCGACCTGCCGGCGACCTTCGAGGGCTTCCAGCACGCCATCCTCGCGCTCAGGGAGAAGCTGGGGGTGCCGCACACCCTGCCCGAGTTCAAGGTCACGGCCGAAAAACGCGACCAGATCGCCGAGATGGCCATCGTCGATCCCACCGCCGGCGGCAATCCGGTCAAGCTGACCAAAGACCTGGCGCTCGACATCTTCGACCGGGCCACGGAGGGGCGGGTCTAGCAGCCTCGCTGCACAGCGCGGCGGCGGGCGTCTATGCGAGCCGCGCCGCCGTGGCGAGGGCGCCGATCCTGAACAACGAGTCGAGCTGGCCGACCACCGCCCGGCGGAACGCCGTGTCCGCCGGCAGGTCGGTGCCGAAGATCTCGACGACGCCGAGCAGGCCGTCCGCCAGCGCCGCCGCGTCGCGGCCGGCGGCGTCGGCGATGTCCCGCAGCCGCGCCGCCAGCGGGTCCTTGACCTCGATCGGCGCGCCGGCCTCGTCGATGCCGGTGACATAGCGCATCCAGGCCGCGACCCCGAGCGCCAGCCGTTCGCTGCCCTGGCCTGCGGCCAGCCGGTCGCGGATGGTGCCAAGCAGCCGCTGCGGCAGCTTCTGGCTGCCGTCCATGGCGATCTGCCAGGTGCGGTGCTGCAGGGCCGGGTTGGCGAAGCGCGCGAGCAGGCGGTCGCGATAGGCCTCGAGGTCGGCCCGCGGCATCGGCAGCGTCGGCATCACCTCCTCGGTCATGAGCTTGTAGATGAGGCCGCGGATGCGCGGATCGGCGACGGCTTCGGCTACGTATTGGCAGCCGCCGAGATAGCCGAGATAGGCCATCGTCGAGTGGGAGCCGTTGAGCATCCGCAATTTCATGAGTTCGAACGGCTCGACGTCCTCGACCAGCTGTGCGCCGACGCTCTCGAAGGCCGGGCGGCCGGCCGGGAAGCGGTCTTCGATCACCCACTGGGTGAAGGGTTCGGTCACGATCGGCCAGGCGTCGTCGAGGCCGGTGAGCCCGGCCACCAGCCGGCGGTCGGCCTCGGTGGTGGCGGGCACGATGCGGTCCACCATGGTCGAGGGAAAGGCAACGGCCTCGGCGACGTAGCGCCCGAGGGCGGGATCGCGCAACGCCGCGAAGCGGGTGACGATACGGGCGGTGGTGCGGCCGTTGGCCGGCAGATTGTCGCAGCTCATCACGGTGAACGGCGGGATGCCGGCGGCCCGGCGCCGCGCCAGCGCCGCGACGATGAGGCCCGGAGCGCTCACCGGCGCGTCCGGATGGGCCAGGTCGTGGACGATGTCGGGGTGATGGGCATCCAGCTCGCCGGTCGAGGGGTCGTGGCAATAGCCCTTTTCGGTGACCGTCAGCGAGACGATGCGGATGCGGGGCTCCGCCATGACGTCAAGCAGCTGCCGGCGCTGCGTGGTGGCGTCGAGGACGTCGAGGATGGCGCCGACGACGCGGCAGGCCGTGCCCGAGGCATCGCGTTCGACGACGGTATAGAGGCAATCCTGCGGCTTGAGGGCGTCGCGGGTATCTGGACGGCGCAGCGACGCGCCGATGATCCCCCAGCCCGGGTCCCGGGCGAGGATGGCGTCGACATAGACGGCCATGTGGGCGCGATGGAAGGCCCCGATGCCGAGATGGACGATGCCTGGCGTAACGGCCGCCCGATCATAGGCGAAGCGGCGGAGCGGCCCGGCCGCCCCCCCGCCGGCGGCCAGTCGCAGGGCATCGGCGGTCAGGCGAGGCATGCGCGGTCCTTTCTCGTTGCGGCGCGGCGACCATAGCCGAGCCCAACGCGCACTGCCATACCAGTGTCGGCGGGCGTTGCCAGCTTCGCTCAAGCCCGGCATAAACCTGCGGTCGGTGAGTGGGGGCGAAGCAGTGGCCAAGCGGTTCGTGAGCGTCGGCGAATGCATGATCGAGATGGCGGGCGGCGATGACCGGCTGTACCGGATGGGCTTTGCCGGCGACACGCTCAATACCGCCTGGTATGCGCGGGCGCTCCTCGATGCCGCCTGGCAGGTGGACTACGTGACGGCGCTCGGCGACGACCTCTATTCGGCCCAGATGCGCCGGTTCTTCACCGAGCACGGCATCGGTACCGGCCATATCCAGCAGATCCCCGGCCGCCGCCCCGGACTCTATCTCATCCACCAGCACGCGGGCGACCGCCACTTCACCTACTGGCGCGGCCAGGCGGCCGCGCGGGCGATGGCCGACGACCCGGCCGTGCTGCGCGCGGCGCTGGCCGGCGCCGACATCGTCTTCTTCTCGGGCATTTCGGTGGCGATCCTGGCGCCGCGGGCCCGCGGCCAGTTGCTGCAGGCGATCGTGAGGGCCCGCAACGCCGGGGCGCGGGTGGTGTTCGACCCCAATGTGCGCCCGGCGCTGTGGACCTCGGCCCAGGTGATGGCCTCCTCGCTGACCGCGGCGGCGACGGTCGCCGACGTGGTGCTGCCCACGCATGCCGACGAGGCGCCGGTGTTCGGCGACGCCGATCCCGAAGCCACGGCCGAGCGCTATCTCGCCCTCGGGGTCGAGGAAGTGGTGGTCAAGAACGGCGCCGAGCCGGCGCTGGTGGCGACGAGGGAGCAGCGTGCCTTCGTCCCCGCCACGCGCGCGGCCGCCGTGGTCGACGCCACCGGGGCCGGCGACTCGTTCAACGGCGCCTATCTGGCGGCGCGTGCCGCCGCGGTCGACCCGGTCGCGGCCGCCCGGGCCGCCCATCGCGTGGCCGGCATCGTCATCGGCCACAAGGGGGCGCTGGTCGAACCGCACCTGCTCACGGCCTGACCGCCTCGTAGATGAGCCGCAGGCCGAGCCCGCCGATGACCACCGCGGCGCCGCGGTCGAGCCACAGCTTGGCGCCGAGATAGGCGCTGCGCGGCCGCTGCGCCGAAAAGGCCAGGGCGACCAGCGCGTACCAGGCCGTCTCCTGCACGAAGATCAGCGGCGGCAGCGCGACATAGAGCCAGGCCGGCGGATTCGCCGGCAGCAACGCGGCGAACACCGCACCGAAGACGGCAATGATCTTGGGGTTGGACAATTGCGTGCCGAGCGCGAGCCAGAACGCCCGGCCGGCGTCGGCGGCGCGGGCCGCTTGGTGCTGCACCGCCACCGGGGCGCTGGCCCCGCGCCAGATGCGCCAGGCCAGGTAGACCAAGTAGAGCCCGCCGGCGACCTGCAGCAGCTGGTAGAGCCAGCCGCCATCCGCCATCAGCGTCCTGAGGCCGACCACGGCGAGGACGCCGAACAGGCACGCCCCCACCCCCATGCCGAACGCTGCCGCGAGCCCCTCGCGGCGCGACTGTGCCACCGCGGTGCGGACAACGAAGACGAAGCTCGGGCCCGGGCTGATGGCTCCGACCAGCAGCGCCCCGAGGATGGACACCAGCGCAACGACGCCCACCATCAGAACATCCCGCTCCCGGAAGCGATGTAGTCGAGTTCAGCGGGCGTCGACTGGCGGCCGAGTGCGGCATTGCGGCGCGGGTAGCGGCCGAAACGCTCGAGCACTTCGACATGGGCGCGCTCGTAGCCCAGCGTGTCCTCGTCGCCCAGCGCCGTGAACAGGCGCAGCGCCTCCTCATGGATGTGTAGCGATTCCGAGTGCATGTAGGGCATGTAGAGGAACTTGCGCCGTACCGGCTCGAGCTCCAGGTCGTGGCCGCCGGCCACCGCCTCCTGCGCCAGCACCAGGGCCATGCCGTCGGTCGCGAAGGCCCGGGCCGAGCCGCGGTACAGCTGGCGCGAGAACTGGTCGAGGACGATGATCTCGGCCAGCCGCCCGCCGGGCGAGGTGCGCCAGGCCCAGGCTTCGCCGGCGGCGATCAGCGGATGGACCGCGCCGAAACGCTCGGCCAGCAGGGCGTCGAAGGCGGCCGCGCCGCCGAACCAGTCCTGCGGCCCGTGCTCGTCGAACCAGAAGCTGAGGATGTCGTCCGGGGTCGGCATGATCTGGGCTCCGGCTGCGGGTGGCGGGTCACCGGATAAAGCCCGGGTTCGCGCCGCGGGGCAAGGGGCCCCGGGGCGATGCCTGCCGTCGGCAGGGGTGCCCGCAGCAATCCTGAGAAGCGCCGTCAGCTTAACTTGACTGAGTCTGGAATGACGATACCCTAGCGGCCCATCTGCAGGCGCGAGCCATTGAAATGGCTCGTGTTCTGCTTGCCGACGCCAGGATGCCGACATGCGACTCACCCGTCAATCCAACTATGCGGTCCGCGCGCTGATCTACTGCGCCGTCAATGCGCCGGTCCTCAGCCGGGTGGCCGACATCGCGCGTGCCCATGGCATTTCGGAGCTGTTCCTGTTCAAGCTGATCAAGCCGCTGGTCGATGCCGGCCTCATCGAGACCGTGCGCGGCCGCCATGGCGGGATCAGGCTGGGGCGGCCGGCCAGCGAGATCACGCTGCTCGACGTCATCCGGCTCACCGAGGAGAATTTCGCCATGGCGGAATGCTTCGAGGACGAGGTCAATTGCCCGCTCGTCGACAATTGCGACGTCAACGCGGCGCTGCGCGAGGCGCTCGACGCCTTCTTCACCGTGCTCGACAGCCATACCATCGCCGACCTCGCCGCGAAGCGGCGTTCGCTGCGCGCCCGACTCGGCCTCGGGCTCGAGGACCTCGAGGCGGCGCTGCCGGCGTAGCGGCCGCTGCCGTTCCACCCGCTGCGGCAAGTTGTCCGGGGTGCAGCAGGGTGCCCGCGCGGCGGCGGTTTCGCCCGTGCTGCCCGCCGGGTTTTCCCCCGCCGGTGGGGGCCGCATTGCTCCCCGGCATGCCCCGGGCTAGACTCCCGCCAGTGGGATGCCCACGTGAGCAATGTGGGCGGTCCAGCCCCGTGGGTCAGGAGGGAGGAACCATGCCGCTGCGTGTCTCAGGCAAGAACATGGACGTCGGCGACGCCCTGCGCGCCAAGGCGACCGGGCATTTCGACACCGTCGTCAGGAAGTACTTCGACGGCGCCTATGAGGGCCGCCTGACCATGGCGCCGGAGGGGTCCGGGTTTTCCGCGCAATGCACGCTGCACCTCGATTCCGGCGCCGTGCTGCTGTCGACGGCCCATGGCGGCGATGCGCTCTCCGCCTACGAGATGATGGCCGCAACCATCGAGAAGCGGCTGCGGCGCTACAACAGCCGGCTCAAGCAGCGGCGGCGGCCGGCGCCGGGCGACACGCTGCCGGCGTCTCGCGCCGGGCTGGCTGCGCTGCCCGAGGACGACGACGAGCCGATGGCCGGCTCCGCCCCGCCCGTGGTCGCCGAGCCGGCTTCGGGCCTTAGAGAAATGAGCGTTGGAGAAGCGGTGATGGAACTTGATCTCGCCGTCGCGGACGTGGTGCTCTTCCGCCATGCTGGACATGGCGGACTAAATGTGGTCTACCGCCGCGCCGACGGCAATATTGGCTGGATCGATCCCGCGCTCCGCGCGAACTAGGGCACCCCGCTGCAAGCTTCACCTGAATTTGACAAGGGTTCTTTTATGGAACTGACAGACATCCTCAGCGAGGAGTCCGTGATTGTTTGCACGGGTTTGACGACCAAACGCGAAGTGCTTGAGAGACTTGCGCAGCAAGCGGCCGAACTCACCGGCCGGGATGCGCAGGCCGTATTCGAGGCGCTGAGCGACCGCGAGGCGCTGGGCTCCACCGGCCTGGGCAACGGCATCGCCATTCCGCACGGCAAGTTCAGCGGGCTGAGTGGCGTGACGGCGGTGTTCGCCCGTCTCGACCAGCCGGTCGATTTCGACGCGGTGGACGATCAGCCCGTCGATCTGGTGATGATGCTGCTGGCGCCGCTGGGCGCCGGTGCCGATCACCTCAAGGCGCTGGCGAGGGTTGCCCGCATTCTCAGGACGGAGTCGATCGTGGAGCAGTTGCGCTCGACCTTCGATCCGCGCCAGCTCTACGCCGTGCTGACCCAGCCGCTCAAGGCCCACCAGGCCGCCTGAGCCGGCTGCCCCCGGGCGCTGCCCGGGGATCGGCCGGGCTAGAGCGGTTCGGCTCTTTTTTGAATCGCAGGGGATTCCGGTTTTGGGGTGTTTGTGATTCAAGATGCTGACTGGTGAGGAGGCCAGCATCTGATGAGACCTCTTTCCAATGATCTTCGGGAGCGGGTTGTAGCGGC
>NZ_DASWVV010000055.1:0-8928 GCF_036406155.1 Devosia sp. | reverse complement strand
GAAACGGCCGGTTGTCGGGGTGGTGACAACAACGGGCGGAGGGGCTGCCCTCGTGGTCGATCAGTTGGGCGTACGCGCGATCGCGGTCGAGGGCCCGGATGAGGAAACGCTCGCGAAGGTGCGCGACACCGGCGTCGACGTTGCCGAGAGCCGCATCGTCGACCTGACCCTTGCGGGCGCGCGCTACGAGGTGATGCGTGGGGCACTGGACGCCATGCTCGCCTCGCCCAGGTTCGATCTGGTCATCGCCGTCGTCGGCTCGTCGGCCCGCTTCCAGCCCGAACTCACGGTCAAGCCAATCATCGATGGAGCGAACGGCAACAGCAGGCTGGCGGTCTTCCTCGTGCCGGAGGCGCCGGACGCCCACCGCATGATCGAGAAAGCCGGCGTCCCTTGCTTCCGCACCCCTGACTCCTGCGCCGACGGGGTCGCCGCGGCGCTTCGCCGCCGGCTGCCGCGTCAGCTGCAGCGCGCTCCGGCGACAACGGGTGCAACGCACATGCTCGATGAGGCGGAGGGCTATGCCCTCCTCGACGAGGTCGGCATCCCGCACGCGCCGGCCCTCGCCGTCCCCGTGGGCACCGCCTCCGTCGACACCTCGTACTATCCGGCCGCGGTCAAGGTGCTACACCGGGAAATCGCCCACAAGTCCGATCTGGGGGGCATCGTCCTCGACGTCCGCTCCGACGCCGATTTCCAGGCGGCGGTGAAGGACATCGTTGCCAATGTCGGCAAGACGGCGCCGCAGCACGAGATCGCACATGTCCTGGTGCAGAAGATGGTGCGGGGCGCGGTCGGCGAGGCGTTGGTTGGCTATCGGGTAGATGCGCAACTCGGCCCCGTCGTCGTGCTGGCGACGGGCGGCGTGGCAACCGAGCTCTACAAGGACCGCTGCGTGCGTATTGCGCCGGTTGACCTGGCAATGGCCCACGAGATGATCGACGAAGTCCGGGGCATGGCCCTGCTCATGGGGTTCCGGGGTCGGCCGCGCGGCGACATCGACGCACTGGCCCGCACCATCGTCGCCGTCTCGCAGCTTGCAGAGCACCCGAAGGTCGCGGAGCTCGAGGTGAACCCCGTCATCGTCATGCCCGAAGGCCAAGGGGTGCTGGCCGTCGACGTGCTCGCCGCCGTCCAGCGAACGATCCCGGCCTAGGCGCGGCGCAAAGCGGGCCGGTCCGACCCTCCATCAGCCAGCGACCGCAAAGACTATTCCCGGAATCGGGCGCCGTCCTCACGGCCCTTCGAGGAGCGCCTGCAGGGCGCCCGGGCCGGCCAATTCGAAGCCGGGACCGCTGAGTTCAGCAAGTCGCCGCAACATAGCCTCCAGTTGGGCCGTCGGCTGGCTCCGCGCCCAGAACACGGGGCCGCCCTCGTGCCGCGGAAAGCCGAAGCCGTTGACCAGGGCGAGGTCGACATCGGGCGCGCGCCGCGCCACCCCTTCGTACAGCACCTGCGCAGCGGCGTTAGCCATGGCACCAAGCGCACGCCAGACAATTTCGTCAGCCTCGATCCGCCGGCGCGCGATGCCCGCCTTGTGCGAGGCGTCGACAATGATGGCCCGCACCTGCGGGTCGGCTTGCCCGCGCCTCTCGTCGGGCGCATAGCGGTAGAAGCCGGCACCCGTCTTACGCCCGAAGCGGCCCAGTTCGCACAACTGATCCGGAATGGTGACATAGCGGTCAGACGTATTGCGCGAGGAAGCCGTCGCCTGCCGCATGCGCCAGGCGATGTCGAGCCCCGACAGGTCCGCCACCGCGAACGGCCCCATTGCAAAGCCGAACGCCTCCAGCGCACCATCCACGTCCTCGGGGAACGCTCCCTCTTCCAGCATGAACTCGCACTGGCGTCGATACGCGGCGTAGATGCGGTTGCCGACGAAACCGAAGCTGTCACCGACCAGGATCGGCAGCTTTCCCAGACGCCGGCCGACGGCCATCCCCGTGGCCAGCGCCGCCGGCGCCGCCGCGGGATGTTCCACGACCTCGACGAGCCGCATGACCTCGGCCGGACTGAAGAAATGCAGCCCGATCACCATTTCCGGGTGGCCATAGGCGGCGGCGATGTCGCCGACGCAAAGGTAGGAGGTGTTGGTGGCAAGGACCGCGTCCGGACGCAGGAGACCACTCAATTCGGCAAATAATTCCCGCTTTGTCTCGATACTCTCGAACACCGCCTCGATGACGAGGTCGGAGTCAGCAAGGCTCGACAGATCCTGCGTCGGCGCGAGCCTCGCAAGCCGCTCTGCTTCCACCTCGGCGGTAATCCGGCCGGTCTGACGGCGCTTGCCGTAGTGGGCGGCAACCCGGGCCAGCGCGGCGTCCAATGCGCCCTGGCTCCGGTCAACGAGCCTGACCGCAACGCCTGCGTCCAGCAGACTGATGGCAATACCGGAACCCATCGTGCCGCTGCCGACCACGCCGACGGTGTTCACCGGGAGGGGAGCAACCCCGGCGAGTCGAGCGTCCTTGGCTGCTTCACGTTCGGCAAAGAACAGATGCCGCATCGCGAAGGCTTCCCGGCCGACGCGCAGATCCTGGAACGCCTCCCGTTCGGCAGCAAGAGCCACTTCCGGTGCCGCTGTGGCCGAGCGGCGCACCGATTCGATGGCGGCCTCGATGTGCGGCCGGTTGCGCCCCGCCTTGAGGCCCGCCTTCACAGCCGCCTCGATGACCGACTCCGGCTCTGCAGGCACGGCCCGCTGCATGACGCGCCGCTTCGCCCCGGCAAGTCGTTCGACCCATCCTATTGCCTCGGCCAGCAAATCGGCGCCCTCGGTGAGCGCATCGACCATGCCCAGGTCCCGGGCGAGCTGCGCGTCCACACGCGCACCGGTGCAGATGAGCTCGATGGCCTTGGCCTGGCCGACAAGGCGTGGCAATCGCTGCGTGCCTCCTGCCCCGGGGATGATGCCCAGCGTCGTCTCGGGGAGGCCGACGACGGTGCCAGGGGCCGTCAAACGGAAGTCGCAGCCGAGAGCCAGTTCATAGCCGCCGCCCAGAGCGGCACCCCTGAGCGCGGCGACCACTGGCTTCGGGCAGCCTTCGATCGCAGCAATTACCGCGGGTAGCTGCGGTTCCTCGAGGGGTGCACCGAACTCGCGCAGATCGGAGCCGGCCACGAAGGTCTTGCCGGCGCAGATGATCACGGCGCCAATGAGGTCGGGATCGGCGGCGACTGCGTTGATGGCGTCCAGGAGACCGGCACGCACGGCTGCGGAGAGGGCATTTACCGGGGGGTTGTCGATGCTGATCACACCGACCGACCGGCTCCTTGCAAGCGAAACCGGGGTTGGCAAAGCGCTATCGTGCAAGATGTCCATCCTTTGTGGGCGGCAGTGGCTCTGGCACGAAGAAGTCGAATCCGGGCACAGCGACAACTTCGCAGAATGCATGCCGGCATGACTATTGCGAACCGGTCATCCAGGAGCCGGCGCCCCCTCGGCCGCCACCTGCCGTTCAAGCCAGCGCAGAAACCTGCGCACTTTGATGTCCGGTTCCTTCCGGGGTGCCCAGATCGCATAGTAGGCGAGGTTCCGCTCCACCGGCGGTGGCAGCAGTGCGACAAGTCTGCCGGTGGCGATATCCTGCTCGACGAGGCGGGGCTGGCCAATCGCGACACCAAGCCCCTCTAAGGCCGCCTGGTACGTAAGGATCGAACTGGGGAACTCCATACCGTCGTCAGAAGCGTCGGGGCGGCCCTTGGCAGCCAGCCAGTCCTTCCAGTCGTCGCGGCGGTATCGGGAATGCAGCAGCTTAAGCCGCAGCAGGGCATCGATCGTCGCCGGAACCTTGCCGTCGGGCAGCAGCGACGGGCTGCAGATCGGCTGCAACGCATCGGTGAAGAGGCGGCGGCTGTTCGCCGGCGGATCCGTGTCGACGACAAGCTGGATTGCCAGGTCGACGCCATCCTTCGAAAAATCGACCGTTTCAGTTCCGGTAGATACCCGAACATCGATCCCGGGCTGCTCGCCGGCGAACAGGGGTAATCTGGGGATCAGCCACTTCACCGCGAACGTGGGGTAGACCAGCAGCGCCAGCGGTTTGGCGCGAGCGCGGTCGCGCACCGCTGCCGTCGCCTCCGCGATCATCGCAAAGGCGGGGCCGATCATCCGCCGGTACTCCTCACCGGCCGCCGTGAGCGTTACCCCTTGGCGCCCCCGTCGGAACAGATCGACCTTCAGATGCGCCTCGAGGATAGAAATCTGCCGGCTCACGGCGGACTGGGTAACGTTCAACTCGGCCGCGGCATGTGTGAAGTTGCCTACACGCGACGCCACTTCGAAGACGTGCAGCGGATTGAGGGGCGGGAGCGGATAGACCATTGGATACCCTATGTGGAACCAGTCAGGCCGCTACCGAGCGGGCGCGGGCCCCGGTCAGAGGCTCGCCGGGGTCACCCTACCTGTAGCCGCCTCGATCGTACCCGGCCAGCAGTCTCGACCGCATCCGGAATCGCGGGCTTGCGGCCCCCCCTTGCCCGTCGTCCACACGACCAGCGCGGTACGACGGTCAGGGTAATGCCAGTTCGCTGACGAGTTGGGGCACGATTTCGAACAGATCCCCGACCAGCCCGTAATCCGCCGCGTCGAAGATAGGTGCATCCGCGTCCTTGTTGATGGCGATTATGAGCTTGGCATCCTTCATGCCCGCCAGGTGCTGGACGGCTCCGGAAATGCCGATGGCGATATATACTTCCGGCGCGACGATCTTGCCAGTCTGCCCAACCTGCCAGTCGCCCGGGGCGAAACCGGCATCGACGGCCGCTCGGCTCGCGCCCAGGGCGGCACCCAGGGCATCGGCCAGGGGATGCAGCAGGCGCTCGAAATTCTCCCTCGAAGCGAGCGCACGACCACCGGACACGACGACGCGGGCGCCGGACAGCTCCGGGCGATCCGAAACGACCGTGTTCGCGGAGACAACGACACCCTTCACCCCCGCGAGATCAGGCGTTATCTCCACTATCGTGGCGTCTCCTCCACCCTGCACCGGCTCGAACGCGGATGTCCGAACAGTGAGGATTCGTATTGCCTGCGTGGTTCGCACCACTTCGATCGCATTGCCGGCAACGATGGGGTGCTCGAATGTCCACGGGTCGATGATCTTCGTGACGTTGGAGACATGAGTGACATCGAGGAGCGCCGCGACGCGCGGAAGGCTATCCTTGCCGCCAGTCGATGCCGGGGCGACAATGGCGTCGTACTTTTCGGCCACGGTCATGACCACCCTGGCCACCGCTTCGGCGGGGCCGTGGCGAAGCCCCTCGGCACTCGCAAGCAATACGGTGCGGACGCCGTGCAGCCTCGAGGCCTGCTCGGCCACGATGCGGCAGTCGACGCCGGACACGAGGCAGTCCACCGGCTGCCCGAGCGCCGCGGCCGCGGCGACAGCCCGATTGGTCATGGGATTGAGTTCGGTGTTGTCGTGCTCGACGAGGACCAGCGTCGCCATTTCAAACTCCTCTAGTTCGGGCCGATGGCGCGCTTCAATATGCCGGCGAGCTCACCTACGGATTCCACGACCCTGCCCCGCGGCCGCCCGGCCGGTTCCCGCACCTCGAGCACGGCAAGCCTTGGCGTGAGATCGACGTTGAATGCGGAAGCCGGCCGGATGGCGAGAGGTTTGCTCTTCGCCCTCATGATGTTGGGAAGAGAGGCGTAGCGCGGTTCATTCAGGCGCAGATCGGCGGTGACGACGGCCGGCAACGGCAGCTTAACCACTTGCGTGCCGCCGTCGACCTCGCGGGTGACAACCACCGCTGTCCCCTCGACCGCGACGCCGCAGGCAAAGGTTGCCTGCGGCCAATCGAGCAATGCCGCCAGCATCTGGCCGACTTGACCGGCTTCATCGTCGACCGACTGTTTACCCATGATGACCAGCGAGGCGTCTTCCTCAAGCGCCACGCTCCGCAGCAGCTTGGCGACGCCCAACGGCTCCAGCGATCCGGCGACATCGACATGGATGGCCCGATCGGCGCCCATGGCCAGGGGAGTTCGCAACACGTCCTGGGTCGGTTTGGCGCCGGCCGAGACCGCCACGACCTCGCTGGCGTGGCCTTGCTCCTTCAGGCGCAGGGCCTCTTCAAGGGCGATCTCATCGAACGGATTGAGCGCCATCTTGGCCGCGGCGAGGTCCACGCCCGCGTTATCGGGTCTGATCCTTACCCGGACATTCACGTCGACCACCCGCTTCACGGGCACCAGAATCCGCATGACCATTCCTTGCGCTGCAACGGGCACTGCGAACACCAGTTCGCGGCGCATTTTCGTCCGTGCCGCTGAAGGCTCTTTCAGCGTCGGATGAACGGGTTCGGCACATCGAGGTCCGTCGAAATCCACACGCACTTGGTTTCCAGGTACTCCATGATCGCCTCGGTTCCGGATTCCCGACCGATCCCCGACTTCTTGAAGCCGCCAAACGGCGAGGTGAAGCTGGTTGCGCGGTAGTTGTTGACCCAGACCGTCCCGGCGCACAGCCTGTCGGTCATGTACATCGCCCGGTGCAGGCTCTTGGTCCACACGCCGGCGGCAAGCCCGAACTGGACATCGTTGCCGATGCGCACGGCGTCGGCCTCGTCCGTGAACGGGATGACGGCCAGCACCGGGCCAAAGACTTCCTCCTGGGCAATCCGCATCCGATTGTCCACGTCAGTGAAGATGGTGGGTTCGATGAACTGGCCGCCACCGAGGTCGGCACGGACATTGCCGCCCGCGACGCACCGCGCTCCCTCCGATCGAGCAATCTCGATGTATTCGAGGATCTTCTCGAACTGCGGGCGCGTGGCAATCGGGCCAATCTGGGTATCGGGCAAGGCCGGATCACCCATCTTGGCCGTGGAGATGAACTCGACCAGGCGCTGGACGAAGTCATCGTGGATGGTGCGCTGCACCAGCAGCCGCGACCCGGCCTGGCAGGTCTGGCCGGAGGCCGCGAAGATCCCGGAGACAACGCCCTTCACTGCCTGATCGAGGTCGGCGTCATCAAACACGATATTCGGCGATTTCCCGCCCAGCTCCAGCGTCACCGTCTTGAGCCCGCGCGCTGCGAGTTCGTAGACTTTCCGGCCGGCCAGGTCACCGCCGGTAAAGCCGATGTGAGCGATGTCTGGGTGTTCGACGAGGGGTTCGCCTACCTCCCGGCCGAAGCCGGTGACGACATTGACCACCCCCGGCGGAAAGCCCGCCTGCGTAAACAGCTCGGCGAGTTCGATCATCGAGGCCGAGGTGAACTGTGACGGCTTTACCACGGCCGTGCACCCCGCGGCCAGGGCCGGCGCCAGCTTCCAGCTGGTCAGGGCAAGCGGCGAGTTCCACGGCGTGATGATGCCGATCACACCCTTGGGCTGGTACTTCGTATAGGAGAATACGCCCTTCTTGTCCGTCGGCAAGACGTGGCTCTGCAGCTTGTCGGCAAGCCCCGCGTAGTAGCGGAAGTAATCCGCCAGGTAGCGCACCTGCACCGTGACTTCGGACGCCAGCTTGCCATTGTCCCGACGTTCGATCTCCGCCAGGCGGTCGGCATTGGCGGAGATGAGATCGGCGACCTTCCACATCAGGTGCCCGCGCTGGGTCGCGGTCAGCTCCGGCCAACGCCCCGAAGTAAAGGCGCGGTGCGCGGCGGCCACGGCCTTTTCCACGTCGGCTGCGTTCCCTTGGGCGATCTGCGCCCACGGGCGGCACAGATAGGGGTCATCGGACACATAGTAGGCGCCGCTTGTCGGTACGTGCCTTTCGCCGTCGATGAACAAGTCGTACTTGGGCAGGTCTGCATATTCCGTCATGGGTAGAACTCCGTGTCTGTCGGGTAGCGCCGGCGCGCCGGGTCGGCGCTGTGCACGGCGAGAAGTCATCCGGCCTGGGTATTGGGTGCGGTGGCCATCGAATAGGTACCCATTGAATAGATGTCGTTGATGTCCCAGTGGCCTGCTGTCGGCACGGACACGTCCTGCATCTCGACATCGATCAATGAGGGGCGCCCCGAGGCGAGTGCCTGCTGCAGCGCAGCGCGAAACCCAGCAGCCGATTGTGCCTTGATCCCTAGCGCACCATAGCTTTCGGCCATTGCCGCGAAATCCGCGGAATATGGCTTTCCGTCACGCTCGAATTTCGTACCGACGGTGGTGCCGAAATGGGCTTGCTGCAGCCCGGCGATGGTGCCGAAGCTGGCGTTGTTCATGACGATCCAGACCACGGCAGCGCCTTCCTCGACGGCCGTCGCCAGCACCGAGGGGTTCTGACCGAAGGCCCCGTCCCCGGCAAGCGACACCACCACCCTGTCCGGCAAGGCGATCTTCGCACCCAACGCCGCCGGGGGCCCGAACCCCATTGTCGCAAACCCCCCGGGCGTGAGCACCGTTCCAGGCACCAGGACGGGGAACTGCTGGGCCACGCCGTTCTTGCTCCAGCCAGTGTCCGTCGTGATGATGGCATCACGGGGCACCAGTTCACGCACGGTGGCGAGGATACGCTCGGGCCGCATCGGCCATGCTTCATCCGTGGCGTGGGCGGCGTGCTCGGCGGCAAACGCTCCCCGCTCGCGCGCGATTTCGGCGGCCCGCTCCGGCTTCTTCATCCCACCAGGAAGCATACGGCGCGCCACCCTCGCCAGCACCTCGAGGGCGGGAGCCAGGTCGGCCACGGCGCCCAGTTCGACCGGGTAGTTGCGGCCGATTTCGGCGGGGTCGATATCGATCTGGATCAACCGCGTGTCAGGAATGGAGAAGGTGAAGCGCGGATCCCAGGAACTGCTGTCGGATTCGGTGAACCGTGTACCCAGTGCCAGGATCAGATCCGCCTCGCGACACTTGTCGTTCACGTAGCGAGTGCCCCAGAACCCCGTCAGCCCAAGGCAGAGGGGGTGGTCGTCGGGCAGCACGCCCTTGGCGATCTGCGAGTGGGCCACTGGGAGGGCCAGGTGCTCCGCGAATTCC
>NZ_DASWVV010000054.1:0-11644 GCF_036406155.1 Devosia sp. | reverse complement strand
CGCGGTGATGCGATCGACGTCGGCAACTCCGCGCAGCGCGGCGCGGACGTCGCCGAGCATCCGTGCATCACCGGTGTCCGCCGGGGCGCCGGGATCCGATCCGGTGAGTTCGCCGACGGCGCTGTGGCGCTGAGCGGCGATTGCGCGGTCGCGCAGCGGATGATGCAGCGCATGCCGCAGCCAGCGCGAGCCCATGCTGGTGATGCACGAGTCGAGCAGCGACAACAGCGTCGGCGCCGCCTCGCCGCGCAAGGTCTCGGTCAGTTCCAGGTTGCGCCGCGTCGCCGCATCGAGTCGCAGGTATTCGGCTTCGCGCTCGACCCGCAGTCCGGTGACGTGCTCGAGGCTCTGGCGCTGCGTGCTGCGCGCGTACTCGAATAGTGCCGCCGCGGCCGCGAGCGCGACCGGCAGGCCTTCGGCGCCGAAGCCGGCCAGGTCGCGCGTGCCGAAGTGCCCGGTCAGCAGGCGCTCGCCGTTGCCGGCGTCGAACTGCCAGTCGGCGAGCCGGCGCAGCACCGGCGACAGCGATTCGAACAGCGGCAGCGCCAGCCCGTCGGGCACCAGCACCTCGGCCGGGCGCAGCCGTTCGAACTGCGCCTGCAACTGCTCGGCCGGGCATTCCATCACCCGCAGGTCGCCATTGGCGAGGTTCAGCCACGCCAGGCCGAGCACGCCGCGGTGCAGGTTCGCCGCGAGCAGCAGCGAGTCGGCGCGGTCGTCGAGCAGCGCGGCGTCGGTCAGCGTGCCGGGCGTGACGATGCGGCTCACCGCGCGCTCCATCGGCCCCTTCGTCGCTCCCGGTTCGCCGACCTGCTCGGCGATCACGACCGATTCGCCGAGCTTCACGAGCCGCGCGAGGTACTGCTCGACCGCGTGGAACGGCACACCGGCCATCCGGATCGGCGTGCCGGCCGACTGCCCGCGCGTCGTCAGCGTGATGTCGAGCAGCCGCGCGGCCTTCTCCGCGTCATCGAAGAACAGCTCGTAGAAGTCCCCCATGCGGTAGAACAGCAGCGTGTCCGGATGCTGCGCCTTGATGCGGAGATACTGCTGCATCATTGGACTGAAGTTGGATGCTTCAGGCGATTGATTATTAGGTGATTTTTCCATCAATTCGCGAAAATATCTTGATATTTTAATATGCCATGTGCGGGGTGCGCGTAGCGGCGAAGTCCGACAACGTCCGTTGATACTTGCCGGTTCGGCGAAGCTTTGCGGGAACGATGGCCGCCGCCGCGGAGTGGGAGTCACCCTGGCGGGCCGTCAAACAAACCGCTTCCCGACCTGCGACACGGTCTGTCTCGGCAAGCGTGAACCGGGGCAGCATGTTACCTTGAGCATGGTGCGGATGTGCTGGACGAAGTTGAGCTGCTTGTTCGACGTGGTGGCTCAGAGGTCCTGCCGGTTGTAGGTGAGGTCGTCCGTGACCTCCCGTGTGGCGCCGTAGAAGGCGATGTCCATGGTTGATGTGCGTTGCCCCACGCATTTCGACAGGGTCGCGCTCCATGGATGGCGACTATCCCAGCTTCGTCTTGAAATAGCGCGTGCAAGCGTCCAGGGTCGAGAGCCGTGGATAGTCGGCCTCGGGGATGTCGATGCCGAACGCCTTGTGCAGGCCGACGACGAAATTGAAGAAGTCCATCGAGTCGAAATAATCGAGCTGATCGCGGAAGCTCTTGTCGGGTGCGAGGCCGGAGGTGTCGGCGTCGGGTGTGACCGCGCTGAGGGCATCGAGGACGATGTCTCTGATCTGTACCTCGTTCATAGTCGTTCCGGCTCCTGCAACAGGCGATCCAAAAGCGCCAGGAACTGCGCGCCGCGGTGGCCGTCGCTGACCCAGTGGTCGGCTGACAGCGTGGCCTGCATCAGCGGCCGCGCCACCACCTGACCGTCCACCACCCACGGCCGCTCCACGATCCGCCCCAGACCGACCAGCGCCACCTGTGGCGGGTAGATCACGCCGAACACCGTCTCCACGCCTTGTTCACCAAGACTGGTCACGGTGATGGTCGCGTCGCTCATCTCGGAACTGCGCAGGGCGCCGGCGCGAGCCCGCTGGACCAGATCGCGCAGCGCTGCCATGACTTCATCGAGCGACTTGCTGTCGGCGTCATGAACCGCAGGCGCGACCAGGCCGCCGCCACGCAGGACGATGGCGGAGCCCGGATGGATGCCGGCGCCGGGCTTGAACTCGCCGTCCACCCAGAACCCGTTGAGCTCCGGCGCCTGTCGCAAGGCCAGCGCCATCGCCTTGAACAGCAGGGCGCCCGGCAGCAATCGCACGGGGACGGGGCGCCGCTCGTTCTCGCTGCGCAGCCAATCGAGGGCGCGACGCATGTCGATGAAGGTGCCGAGATAGTAGTGAGGGATCTCGCGCTTGGACCGCGCCATGGCGGCGGCGATGGCCTGGCGCATGCCGGCTGCGCGATAGGCAGGGCGCGTCGGCGGGCGCGCGACGGCGGCCTTTTCGACGTCGTCGAGGGTGATCGCGCCGGCTGCGCCGCTGCCGGCGAGCCGCCCGAGGTCCACGCCCAGCTCGGCCGCGCGCTTGCGCGCCGCCGGGGAGACCCGGAGTCGCGTGGCGCCCGCGGCGGCCCGTGCCGTCGTCGCGGCCGGCGAAGTCGGGGGCGCCGACACCGTCGCGCGGCCTGTAGCCTCGACGGAGGGAGGGGGTTGCTCCTCGCCTTCGGCGCGGATGGTTGCCAGCGGCGTGCCGACCGGCACCTGCTCGCCAACCGGGACCAGGATCTCCTCCACCACCCCGGTGGTGAAGATCTCCACCTCGATGGCGCCCTTCCGGGTTTCCACCACCGCCACGACGTCACCCCGGCGCACGCTGTCGCCGGGCTTGATCCGCCATTCGATCAGAGTGCCGGCTTCCATGTCGGAGCCGAGCGAAGGCATGCGGAACTCAGCCATGGCCCAGCATCTCCCGCACTGCCTGCACAATGGTTTCGACCTGGGGCAGGGCGGCCTGCTCGAGATGGCGGGGGTAGGGCATCGGCACTTCGGCCCCGCACACCCGCGCCACCGGCGCATCCAGCTCGTAGAAGGCGCCCTCCATGATGCGTGCGCTGATTTCGGCCGAGATGCCACCGCTCCTCCAGCCCTCGTCCACGATCACGGCCCGCCGAGTATGCGCGACCGAGGCGAGAATCGCCGCGCCGTCCAGGGGGCGGAGGCACCTGAGGTCCACCACCTCGGCCTCGACGCTTTCGGCCGCGAGCTGGTCGGCGGCGGCAAGGGCTTTGCGCAGCCCGCCGCCGTAGGCGAAGAGGCTCACGTCGCGGCCGGCCCGGCGTATTCGGGCGCGGTCGATGTCCACCGCGCCGGCGTCGGCGGCGAGCTCGCCTTCCGTGTTGTACAAAGCGGTGTTCTCGAAGATCAGCACCGGGTCGGGGTCTTCGAGGGCGGTCCATAGCATGCCACGAGCATCCTCCAGGGTGGCCGGCGTGAGCACCTTGATACCGGGGATGTGGGCGTACCAGCCTTCGAGGCTGTGCGAGTGCTGGGCGGCGAGCTGGCGGCCGCCGCCGGTGGCCATGCGGATCACCAGCGGCACGGAGAACTGGCCGCCGGACATGTGGAGCAGGGTGGCGGCGTTGTTCACGATCTGATCGAGGGCGAGCAGGGAGAAGTTCACCGTCATGATCTCGACGATCGGCCGCATCCCGCCCAGCGCCGCCCCGATGCCCGCACCGACGAAGGCGGATTCGGACAGCGGGGTGTCGCGGATGCGCTCGGGCCCGAACTCCTGCAGCAGGCCCTTGCTCACGGCGAAGCAGCCACCGTAGCGGCCGACGTCCTCGCCCATCAGGAACACCCGGTCGTCGCGCCTGAGCGCCTCGCGGATCGCCTCGCGCACGGCCTCGCGATAGGTGGTTCGAATGGTCGCGGTCATGGCGCCGGGCCCTCGCTGCTGTAGACGTGGCGGGTCAGCGTGGCCGGCGGCTCCCAGCTGCCCGCCTCGGCAAAGGCCACAGCCTCAGCCACTTCGGCGGCGATTTCGGCCTCCATGCGCGCGAGCGTAGCGTCGTCGAGCACCCCCTCTTCCTGCAGGCGCGGAATGTAGGTCGCGATCGGGTCACGCGTCTTCCATTCCGCGACCTCGGCCTTGTCGCGATAGAGCTGGGCGTCGAACATCGAGTGGGCGACGAAACGGTAGGTGTGGAATTCCAGAAAGTAGGGGCCGGCGTCGCCGTTGCGCACCGCTCCCGCAGCCCGCTGGCTGGCGGCCTCGACCGCCTCCACGTCCATGCCGTCCACCGACTCCGCCGGCACGTTGTAGGCGGCGGCCTTGAGGCGAATGTCGGTCTGCGACTCGGAGCGCGCTAGCGCCGTGCCCATCGCGTACAGATTGTTCTCGCACAGGAAAAGCACCGGCAGACGCCACAGCGCGGCGAGGTTGATCGATTCATGGAACTCGCCCTCGGCCACCGCGCCTTCGCCGAAGAAGCACGCGGTGACGCGGTGCCGCCCCTGCATCTTATCGGCCAGGGCGAGCCCCACCGCCAGCGGCAGGCCGCCACTGACGATCGCGCTGCCGCCATAAAAGCGCCGGCCGCGGTCGAAGAGATGCATGGAGCCGCCGCGGCCCCCGCTGCAGCCCTCCTGCTTGCCGTACATCTCGGCCATGATCGCTCCGGCCGGGATGCCGCGCGCCAGGGCGTGACCGTGCTCGCGATAGGTGGACACCACGGCGTCGTCGGGGCCGATCGCCTGCATCGCGCCCACCGCCACGGCCTCCTCGCCGATGTAGAGATGCATGAAGCCGCGGATCTTCTCCTCGGTGTAGAGCTCGGTGGCCTTTTCTTCGAAGCGGCGGATGCGCAGCATCCCCTGCAGGAGCGCGAGAGCATGGTGGTGGTTCACTTTTCCGCCTCCAGCGTGGATAGATCGCCCTCGGGCAGTCCGAGCTCCCGCGCCTTGAGGAGGCGGCGCATGATCTTGCCGCTGCGGGTCTTGGGCAGGCTGGGCTGGAAATCGAGCTCGCGCGGCGCCACCGCACCCAGGCGCTTGCGGGCGAAGCCGAGCAGCTCGCGGCGCAGCGCCTCGTCGGGGTCGATGCCGGGCTTCAGCGCGACGAAGGCCTTGACCACCTCGCCGGCCATCGGGTCGGGTTTGCCGATCACGCCCGCCTCGGCCACCGCGGGGTGCTCCATCAGGACGCTCTCCACCTCGAACGGGCCGATCAGATGGCCCGAGGACTTGATCAGGTCGTCGGCACGGCCGACGAACCAGAAATAGCCGTCCTCGTCGCAGCGGGCGAGATCGCCGGTGAGGTACCAGCCGCCGGCGAAGCACTTCTCGTAGCGCGCCTCCTCGTGGAGATAGCCGCGGAACATGGAAGGCCAGCCCGGGCGCAGGGCGAGCTCGCCTTGCTCGCCGGGCGCCAAGGTGTCGATGCCACCGTCCTCGCGCCGGCGAACCACGGCCGCCTCCACGCCCGGCAGCGGCTTGCCCATGGAACCGGGCTTGACCGCCATCGCGGCGTAGTTCGAAATCATGATCCCGCCGGTCTCGGTTTGCCACCAGTTGTCGTGGAAGGGGCGGCCGAAGGCTTCCGCGCCCCACACCACGGCCTCGGGGTTCAAGGGCTCGCCGACGCTGGCGAGAAAGCGCAGGCGGGACAGGTCGTAATGCCGGGCGAGCTCGTCACCGTACTTCATCAGCATGCGGATGGCGGTGGGGGCGGTGTACCACACCGTCACCTTCTGGTCCTGGAGGATGCCGTACCAGCGTTCGGGCTCGAACTCCTCCTCGTCGACGATGCTGGTGACGCCGTTGGTGAGCGGCGCGATGATGCCGTAGGAGGTGCCGGTGACCCAGCCGGGGTCGGCGGTGCACCAGAAGACGTCCTCCGGGTGCAGGTCGAGGGCGTAGCGGCCGGTGAGATGGTGGACGAGTACGGCGGCGTGGACGTGGATCGCGCCCTTGGGGCGTCCGGTGGTGCCGCTGGTGAAGTGCAGCAGCGCCCAGTCCTCGGGGTCGGTGGGCGGGATGACGAACTCGGCGCTCGCGCCGGCCATGAGGGAGTCGAGATCGCGGGTGCCCGGCACGTCCTGCGCCGCCGCGCCACCGCCGACGAGGAGCACGTGCTCCAGCCGCGGCAGCCGCTCGCGCAGCCCGGCCACGCGGGAGCGATACAGCGCCGGGGTGGTGACCAGGACGCGGGCCTCGCCGATGCTCATGCGGGCGTGGACCGGTTCGGGGCCGAAGGCCGAGAACAGCGGGCAGAACAGCGAGCCGTTCTTGAGCGTGCCGAGGGCGGCGACGTAGAGCTCCGGGATGCGGCCGGTGAGGGCGAACACCCCCTCGCCCTTGCCCACCTTGAGCGCTTGGAGGACGTTGGCGAAACGGTTGGAGAGCTCGGCAAGGCGTCCGTAGCTGAAGTCGCGCACCTCGCCGTTCGCCCCCAGCCAGCGCAGGGCGAGGTGATCGCGACGGGTGCCCGCGGCATGGTGGTCGACCGCCTCATGGGCGATGTTGAGACCCCGCCCGCCGGGCAGGCCATCGAGCTCGCCGCGGGCCTCGGCCCAGGAGAAGCCGGCTCGGGTGCGTTCGTAGTCGGCCAGATTGGGCGCGAGCGCGTCGGCCCCGGGCGACTTTTCGATGGTTTGCCACCGCATGCTCCTCCTCCTCGAAAATCGGCGTCGGCTGCGGGTGCCAATGTTGAAATCTATAGCAGAATTTCCGCCGTCAAGTGTTGAGCTCGGTCACAAAGGCTGTCGGACTACCCCGCCGCGGGTGGCGTAGTCCGACAGCCTGCTAGAGTGGTAAGAAACGAGGTGCGCGGCGGGGGGCGCGAGTCGAGGCGGAGGGGTGAGCGAAATGGCCTTCAGCGAGAAGCTTGTTCAGGAAGCATGGGAGCGTGCCAGGGCTTCCGCCGATCAGGATCCGTCCGTGTGGCGCCTGGACGAGTGCGGCGCGTGGATGAGACGCGAGCACTATGGGCGGGAGAACTCCGAATTTGGCTGGAAGGTGGAAATCACCAGCGCCGGCGGGCCGGAGACGATCGAGAACCTCCGGGCGTTCAACATGGGCAACGCATTCGACCGCGCCCAGGGGAGCGCCAAGTGCTGCGTGCTCGCCGATCGCGTGGATCAGCATCCCTGGGAGCACGCGAGCGCGCCGCGAAACAGGGACGTCGGACCGCACCACCCCTGACCGATCCGCCGACCGGCATTGGATGGGCGCCATGATCGAGACCAAGGTCACCTGGAGAGGCAGCGCCTCGCTGGCATCGGTGGAGGCCGCACTGCGTGAATACGGGCGCGCCGAGATTCATCTTCCGCCGGAGTACCACCACGCGTTGTGGCGCGGTCTCGGCAGGGGTGGGCGGGGCAGCCCCGAGTTGCTTGACATCGCCGGTGGCAGCGAGTTGCTGCAGCGGGTTTGCGGGATCGACAGTCTTTCGGAGTTGGCGTCGCTGTCGGCCCTTCTCGGCGGTGCGGAATTCGAGGTGCGCGTGACCAGTCCGAGCCCCGTGATCGACATCAGCGTTCGGAGCGAGCAGTGCGGCGCGGTATCTCCCTCATAGTCGCAGCCGCGGATGCGCGCGCGGGTGACGATTCGGCCTCCCGGCTGGCGGTGATTACCCACGACCAATTCTCTCCCGTCCCCACATGCCGGCGCCCGAAAAGCCCACCTTCCCGGAGATCCCGCCCTGGCGGCCGTTGGCCTATTTCGTCGCGATGCTGGCGCCGTTCATGTTGCTGCGGGTCGTGCTCTCGGGCGTCGGCATCGAGGAGATCAGCTACAGCGACTTCAAGCACCGCATGGCTGCTGGCCTTCTTCTTCCTGGCCTTCTTCTTCCTGGCGTTCTTCTTCCTGGCGTTCTTCTTCCTGGCGTTCTGGCGCGCGAGCCGCCTGGTCGGCGGGGGATTGGGCAGCGGGGGCGAGCTGCGGCGCTTCCTGCAGAGCGTGGTCCGCACCGCCGAGCGGCCACAGACGACCTTCGCCGACGTCCCCGGCCATTAAGCGAGGCGCGCAAAAAGCGCATTGAAAGCGAGGAACATCATGCAAATACCGACCCACATCGTCTTTCGTGACATGCCCCACTCCGACGCGATCGAGGCCGCCATCCGCGACAAGGTCGCCAAGCTCGACCAGTTCTACGAGCGCATCATGAGCTGCCGCGTCACCGTCGGGATGATCTGCAAGCACAAGCACCACGGCAGGCTCCACAACGTGCGCGTCGATCTCACCGTCCCGGGCTCGGAGATCGTGGTCAATCGGGATAATGCGGAAGATGTCTACGTCGCCATTCGCGACGCGTTCGACCACGCCCGCCGCCGGCTGGAGGACTACGCCCGCCGCCAGCGCGGCGACGTAAAGGCTCACGAGCCGGAGTCGCGTGGCCGGATCGTCCGCCTGTTCGGCGATGAGGGCTACGGCTTCATCGAAGACATGGGCGGCACCGAACTCTATTTTCACCGCTACAACGTCGTGCATCCGGACTTCGAGGCCCTCGAGGTGGGCGATGATGTCGTGTTCCTGGAGGAGACGGCGGGCGATGGTCTGCAGGCCAATCGCGTCCGCGTGCATTCGCATTCGTCCCACTGAGATGGCTAGCTTCAGTCGAGCGAGCCGTCGGCCGACAATGGTTGCTTGCGGTTTCAGCGTCCCGCGGGTGGCGGTTGTCGAGGTGTGGCGAGGCGCCGTCGAGATGCTGCTGGGCGGTGTTCGCGCGTTCGTGCAGACGCTGTGAGGGACCGCATGGGCGCCGACGCGGTTCTGCTAGTTCCCGTCTATCCTGGAAACGGGCAGCAGCGATCTGCGGTGAACGGAGCCGCCAAGTGACCGAACGCGAGGGAATGCCACCATGCCTCTACCACACGAAGTCGAAAGCCGCGTGAGCGAAGAGCTCTCGGCTTTCATCGCACCGCTGCTCGACCATCCGGACATGGATACGCCCCTGACGCTAGGGTTCGTCCGTCAGCGAATTCTCGGGGTGGCCAGGGCACAGGGCGTGGAGCCGCGACGGTTCGGAGACGATGAATCACTGGCGAGCGAGATCGAAGCCCTGATCGAGGAGTTCGGCGCCGATGCGCCGGCGGCCGACTTCGTGAGCGTCAAGGCCAGTGAGGACCTGTCGCAGTTCATCGAAACGCTGCTGGACGTGAGCGAGGCCGATGTCGTTCCCACCCTCGGCGGCATGCGGGCGGCCGTCGCGGAAGGGTGGGTTGCGCGGCTCGCGGGGAAGGGCGTCATCGATGACGACGATGACCAGACGCTGCTCGCGGAGATCGACGCGCTCATCGACCGCTACGGAGAGGACACGCCCGCGGAGAACCTCTTGCGCTTCGAGTGAGGGCCTCGTCGGGTGAGCCCGGTGCTCGCTCCCGGGGGCGTAACGGCGTGCCCACTTGACTTCGTTCCCGACTGCCTCGGCCGACTTCGCTCGCCGCATGAACTGCCATGGCGACTGCGTCGCGGGCGACAAAGGCAGGACCGTCGCAGTCTCAGCCCTTCACGCAGATGAGCGGCGCGACCCGGGCCACCTTGCGCGCGAGGCCGGCCGCCTCGGCAGCGTCGACCACAGCGCCGACATCCTTGTAGGCGTCAGGGGCTTCCTCGGCCACGCCGCGCTGCGTTGGGCTGCGGATGAGAATGCCGCGCGCCGCGAGATCGTCGATCACCTGACGGCCGTGCCAAGTGTGCTGGGCGCGGTGGCGACTCATGGCGCGCCCCGCGCCATGGCAGGCCGAGGCGAAGGCGAGCGCTTCGGCGGTTTCGCAGCCGCGCAGAATGTACGAACCGGTGCCCATCGAGCCGCCGATCAAGACCGGTTGGCCGCTCGCACGCAGCGTCTCCGGCAGGTCGGGGTGGCCGGGGCCGAAGGCGCGGGTCGCCCCCTTGCGGTGGACGTAGAGCTCGCGCATACGGCCGTCGACCTGGTGGGTCTCCACCTTGCACGTGTTGTGCGAGACGTCGTAGAGCAGGGACAGCCGCGCCGCCGGCAGCAGTTCCGCGAAGACCTGGCGTACCAACTGGGTGAGGATCTGGCGGTTGGCCAAGGCGCAGTTGATCCCCGCCCGCATCGCGCCCAGGTAGGTCTCACCCAGCGGCGAACGGATGGGCGCGCAGGCGAGCTCGCGGTCGGGCAGCGCGATGCCGTGCTCGGCGGCGGTGATCGCCATCTGCTTGAGGAACTCGGTGCCGATCTGGTGGCCCAGTCCGCGCGAGCCGCAGTGGATCATGATCACCGTCGCGCCCTCGATCAGGCCGAAGGCTGCCGCCGCGGGCCGGTCGTAGATGGCGACAACTTCCTGGATCTCCAGGTAATGGTTGCCGCTGCCCAGCGTTCCCATCTCGTCGCGCTGGCGCTTCTTGGCCTGCTGCGACACCGCCGCCGGGCGTGCGCCCTTCATGCGGCCGCCTTCCTCGATGCGTTCGAGGTCGGCGGGCTCGCCCCAGCCGCGCTCGACCGCCCATTTCGCTCCGCCGGCCAGCATGGCGTCCATCTCCTGGCTGTCGAGGCGGATCGCGCCGGAACTGCCGACCCCGGCGGGAATGCACTGGAACAGGCGGTCGGCCAGCGGCTTTTGCACCCGCAGGATGTCGTCGCGGGTGAGCCCCGTGTGCAGGCAGCGCACCCCGCAAGAGATGTCGAATCCGACCCCGCCGGCTGACACCACGCCGCCTTCGTCGGGGTCGAAGGCAGCCACCCCGCCGATCGGAAAGCCGTAGCCCCAGTGCGCATCGGGCATCACATAGGCGGCACGCACGATCCCCGGCAGGCATGCGACATTGACCGTTTGCTCGTACACCTTGTGGTCCATCGCGCGGATCAGCGTCTCGTCGGCGTAGATCACGCCCGGCACCCGCATCGCGCCGTGGGGCGGGATTTCCCATTGATAATCGGAGCGCCGCGCAAACAGGTCGAGTTCCATGGCTCTCACACGTCCAGTACAGTCTGGGCCAGCCACCCATCCGCCTCACGGGCGACGCGCAGGGCGGTGTAGGTGGCACCCTTGATTTCCACGGCGGGATGATGGCGCCCGACGTCCACACCCTCGCCCCAGGCAACGCCCTGCAGCTGCCCGTCGTCCAGGCGGACCTCGAAGCGGCTGAACAGCATGTTTCGCACCGCCATCTGGTAGATCACGCCGTTCAGCCATTCGGCCAACAGCAGCTCGTCATCGGGCGCCCGGCAGCGGATGGCGACCGCCGTGCGCGGCTGCACTGCGCCCGGGTCGCTGACGACCGCCGTCAGCGCCATCGCCGCCTGCTCGAAGGCCTGCGCCTTGGTGGCGCCCATTCCTCGGACGCCCACGTCCGCATCATGAGGAAAATGTTCCCATCCCGCTTTCATGCTGGCACCTGTCGCGGAGGACGGTCTGGTCGATCACCCGCAGTGGCGAGATCACCCGCAGCGGTCACCGGCAGCGGTCACCGGCAGCGGGCGAGCCGGAACTTGGGCGCTCCTCTCATGCTAGTCGACGCCTCGGGGCGGTGCTGCGATGCCGATGCCGTTTGATGCGCCGAGGGGAATGCCGTCCGGCTAGGCAAGCCCGTGGCGTGGCCGTCGACGCATTGGCTGCATTGCTGGGCAGTGCTCGGGCCCTGCGACTATGTGGACGTCTTCGAGGCGCCGGACATCGACACCGCGATGCAGGTTTCGGCTGTGTTCCGCACCTTC
>NZ_DASWVV010000053.1:0-3049 GCF_036406155.1 Devosia sp. | reverse complement strand
CCTATCTGCGCGACGCGGCCGGCAATCTGGTCTACGCCAATGCCGCCTACGCCGAGCTGGCCCGGTCCCTGCATAGGCTGACGCCCGACACGCGCCCGGCCGAGGTGCTGGAACCGGCCGCGCTGCAGCGCCACCTCGCCGCCTTGGCCGAGGGGCGCGCGCACGCCGTCACCGTGACGCTGGGCGAGGCGGGGCCGTACGAACTGCTGGAGTTTGCCGCCGGCGACGGCAGCGCCGGGCTGCTGTCGCCGCAGGCCCCGTCGCAGCCGGCGCCCCCCGAGAGCGTCCACCATCTGGGCTCGATCATCGACGCGCTGGCCACCCCGATCGCTATCTTCGGTGCCGGACGCGAACTGGTGCAGGCCAACCGCGCCTATTGCGCCCTGTGGGGGCTCGACGCCGGCTGGCTGAAGCCGGGGATGGACGAGCGCGCCATCCTCGACCGCCTGCGCACCGACGGCAAGCTCCCCAACGAGCCGGACTACCAGGCCTGGCGCGCGCGGCACCTGACTGCCTACCAGCTCAGCGCCCCGCGCGAGAACGCCCCCTGGCACCTGCCGGACGGGCGTACCATCCGCGTCGTCGCCGCGCCGGCCGGCCCGCGCGGCGGCGTCATCTACGTGTTCGAGGACATCACCGCCCAGCTCGACCTCAAGAGCCAGCACCGGGCCCTGCTCGACGTGCAGCGCTCCACCCTCAACGCCCTCAGCGAAGGCGTCGCCGTGTTCGGCACCAACGGCCGGCTCACCTTGTGCAACCCGCGGCTGTCGACGCTGTGGAAGTTGCCGATGAACGAACTGGGTCAGAACCCGCATATCGACCATGTCGCCGAGGCGGCGGCGCGCGCCCTGCCCGAGGACGGCGCCGTCATCTGGCGCGGCCTCAAGCAGAACATCATCGACCTCAACCCCACCCGCTCCGATCAGAGCGGGCGCATCGCCCGCGCCGACGGCAAGCTCATCGACTACGCCGTCGTGCGGCTGCCGGACGGGCAGACCATGATGACCTTCCTCGACGTCACCGAGAGCGCCAACTACCAGCGCGTGCTCAAGGAGCGCAACGAGGCGCTGATCACCGCCGACCGGCTCAAGGACGCCTTCGTGCAGAACGTCTCCTATGAGCTGCGCTCGCCCTTGACCAACATCATCGGCTTCGCCGACCTGCTCGCTTCCGGCACCGCCGGGGCGCTCAACGAGCGCCAGCGCGCCTATACCGACTATATTCGTGCGTCCAGCGTCACCCTCGGCGTGCTCATCGACAACATCCTCGATCTCGCCACGGTCGATGCCGGCATCGCCGAATTGCGGCCCGAGTTGCAGGACGTGCACGCGCTGGTCGACAAGGCGCGCGCCGGGGTGATGGCCACCTTCCCCGAGATCGACGGGCAGGCCTCGCTCAACCTCAGGATCGACATCGCGCCCGGCCTGCCGCCCTTCGTCGCCGACGGCACGCGCATCGTGCAGGTGCTGTACAACCTGCTCTCCACCGCCGCCCGCTTCTCCGAGCCGGGCGGCGAGATCCGGCTGTCGGTCTCCTCCCGCGCCGAGCGCGTGCTGTTCGTGATCGAGGACGAGGGGGCGGCGATGAGCGAGCAGATGCGCGCCGCCATGCTCGAGCAGGCCGATGCGCCGGCCGGTTCCGGCCGCCAGCGCGGGGCCGGGCTCGGCCTCGCCATCGTGCGCGCCTTCGTCAACCTGCACGGCGGCACCATCAGCGTCGAGCGGCGCGAGCCGCGCGGCAGCCGGGTGGTCGTCAACCTGCCCGCCGACGCCGCGGCGCTGGTCGGGGCGGCCGAGTAGCCGTGCCCGGCCCCGTGACCCTGCACCTCGCCGACGAGGCCGCCACCGCTGCCCTCGGCGTCCGCCTCGCCGAGGCGCTCCGGCCGGGCGACGTGGTGCTGCTCGCCGGCGATCTCGGGGCCGGCAAGACGGCGCTGGCGCGCGCCGTCATCCGCCACCTCATGGCCGATCCCGATCTCGACGTGCCCTCGCCGAGCTTTGCCCTGGTGCAGCCTTACGAGGGCGGTGGCCACGTGCTCCTGCACGCCGATCTCTACCGGCTCGCGTCCGAGCGCGACATCGACGAACTGGGCCTGTTCGACCGGCCCGAGGCCATCCTGCTCGTGGAATGGCCCGAGCGGGCGCCGGGCCTGGCGGCGCGCGCGAACATTGTCGTCACCCTCTCCCTTCCGGCGGACCGCAAGGGCCGTATCGCCGTCATCGACGCCCCGGCCGAACGCCGCATCTAGGCTGGACTTCTGCCCTCCGGCGCGGTCAAGATCGGCCATGCCCGACACCCGATTCCCGTCCGTCACCGTGCTGCCCGGCGGCGGCGCGCCGTCGCTTCCATGAGCGCCGGCAGACTGTTCACCATCGCGCCGGACGCGCCGTTCCTGTCGGTGCTCGCCGACCGTGTCCTCGATGGTACGCTGCTCTCGGGCTGGCCGCAGCAGGGTCCGTTCTGGCTCGCCGACGTCACCATCGTGCTGCCCACCCGCCGTGCCCGGCTGGCGCTCGCCGAGGCGTTCCTGAGGCGCGGCCACCGGCTGCTGCCCGACATCCGCACGTTCGGTGGCGAGCAGCAGGACGAGGAGCCGTTCCTGCCGCCGCACGACCTGCCCGCGCTGCCGCCGGCCGCCTCCACCCTCGAGCGCCAGCTGTTCCTCGCCCGGCTGATCGAGGCCTGGGCCCGCACCCCGGTCGGCCAGCAGATTCTCGCCACCCCGCCCAATGCCGCCGAAATCCTCGGCCTCGCCGAGTCGCTGGGCCGGCTGGCCGACGACCTCACCATCGAAGGCGGCGACCTCGCCCGCCTGCGCGACGACGTCGCCAAGCCCGACCTCGCCGCCAACTGGCAGAAATCGCTCGAATTCCTCGACATCGCGCTCAAGGCGTGGCCGCAGGCCCTGGCCGGACGCGGCCGCGGCGATCCCGCCGACCTGCGCAACCAGCGGCTGCGCCGCCAGGGCGCGGCGGCGCCCCTGATCTTCGGCGACCGCCCGGTGGTCGCCGCCGGCTCGACCGGCTCGATTCCCGCGACCGCCGAGCTG
>NZ_DASWVV010000052.1:0-27917 GCF_036406155.1 Devosia sp. | reverse complement strand
GCCGCCGGCCGGGCAGGCCGGGAGTCGTCCCGGCCAGGCCGGTCCGTGACGGGTCGGGCGACCGATACGCTCGGTCGCCTCGCGACACTGGCAGCCGCTGCCCGGCTGCCGAAGGCAGGGCCCCCGCCGGCAGCGGCAGGGTCCTGGCCGGAAGCGATGCGGCGAAACCTTGATGCGTGACCGCACAACCGTAACGGGCCGGCTCCAAACCACCCGGCCGCTCCGGCGAGGCGCCAGCCTCACCTTTTTGCGGACTACCCGCTCCGAGGCGACCGCCTCGCCGGGGCCGCTTCCCTCGACAAGGGAGGCGGCGGAAGAACAGAGGCGAAACCGTAAGGCGGGATGCCGGGGCGGCGTCTTGCCGTGCGCGAAAGGCAGCAGGGCCCATGCCCGACAAACGCCCTTTCGCACCGGACCGTCATCCCCGGACGGCGCGCCGCGGCGATCTCGGGGATGCGCGCGTCCGCTTCCTAGCCCTGGTACGCCACCGTGCGCTGCTGCTGCTCGCCCAGCCCCTCGATGCCCAGCCGCATGGTCTGGCCGGGTTTGAGCCACACCGGCTCCGGCTTGACGCCCATGCCGACGCCGGGCGGGGTGCCGGTCGAGATGACGTCGCCGGGCTGCAGGCTCATGAACTGGCTGACGTAATGCACGAGGTGGCGGACCCCGAAGATCATCGTCTTGGTCGAGCCGTCCTGGTAGCGGTGGCCGTCGACGTCGAGCCAGAGCCTGAGGTTCTGCGGGTCGGCCACCTCGTCGGCGGTCACCAGATAGGGCCCGATCGGCCCGAAGGTGTCGGCCGACTTGCCCTTGGTCCACTGCCCGCCGCGCTCGGTCTGGAAGTGGCGCTCGGACAGATCGTTGATGACGCAATAACCGGCCACGTGGTCGAGGGCGTCGGCCTCGTCGACGTAGCGCGCCTCCTTGCCGATGACGACGCCCAGTTCGACTTCCCAGTCCGGCTTGAGGGAATTCTTCGGGATGATGACGTCGTCGTTGGGGCCGCAGATGGCGCTCGTCGCCTTCTGGAACAGGATCGGCTCGGCGGGAATCTTGGCGCCGGTTTCAGCCGCATGGTCGGCGTAGTTGAGCCCGATGCACATGAACTTGCCGACGCTGCCGACGCACGGGCCGACGCGCAGGCCGGGATCGAGGCGCGGCAGCGCCAGCGGGTCCGCCGCACGGATGCGGGCCAGCCCCTCGGGGGTGAGCACGTCGCCGGCGATATCGGGCACGACGCCCGACAAATCGCGGATCGAACCGTCGCTGGCAAGGATCGCGGGCCTCTCGGACCCCTTGGCGCCGACACGCAGAAGTTTCATCGAATATCTCCTCAAGGGTTGGCCATGCATAGACGCCGGTATGGGGCGGAGTCGAGGCCAGCACGGGCCGAATCCGTTCGGCGCCGGCAAGATTCCCCGTCAACCGAAGGGGAAGGTGGCGTATTCGGGGTCGTCGCGCAGCAGTGCACCGTCGGCGAACAGATCGGAATTGCTGCGGGCGAAGTCGATGAGTTCGGCCATCACCGAGTCGACATGGGCGCGCATGGCGGCGGCGGCGCCGGCAGCGTCGCCGGCTTCGATGGCGGCGAGGATGCGCCCGTGCTCGGCCAGCGTCACCTCGAGCCGGCGGGGCGTGAGGATCAGGCGGCGGGCCCGGTCGAGATTGGCGCGGGTGTTTTCGATCACCGCCTTGACCCGCGTGAAGCGCATGTCGCCGATGATGATGGCGTGGAACTCGAGGTCGCGCGCATGGAAGCCCGGTCGATCGCCGAGCTCGACGGCGGCGCGCTGGTAGCCGAGATTGCGGCGCAGCGCCGCGATGAACTCGGGCCCGTGGCTGGCGGTGACGATGCGCACCGCCTCGGCCTCCAGCGCCTTGCGGATCAGCATGTATTCGAGCACGTCGGCAATGCGGACCAGCGCCACGGTGGAGCCGCGCTGCGGCAGGATGTCGACCAGGCCCTCGGCCTGCAGGCGCGCCAGGGCCTCGGAGACGGGAAAGCGCGAGACTCCGAGCCGGGCGCAGACGGCCCCCTTGTCGATGACCTCGCCGGGGGCCAGCGCCAGCGTCACGATGGCCTGGCGCAGCGTGTCGGTCACCAGCGCCGTGACGTTGCCGCGTGTCGGGGTGGCGGGGGTGGCGAGAAAATGGTAGGGACTCGCGTCAGTCTTCATGCTAACATGTTAGTTGGGCGCCGAGGGCATTGCAATCGCCACGCTTGTCGCCCGCCGCGGCGCGGCCGGCAAGCCCACGCGAACGTCCCTCCCGGTGCCCCTCACGCCAGTCCAGGATACCCCTACCCATGTCCGAAACCATGTCCCAGCCTACCGCCCGCACGCTCGTGCTCAACCACGCCGACAACGTCGCCGTGGCGCTGGCCAATCTCGAGCCGGGGACGCCGGCCGACGGGGTGACGACGCTGCGGCGCATCGGCAAGGGCCACAAATTCGCGGTGCAGGAGATCGCGGCCGGCGCGCCCATCCGCAAGTTCGGCCAGATCATCGGCTTTGCAACGAGGCCGATCCCTGCGGGCGATTGGGTGCACGAGCACAATTGCGGCGTCGGCGAAGCGCACGGCGCCTTCGCCCGCGACTACGATTTCTGCGCCGGGGTGACGCCCGTCGATTTCGTGGCCGACGCCGAGCGCGCCACCTTCGAGGGCTACCATCGCGCCAACGGCAAGGTGGGGACGCGCAACTATATCGGCGTGCTCACCTCGGTGAACTGTTCGACCACCGTGGCCGGCTTCATCGTGCAGGAGATCGAGCGCAGCGGCGTGCTCGACGACTTCCCCAACATCGACGGCATCGTGGCGCTGAAACAGGCCAATGGCTGCGTCATCGATTCGCGCGGGGCCATCTTCGACGTGCTCAAGCGCACCAGCTGGGGCTACGCCACCAACCCCAACATGGGCGGCGTGCTCATGGTCGGGCTCGGGTGCGAGGGCTTCCAGATCCCGCGCTTCAAGGAGGCCTACAACATCACCGAGAGCGACACCTTCCGCACCATGACCATCCAGGAGACGGGCGGCACCAAGAAGACGGTGGAGGCCGGGGTGGAGGCCGTCAGGGCGATGCTGCCGATCGTGGGCGCGGTCGGGCGGACGACGGCGCCAGCCTCGGAGCTGATGCTGGCGCTGCAATGCGGTGGCTCCGACGGCTATTCGGGCATCACCGCCAACCCGGCGCTGGGCGTGGCCGCCGACCTCCTGGTCCGCCACGGCGGCACGGCCATCCTGTCCGAGACGCCGGAGATCTACGGCGCCGAGCACCTGCTGACGCGTCGCGCCAGGACCCGCGACGTGGGCGAGAAGCTGGTCGAGATCATCCACTGGTGGGAGGATTACGCCGCGCGCAACCTCATGGAGATGAACAACAACCCGTCGCCGGGCAACAAGCTGGGCGGGCTCACCACCATCCTCGAGAAATCGCTCGGGGCGGCGGCCAAGGGCGGCACCACGCCGCTCAATGCCGTCTACCGCTATGCCGAGCCGGTGACCGAGAAGGGCTTCGTGTTCATGGACACGCCCGGCTACGATCCGGTCTCGGCCACCGGGCAGATCGCCGGCGGGGCCAATGTGCTGTGCTTCACCACCGGCCGCGGCTCGGCCTACGGCGCCAAGCCGACGCCCTCGATCAAGATCGCCACGAACTCCGATACCTACCACAAGATGATCGACGACATGGACCTCAACGGCGGCGACGTGCTCGAGGGCGGGTCGCTGGAAGCCAAGGGCCGCGAGATCTTCGAGGAGGTGCTGCGCGTGGCCTCGGGCAAGAAGACCAAGTCGGAGTTGCTGGGCTATGGGGACAACGAATTCGTGCCCTGGCAGGTCGGCGCGACCTTCTAGCGGCAGGTCGGCGCGGGCATTGACCGCGGCCGCTTCAATGCCTACCTTACGAGCATGACGATGCGCCGCAAATCGATGCGAACTGCAGCCTGCCGGGTGACCTCCGCCGCAGGCCACTAACCCCCATGCCCGCGCGCCTGGCGCCGGCCGGGCCTGGGGTCCCCGCATCGATCAGCTGCCGCGGCGCGCGCGGCTCCGGCGCTTCCCCGAAAAATCCAGGACCACCTTGCCGCCCGCTGGGCGCGGCGGTTCGTTTCACCTGAGGACAACCCTATGCAGAGCATGCGCAAATACGACCTGAAGCCCAGGATCACCGTGGCCGAGGAGGACCACCGGCAGTTGCTCGCCCTGACGCTCGGGGGCGGCCAGCTGTCGGACGCGGCCGATGACCTGCTCGAGGAGATCGAGCGGGCGCGGGTGGTGCCCGAGAACAAGCTGCCGCCCGAGATCGTGCGCATGGGTTCGACCGTGACCTACCGGCCCGACAATGGCGAGGAACGCACGGTGACGCTGGTCTATCCGGCCGAAGCCGACATCTCCGCCAACCGGATCTCGGTGCTGACGCCCATCGGCACGGCGCTGATCGGGCTGGCCAAGGGACAGTCGATCACCTGGACGGCGCGCAACGGGCTCAAGCACGTGCTGTCCGTCACCGCGGTAGAGGACCCCGCCTAGCCATGCCGGGCGGGATCGGTCTCTGCCGGGCCGGCCGCGCGGCAGGCTCCGTGCCCTAAGTCCGGCGGTCGTCACCGGACTTAGGGATCGAGCAGCGCGACGCCCCGACATCATCCCCGGTTCGACCGGACCTGCCGCGGCAGGCCGGTGATGGAGAATTCGCCATGACCACGACCACGCTTCAGGAGTTCAACCTCTCCCCCGACATCATCCTCGGCAAGTCCGAGCACCATCAGCTCACCGTGCTGGTGATGGCCGGCAGCGGTCACAGCGCCGACATCGCGGACGCGCTGCTCTACGAACTGGGCCGGGCCCTGGTGGTGGCCGATCCCTTCGTGCCGCCCGACGCGGTCCGCATGGGCTCGACCGTGCGCTATCGCTCGAGCCGGGACGGCGAGCGCGAGGTGACGCTGGTCTATCCCGCCGAGGCCCGGGAGGGGAGCGACCGGCTGTCGGTCCTCACCCAGGTCGGCACCGCCCTGGTCGGGCTGCGGCGGGGCCAGGCGATCACCTGGCTCGACGAGGCCGGCCACAAGCAGGTGCTCACCGTGCTGTCGGTCGCCCCACCCGCCGAGGCGCCCGACGACGATCCCGGGCCGTCGGCCGCCTGACGGCCGCTACGGCCGCTGTGCGCCGTTGGCCTGGGTGTGCAGCAGGTGCATGGCGTCGGTGGCGGCGATGAACAGCCAGTTGCGCTTGCGCCCGCCGAAGGTGACGTTGGCGGGCGTTTTCGGGGTCAGGATCTTGCCGAGCTTGACCCCGGACGCCGTGTAGACATGCACGCCGTCGCCGGCGCTGGTCCACACATTGCCCTCGACGTCGCAGCGGAACCCGTCGGGCAGGCCCGGGTCGATGACGGCAAAGACCCGGTCGCGGCCCAGCGAGTTGCCGGCGCCGACGTCGAACGCGCGGATGTGGTGGGGGCGGTCCGGGCTGAAGCTGGCGCCGCTGTCGCCGATATAGAGCACGGACTCGTCGGGTGAGAAGGCGAGGCCGTTGGGTCGGTCGAAATCGTCGGCCACGACCGTGAGCGTGCCGCTTGTCGGGTCGAGCCGGTAGACGAAGCAGCCGTCCTGCTCCATGGCGCCCTTGTTGCCCTCGTAGTCGCTCTCGATGCCGTAGGCCGGGTCGGTGAACCAGATGCTGCCGTCCGATTTGACGACCACGTCGTTGGGCGAGTTGAGGCGCCGGCCGCGGTAGTTGTCGGCCAGGACGGTGATGGTGCCGTCGTACTCGGTGCGCTCCACGCGCCGGTTGCCGTGCGAGCACGACACCAGCCGGCCCTCGCGGTCACGCGTGTGGCCGTTGGTGTTGCCGGCAGGGGTGCGGAAGACCGACACCCCGGTCTCGGGGCTCCAGCGCAGCATGCGGTCGTTGGGGATGTCGCTCCACAGCAGGTAGTTGCCGTCACCGAACCATACCGGGCCTTCGGCCCAGCGGCAGCCCTCGTAGAGGGTCTCGAGGCGGGCGCTGCCGTTCACCAGCCGCGCGAATTCCTTCTCGAAATGCTCGTATGTCCCGTTGCTGCCGGCCATGGGTTCCCCCTGCTCCAGCGATCGAGCAAAGCCAAAAGCGGGGGGACGCGCAAGCGAATAGTGGGGCATGCCGGCCGCCCTTGCCAAACCGGCCCCGGCAAGCGATGTTCGCCGCCTTCCTGACAACCGGACTATTCACATGGCGATCACCCAGGCACTTCTGTCCAAGCTCAAGAACACTGACCTGCTGCCGGCGGCGGCCTATGTCGGGGGACAATGGCTTGGGCAAGCCGACAGCGGGGAGACCTTCGAGGTCACCAATCCCTCGACGGGGGCGGTGCTGGCGACGCTGCCCGATTGCGGCGTGGCGGAAGCGAAGCGCGCCATCGCCGCGGCCGACACCGCGCAGCGCGCCTGGGCCAGGCGGACGGGCAAGGAACGCGCCGCAGTGCTGCGCCGGCTCTACGAACTGCTGGTTCACAACGCCGACGACCTTGCCGCCATCATGACCGCCGAGCAGGGCAAGCCGCTGGCCGAGGCCAGGGGCGAGATCATGTACGGCGCCTCCTACGTCGAGTGGTTCGCCGAGGAGGCCAAGCGCGTCTACGGTGACACCATTCCGGGCCACCAGCCGGACAAGCGCATCATCGTCATCAAGCAGCCGGTGGGGGTGGTGGCGACGATCACGCCGTGGAATTTCCCCAACGCCATGGTGGCCCGCAAGATGGCGCCGGCGCTGGCGGTCGGCTGCGCCGTGGTCTCCAAGCCGGCAGAAGAGACGCCACTTTCGGCCATCGCCCTGGCCCGGCTCGCTGAGCGCGCCGGGGTGCCGGAGGGCCTGTTCAGCGTCCTGCCCTCAACGCATTCGTCCGACATCGGCAAGGAGTTCTGCGCCAACGAGACGGTCAAGAAGCTGAGCTTCACCGGCTCGACCGAAGTGGGCCGCATCCTGATGCGCCAGGCCGCCGACCAGATCAAGCGGCTGAGCCTCGAACTGGGCGGCAACGCGCCCTTCATCGTCTTCGACGATGCCGACCTGGACGCGGCAGTGGAGGGGGCCATGGTCTCCAAGTACCGCAACAACGGCCAGACCTGCGTCTGCGCCAACCGCATCTATGTGCAATCGGGCGTCTATGACGCTTTCGCCGAGAAGCTGGTGGCCGCCGTCGGCAGGTTGCGCGTCGGCGACGGCTTCGCCGAGGGGGTCACCACCGGCCCGCTGATCGACAGCAGGGCGGTCGACAAGGTCCAGGCGCATCTGGAGGATGCGACCGCCAAGGGTGGAAAGGTGCTGGCCGGCGGCCACAGCAAGGACGGCCTGTTCTTCGAGCCGACGGTGCTCGCGGGGGCGACGCGGGAGATGCTGCTGGCGCGCGAGGAGACTTTCGGGCCGGTGGCGCCGCTGTTCCGCTTCGATACGGTGGAGGAGGTGATCGAACTGGCCAACGCCACCGAGTTCGGCCTTGCCTCCTACTTCTACGCCCGGGACATCAGCCGCGTCTTCCAGGTGGCCGAAGCGCTGGATTGCGGCATGGTCGGCATCAATACCGGCCTGATCTCGACCGAGGTCGCCCCGTTCGGCGGGGTGAAGCAGTCCGGGCACGGCCGCGAGGGCTCGAAATACGGCATCGAGGACTATCTCGACATCAAGTATCTCTGCCTGTCGCTGTAATTCGCGACTGCAGGCGCGGGGGCGGCAGCGGTAGCTGTGCCCCCGCACGAGGCCGCGCCATGCGGCCGGAATTGCGTCTTGACCTTCCCATGGTGGGAAGCCCTATCTTCCTTCGCAGATCGCGGCCGTCGGCCCCGGACACGGGGCCGGCGTCCGCCTGGCCCGTGGAAGCGAACGATACGACATGAACGACACTCATCAGCACCGCCCGCAGCAGACCGCACCCGCCACGCGCGACCCGGTTTGCGGCATGACCGTCGACATGGCGAGCACGCCGCACAAGCACGTGCATGACGGCCGGGAGTACGGGTTCTGCAGCGCCGGCTGCCGGACCAAATTCATGGCCGAGCCGGAGCACTACCTGACCGCGGTCGATCCGGTCTGCGGCATGAGCGTCGACCGCGCCGCGGCGAAGTGGATGAGCAAGCACGAGGGGCAGCGCTACTATTTCTGCTCGGAGGGCTGCCAGAAGAAGTTCGAGGCGGATCCGGCGAGGTACCTCGAGGCCGCGCCCTTCGATCCGGCGCGGCTCGATCCGCGACGGCAGGCGGGTGCCGCGGCTGCGGTGCCGGCGGGCAGCAAGTGGACCTGCCCGATGCATCCCGAGATCATCAAGGACGGCCCCGGCGACTGCCCCATCTGCGGCATGGCGCTCGAGCCGATGACGCCCGGTGCCGCCGGCGAAAAGAACCCCGAACTGGTCGATTTCACCCGGCGCCTGTGGGTCAGCGGGGCGCTGTCGGTGCCCCTGCTCGTCATCGGCATGGGGCCGATGCTGGGGCTGCCGGTCCGGCAGTGGCTCGGCGAGCCGCTGACGAGCTGGCTGGAGCTGGCGCTGGCCACCCCGGTCGTGCTGTGGTCGGCGCTGCCGTTCTTCCGGCGCTTCCTCAGTTCGCTGCGCAACCGTTCGCCGAACATGTGGACGCTGATCGGGCTCGGCGTCGGCACCGCCTATCTGTACTCCGCGGTCGCCGTGCTGTTCCCGCAGCTGTTTCCGATGGAGTTCCGCCACGCCGATGGCGGGCTGCCGGTCTACTTCGAAGCCGCGGCGGTGATCGTCGCGCTGGTGTTCCTCGGCCAGGTGCTCGAACTCAGGGCGCGCGAGCGCACCGGCCACGCCTTGCGCGCGCTCCTTGATCTTGCGCCCAAGACGGCGCGCGTTGTGCGCGGCGAACGCGAGGAAGACATCGACGTGGGGCTGGTCAGGAAGGGTGATCTCATCCGCGTGCGCCCGGGCGAGGCCGTCCCGGTCGACGGGGTGGTGACGGAAGGGCGCAGCCATGTTGACGAATCCATGCTCACCGGCGAACCGATTCCGGTTGCGAAGGAACCGGGCGAGTCGGTCACCGGGGGAACGTTGAATGGCGAAGGCGGCTTCGTCATGCAGGCCCAGCGCGTCGGCATGGAGATGCGGCTCAACCAGATCGTCGAACTGGTCGGCAAGGCGCAGCGCAGCCGCGCCCCGATCCAGGACCTGGCGGACGCGGTCTCGGCCTGGTTCGTGCCGCTCGTCGTCGCGGTCGCCCTCGTGAGCTTCGTCGCCTGGTGGATTCTGGGTCCCGAACCCAAGATCGCCTATGCGCTGGTCGCGGCGGTCTCGGTGCTGATCATCGCCTGCCCGTGCGCGCTCGGCCTGGCGACGCCGATGTCGGTGATGGTGGCCACCGGCCGCGGAGCGCGGGCGGGCCTGCTGATCAAGGATGCCAGGGCGATGGAGGGCTTTGCCCGCGTCGACACTTTGGTCATCGACAAGACCGGCACGCTGACCGAGGGCAAGCCGACGCTGGGCGACGTGATCCCCATGCCGGGGGTCGACGAGGGCTGGGTGCTGGCGGTTGCAGCCGCCCTCGAGCGCGGTTCCGAGCATCCGATCGCCGCCGCCGTGCTCAAGGGCGCCGAGCGGCGGGGGGCGAGGCGACTCGAGGTCGCCGGTTTCGGCTCGGCGACCGGCATGGGCGTGACCGGCACCATCGCCGGGCAGCCCGTCGCGCTCGGCAACGGCCGGCTCATGGAGCAGCACGGCATCGAGGTGCCCGACAAGCTGCGCGAACTGGCCGAACGCCGGGCCGAGAAGGGCGAGACGCCGATACTCGTTGCCGAAGGCGGTCGCGTCATCGGCCTGGTCACCGTCAGCGACCCGATCAAGGAGGGCGCTGCCGCAGCGCTCGCCGGGCTCCGGGACGAGGGGATCGAGGTGATCATGGCGACCGGCGATGCCAGGGGCACCGCGGAGGCCGTCGGCAAGCGGCTCGGCCTCACCCGCATCCATGCGTCGATGAGCCCGGAGGACAAGCACCGGCTGGTCGACGAGCTGCGGGCCGCGGGGGGCAGGGTGGCCTTCGCCGGCGACGGCATCAACGACGCCCCGGGCCTCGCCGCTGCCGATGTCGGCATCGCCATGGGCACCGGGGCCGACGTCGCCATCGAGAGCGCCGGGATCACCCTGCTCAAGGGCGACCTCGCCGGCATCCTGCGCGCCCGGCGGCTGGCACGGGCGACGCTGAGGAACATCAAGCAGAACCTGTGGTTCGCCTTCGGCTACAATTCGCTTGGCGTTCCGGTCGCGGCGGGTGTGTTGTTCCCGTTCTTCGGCTGGCTGCTGTCACCGATGCTGGCCGCGGCGGCGATGAGCTTCTCGTCGGTGAGCGTCATCGGCAATGCCCTGCGGCTCAACCGGGAGAAGCTGTGAGCTGATCTGGGGGACAGACGCAGGATGGCACCCACGTCGCATTGACCGCTGACATGTCAGCCGCTTAGAACACGCCACGATTTCACTAGCACCGCCGGCGGGGCCGTCCCGACGGCGGCGCCGGCCCGAGGGAAAACATGTCCGTTCTCGATCGCTGCCTGACCATCGACGACCTCAAGCAGGTGGCGAAGCGTCGGGTGCCCAAGCAGTTCTTCGACTACGCCGATTCCGGCGCCTGGACCGAGCAGACCTATCGGGCCAACGAGGAGGACTTCCGGCACATCACGCTGCGCCAGCGGGTGGCGGTCAACCTCGAGAACCGCAACCTGTCGACCACCATGCTGGGCCAGACGGTGGCCATGCCGGTGGCGATTGCGCCGGTCGGGTCCACCGGCATGCAGAGCCCCGACGGCGAGATCAAGGCGGCGCGGGCGGCGGAAAAGGCCGGGATTCCCTTCACGCTCTCGACGATGGCGATCTGCTCCATCGAGGACATCGCCGAAAACACCAGCGCGCCCTTCTGGTTCCAGCTCTACGTGATGCGCGACCGGCCCTATATCGAGCGGCTGATCGACCGGGCGAAGGCGGCCAGGTGCGGCGCGCTCGTGCTGACCATGGACCTGCAGATCCTGGGCCAGCGGCACAAGGATATCCGCAACGGGCTGCTGGTGCCGCCCAAGTTCACGGCGAAGTTCCTCTATGAGATCGCCCGCAAGCCGGCCTGGGCCATGGGCATGCTGGGCACGAAGCGGCGCACCTTCCGCAACGTCCACGGCCATGTGAGCGAGGCCACCAATCTCGCCTCGCTCACCGAATGGACGCGCACGCAGTTCGATCTGACGCTCAACTGGAAGGACGTCGGCTGGATCAAGGACCGCTTCGGCGGGCCGGTCATCATCAAGGGCATCCTCGACGCCGAGGACGCCCAGCTGGCAGTCGACGCCGGCGCCGACGCCATCATCGTGTCCAACCACGGCGGCCGCCAGCTCGATGGCGCGCCCTCCTCCATCCGTGTCCTGCCCGAGATCGTCGCGGCGGTGGGCAACCGGACCGAAATATTCATGGACGGCGGCATCCGTTCGGGCCAGGACGTCATCAAGGCACTGGCGCTGGGCGCCAGGTCGACGTTCATCGGGCGAGCGATGAACTACGGACTGGGAGCCGGCGGCGAGGCCGGCGTCACAAGGGCGCTCGACATCATCCGTACCGAGATGGACACGACCATGGCCCTGATGGGCGAGCGCGACATCCGCAATATCGGCCGGCACAGCATCTATTCCAACGACCTGCCGCCTCGCCGGCGCCCGTGAGGCGCCGCGATCAGATGTCGCGGTAGGCTTCGTCCGGACGACGCGTGAGCTCGGCGTACACCTTCCTCGCCACCAGCTGCATCTCGGCCTCGGGCAGGTCGCCGACCACCGTGCAGGTGATGCGGTCGTTGGCCCAGTAGAAGGCGTCGAGCGCGTCCAGCCTGGTGAATATCCGCTCGCCGGCGCCGTCGGGCAGTGCGGCGGTGATGTAGACCGTCACCCGCTGGGCGGCGGCATTCTCGTACATCAGCTGGGCGGCCGGCCCGGCCCCGGCATAGGCGCTGGACGGCAGCAGCCGCCCGCCCACCAGGGTGAAGCCCTCCGCCGAGAGGTCGGGGCTGTCGATCGGCCGGGCGATCCGGCTCGACAGCCAGGTGAGCAGATGCGCCCGCTCGCTGGCGGCGACCTCCACCGCGTGCCGGCGTTCCTGCGTGAACAGGGCGTGGGCGGTGACGGCATCCTCGATGAGGACGGCACTCGGCGTTTCCTCGGGGAAGACGAGGCCGCGCCCATACCAGCCCGCGGCGCTGCCGAGGACCAGCACCAGCACGGCGGCGGCAGCGAGCCGGGGCCAGGGCAGGGCAAGGCCGCTCCCGCCACGCCGGCCGGCGAGCAGGCGGGGATCGAGCCGGGCCGGCACCGGCTCGTCGGCGACGGGGCCGAAAAGCGCCCGCAGCGCCTCGTTCTGGCGCTGCCAGTTGGCGATCTCGGCGGCCTTGTCGGAATGGCTCGCAAGATAGGAGTCGACCGCTGCCCGCTCGGCTTCGGTCAGCTGGCCGTCGACATAGCCGAGAAGCATGGCTTCCGTGATGTCCGGTCCGGTTCGGCTCATTTGACCGACCTCAGTCTGGGCTCTTCTTCAGGTCCCGCGGCCCGCCGCAAGGCGGCGCGGGCGCGGCTCAGCCGCGACATCAGGGTCCCGACGGGGATCCCCAGGACTGCCGCCGCATTCTCGTAGCTCACGCCTTCGAGTACCACCAGCAGCAGGGCTTCGCGCTGCTCCACGGGCAGGGCGTCGATGGCACGCGACATCTCGGCCAGCGCCACGCGTCCCGGCTGCGGGGCCGGCACGGCCGGCTCGACGCCGAGCGCCTCGATCGGCACGTGGTCGCCCTGGCGCCGCCGTCGACGCAGATCGTTGCGATACAGGTTGAGCAGGAGCTTGAACAGCCAGCCCTGCAGCGGGCCGGTCGGGGCCCAGAACCGCTGCTTGCGGATGGCGCGCTCGAGACAGTCCTGGACGAGATCGTCGGCGAGGTCGGCATTGCGGGTCAAGGCGCGCGCATAGCGCCGCAATGCCGGTACGCTCAAGCTGATCTCGTCCAGAAACTGCACGTGACGCCCGTCTGCCGTCAGTCCTCGACCGCAGTATGCCAGACGCCGCCGACGCCGTCGCCGGTGGTGTCGCCGGGCTTGGTGTCCTTCACCCACAGATACAGCGGCATGCCGTCATAGGCCCACATCTTGGTGCCATCGGTGCGGGTCACGATGGTAAAGGCGCCTTCGGCGGCGGCCCCCTCCGCGGCGAACAGCGGCGGCCAGTTGACGGCGCACTGGTCGTAACAGTTGGAGACGCCGGCGGTGTCCTTGTCGTAGGTGTAGAGGGTCATGCCGTTGGCATCGGTCAGCACCTGCTTGCCGCCGATCTCCATGGTCTTGACGGCGCCGCCGACATAGTCCTCGGCGACGGCGGGCAGGGCGATAAGGGTGGCGAGCGCCATGGCGCCCAGCAGCAAACCTGTTTTCATGACGTTCCTCGTTCGGTCTCAACCGGTCCGGTCCAATGCCGTCCGTACCGGTAACAACACCCCGAAGGCAGGATTATTCCCGCCAGAGAAAACATTTCTGCGCCCCCTGCCGCAACGGCTCTGCGACATCCCGCGCTAGACGAACTTAGCAGTGGACGGACGCTGGCGATGCTGGTTTTGTGCAGGGGGCACGGTTGGAGAGGTCCCTGTCCCCGTTGGCGGGGATCGCTGCCGGAACGCCGCGCCGTTGCAGCAACGCACAGACTTCTCTGGGAGGACTTTGAGTGAAAAGACGCGAATTCTTCAGGACCGCCAGCGCCGGCGCCGTGGGCGCTGCGGCGGCGGCAACGGGACTTGCCGCCCCGGCAATCGCCCAGGGCAACATCACCTGGCGCATGGTCACCACCTGGCCCAAGAACTTTCCGGGACTGGGCGTCGGTGCGCAGCGCCTCGCCGACCGCATCACCACCGCTTCCGGCGGCCGGCTGACGGTGCAGGTGTTTTCCGCCGGCGAGATGGTGCCGGCGCTGCAGGCGCTCGACGCCGTCATCGACGGCGCGGCCGAGATGAGCCACGGCACGCCCTACTACTGGCAGAACAAGAGCCAGGCGCTGTCCTTCTTCACGGGCGTGCCCTTCGGCATGAACTCGCGCGAGCTGTCGACCTGGATCCGCTACATGGGCGGCCAGGAGATCTGGGATGAGGTCTACGACCAGTTCGGCATCCAGGCGTTCCTGTCGGGCGACACCGGCACGCAGACCGGCGGCTGGTTCCGCAACGAGCTGACGGGTCTCGCCGATCTCAAGGGCCTGCGCTTCCGCACCCCTGGTCTCGGCGGCAAGGTGTGGGAGAAGCTGGGCGCGGCGGTCACCAACATGGCGGCCGGCGAGACCTTCCAGGCGCTGCAGTCCGGGACGCTCGACGCGGTCGAGTTCGTCGGTCCCTACAACGATCTCGCCCTCGGCTACTACCAGGTGGCCAAGCACTACTACGTCTCCAGCTTCGTGGAAGCCGGCGCGGCCACCGAACTCGTCGTCAGCAAGGCGAAGTTCCAGGCGCTGCCGGCCGACCTGCAGGAGATCGTCCGGCTCGCCTCCCAGGCCGAATACGACCAGATGGCCTCGGACTTCTATGCCAATGATCCGCGGGCGCTGCAGGCGCTGGTGGCCGAGCACGGCGTGCAGGTGCACGAGTTCCCCGAGGAGATCCTGCAGGCGGGTGCCAACGCCGCCAAGGAACTGCTCCTCGGCCTGCGCGAAAGTGGCGATGCGCTGACCAAGAAGACGACGGAAAGCTTCATCGAGGCCTTCAAGGTGCTGCGCGTGCGTACGGAACAGACCGATGCGCCGTTCCTGGCGGCGCGCAAGAAGTACTTCGAGATCTGAGCCGGGTCATTCCCGAAACGGCCCGGGCCACGGCCCGGGCCCGCACCGGCCGGCGCCGCGCTACTGGTACAGGACCCGCGGCAACCAGGTGGCAAGCTGCGGCCACGCGAACAGCACCCCGATGGCGATTATCTGCAGGGCCACGAACGGCACCACGCCGCGGTAGATCATGCCGGTGGTGACCCGCGGCGGCGCCACGCCGCGCAGGTAGAACAGCGAGAAGCCGAAGGGCGGCGTCAGGAAGCTGGTCTGCAGGTTGACCCCCACCGCCACCCCCAGCCAGATCGGGTCGATCCCGAGCGTGAGCAGCACCGGCGCGGTGATCGGGATGACGATGAAGATGATCTCGAACGTGTCGAGGATGAAGCCCAGGATGAACATGATCGCCAGCACGATGGCTGTCGCGCCGATGGCGCCGCCGGGCATGTTGGTGAGGAACTGGTGCACGAGCGCGTCGCCGCCCATGAGGCGGAAGACGATCGAGAACACCGCGGCGCCGAACAGGATGACGAAGATCATCGAGGTCATGGTGGCGGTGGCGATCACGGCCTCGCGCAGCAGCGTGAGCGAGAAGCGCCGCGAGATGACGGCAAGGAGCAATGCGCCGACCGAGCCAACCGAGGCGGCCTCGGTCGGGGTGGCGATGCCGCCCAGGATGGAGCCGAGCACGGCAAGGATGAGCAGCAGCGGCGGGATCAGCGCCAGGACCACGTCCTTGAGCAGGCCGCGCCGCTCCTCGGGTGGCACCGGGGTGGCAGGGCAGGAGTCGGGATCGGTGAAGGCCTTGAACGCAATCCAGGCGAGATAGAGTCCGACCAGCACCAAGCCGGGGAGGAAGGCGCCGGCGAACAGGGCGCCCACCGAGACCGGCTCGGGGGCGAAATTGCCCTTGGCCATCTGCACCTGGGCGTTGATGCCCGAGAGCATGTCGCCCATGAAGATGAGGATGGTGGAGGGCGGGATGATCTGGCCGAGCGTGCCGGAAGCGCAGATGACGCCGGAGGCGAGCTTGGGGTCGTAGTTGGCGCGCAGCATGGCGGGCAGCGAGATCAGCCCCATGGTGACCACTGTCGCTCCCACCACGCCGGTCGAGGCCGCCAGCAGCGCGCCGACCAGGATCACCGACATGCCGAGCCCGCCGCGCAGATTGCCGAACAGCTTGCCCATGGTGAGCAGCAGCTTTTCGGCGATGCCGGAGCGTTCGAGCACGACGCCCATGAAGATGAACAGCGGCACCGCCACCAGCACCTCGTTGGTCATGGTGCCGATGTAGCGGTTGGCCAGCGAGGCGAAGTTGGTGGGGTCGAAGACCCCCAGCAGAATGCCCGCCGTGCCGAACAGCAGGGCCGTGCCGGCGAGGCTGAAGGCCACCGGGAAGCCGAGCAGCAGCACGCCGATGACGGCGAAGAACATCACCCCCGCGAGGACTTCGCCCACCAGCGTGGCGGTCACGACGCGGCCTCCCCGCGCCGGTAGCGCAGCGGCTCGGGCAGCAGGTCTTCCTTGCCGGCCAGCACCAGGATGGAGCGCATGGCCCAGGCGATGCCCTGCAGCCCGACCAGTACGCAGAACACGATGATGAAGCTCTTGAGCGCGAACAGGCCGGGCATCCCGCCGGTGTTGGCCGAGCCCTCCTGCAGCCGCCAGGAGCGGGCGACGAAGGTCCAGCCATAGATGGCGACCACGGTGACGAAGGGCAGGAGGAAAGCCACGACCCCGATCAGATCGGCGACGGCCTTGCCGCGCACCGACCACGGCCGGTAGAAGATGTCGACGCGCACGTGGTCGTCGCGCAGCAGCGCGAAGCCGGCCACGCCGGTGAACATGGCGCCGCTCAGCCAGACATAGAGGTCCTGCATCCACACGAAGCTGGCATGGAAGAAATAGCGCTGCACGACCACGGTGAAGCAGACGAGCACCACGGCCAGGGACAGCCATGACAAAGTGAGGCCGACGAAGCGGTTGAGGGCGCCGATGGCTCGTATCGCCGTCGCGAGTAGCTGCAAGAGTCCCCCGTGCGTCATCTCTTTGCCGCCGCCGAGCCGTTGGCCCTCGCAGGGCGGCGCCGCTGCGCCGCTAGCGAACACGTGTCGCGGCCGCGGTCAAGCGGCAATCGCAGACGCTGGTCTGCATCTTTGGTCGGACGATCACCCTCGGGCACGATCCTAGCGCAGAATTTTCACGAAGTCTTGGCAAAGCGCGGGGTATCCGGGGGCGCACCGCTGGGCTGGGGAAAGGGGGCGGCATGCTTCGTATCGGTATTCTTGGCGCCGCGAGCATCGCCCCGCAGGCGCTCATCGAGCCGGCGCGGCGGCGCGACGACGTCACCGTCCAGGCCGTCGCCTCGCGGCGGCCCGGCATGGCTGCCGAATACGCCAAACGGCACAGGATCGCCGAGGCCCATGACGGCTACGAGGCGCTGCTGGCCGATCCGCAGATCGACGTCGTCTATGTCGCGCTGCCGCCCGCCGAGCACGCGCGCTGGGCGATCGCGGCGCTCGAGGCGGGCAAGCACGTGCTGTGCGAGCGGCCGTTCGCCACCAGCGCCGCCGAGGCGGCGGCGATGGTCGCCGCGGCACAGGCGGGCGGCCTGCTGCTGGTCGAAGCCCTGCACGACCGCCACCATCCGGTGTTCGGTTACCTGCTCGAACGCAAGCAGGCCGGCGAACTGGGCCGCATCAAGACGGTCAAGGCCGAGTTCGCGATGGCCATTCCATTCGATCCCAAATCGATCCGCCACGACCCCGCGGCGGGCGGCGGGGCCCTGCTGGAGCTGGGTTGCCACCCCGTGCACTGGGTCCGCGCCGTGCTCGGGGAGGAGCCCGATCTCGTCGTTGCCGCCAGCGGCACCCGCACCCCGCTCGGGGTCGATGAGAGCATCACCGCGACGCTGCGCTTCCCGAGCGGCATCCTCGCCGACGTCAGTTGCGGCATGGGCAAGGCCACCCCGTTCCGGGCACAGCTGACGGTGCAGTGCGAGCACGGCTCGGTCGAGATCGACAATCCGGTGCTGCCGCACCGGGGCCACTCGATCCGCGAGCGGCTGGGCGGCGGCTTCCGCCACCACACCGTCGGCGGCGGCACGAGCTACGATTTCCAGCTGCAGGCCCTCGTGGATGCACTCGCCGGCCGCGTCGCCCCGCTGACCGGTGGCGCCGATGCCGTCGCCAACATGCGTGTCATCGACGCCATCTACGAGAAGGCGGGGTTCAAGGGGGCGCAGCCAGCCAATCCGCTTGAATTGCCGGGGGTGCCGACGTAACTGTGCCCAGCGCAGGGGCGGAGGGGCGCGCATGTTCGTTGTCGGTGGCGAAAGCCTGATCGATCTGGTGCAGGAGCCGCTCGGCGCCGACGGCGTCATCCACATGAGCGCGCACCAGGGCGGCTCGCCCTACAACTGCGCCATCGCGCTGGCGCGGCTCGGCAACGACACCGGCTTCCTGTGCCCCATCAGCCGGGACGGTTTTGGTACCTACCTGCTCGGCCCGCTGGCGGCGGCGGGGGTGACCCCGCTGCTGGCCGAGCGCGTGCCGGCGCCCTCGACGCTGGCGGTGGTGACGCTCAACGCCAGGAAGGAAGCGCAATACGAGTTCTATCGCGGCGCCGACCGGGCCTTCACCCGCGACGGGCTGGTCGCGGCACTGCCCGCCCAGCCGCGGCTGTTCCAGATCGGCGGCTTCTGTCCGATCGAGGCCGGGGATGCCGCCGTGTGGCTGGACGTGGCCCGGCAGGCGCTCGGGCGCGGCGCCGTGCTGTCGATCGATCCCAATGTGCGCCCGTCGCTGGTCGCGGACTTCGCCGCCTTTCGGCGCCGGCTCGACGCCTTCTTCGACCTCGTGCACCTGGTCAAGCTGTCGCGCGAAGACCTGATGGCGCTGGATGCGGCCAGATCCATCGAGGAACACGCCGCCGACCTGCTCGCCCGTCCCAATTGCGGGCTGGTGGTGGTGACGCTGGGGGAGGAGGGCTCGCTCGCCTTCACCGCCGCCGGCAGCGCCCGCGCCGGCATCCACGTGCCGCCGGTATTCGGCGACACGGTGGGCGCCGGCGACAGCCTCATGGCGGGCATCCTCACCTTCCTCGCCGAGCAGGGCAGCCTGCAGCCCGCGAGGCTGCGCGCCCTGGGCGTGGCCGAACTCGGCCGCATGCTGCGTTTCGGCGCCACCGTGGCCGGGCTCAATTGCGCCGCAAGGGGCTGCAACCCGCCGACCCGGGCCGAGGTCGACGCCGTACTCGCGGCGGCCGGCTAGGCCCGCTCCTCCGCCCCCTCATGCCGCCGCGCGCAGCGCCAGCGCCTCGGCGAGCGTCATTTCCGTTTGATGTTCCCAGGCCGGGTCGGCGGCCGGGAAATCGGTGCGGAAATGCCCGCCCCGGCTCTCGGTCCGCCTGAGGGCGGCGGCGGCGACCATGGTGGCCGCGGTGGTCATGTTGAGGAAGGAGCGGGTCACCCCCTGCGCCGTCGCCTCGAGCTCGGCGATCCGGCGCAGCGCCAGCCTGAGCCCGGCGGCGTCGCGCTCGACGCCGACGAGCTCGGTCATCACCTGGCGCAACTGCCGCACCGCCGCAAGCTTCCTGAGGCTCTGCTCGTAGGCCTCGCCCTGTTCCTCGTTCCAGCCGATGCCGGGATAGGGAGCGAGGGTCTCGCGCACCGGCTCGAGCCCGCCGATGTCGTGGGCGATGCGGGCGCCGTAGACGACGGCCTCGAGCAGCGAGTTGGAGGCCAGCCGGTTGGCCCCGTGCAGCCCCGTCGCGGACGCCTCGCCGCACACCCACAGGCCGGGCAGCGACGAGCGGCCGGTGTCGTCGACCTTGACGCCGCCCATGTGGTAATGCGCCGCCGGGGTCACCGGGATCGGCTGGGCGACCGGGTCGATGCCGGCTTCGGCGCAGTAGCGCGCCACGGTCGGGAAGGCGGTCAGGATGCGCGCCCCGAGGGCCGCCCGGGTATCGAGGAAGACCCTGCGGCCGGCCTTGATCTGGCGGTAGTTGGCGCGGGCGACGATGTCGCGCGGAGCCAGTTCCGCGTCGGGGTGGATGCCCGTCATGAAGCGCTCGCCCAGGTCGTTGACGAGAACGGCGCCCTCGCCGCGCAGCGCCTCGGTGGCGAGCGGGGCGGGATCGGCGCCGGTGGCGAGGGCGGTGGGGTGGAACTGCACGAACTCGGCATCGGCGATCAGCGCCCCGGCCCGGGCCGCCATGCCGAGGGCGTGCCCGCGCACCGCCGGGGGGTTGGTGGTGACGGCGTAGAGCCCGCCCAGGCCCCCGGCCGCGAGCACGGTGGCCCGCGCGCGCACATAGACCGGCTCGACATAGCGGTCGCCGAGCTTGCGGGCATAGACGCCGACGACGCGGCCGCCGTCGCGGGCGAGGTCGACGGCGGTGATGCCCTCGACGATGCGGATCGAGGGGGTATTGCGCACCTGGGCGATCATCGCCTGCATGATGGCGTAGCCGGCGCGGTCGCCTTCGACCCGGACGACGCGATTGACCGAATGCGCCGCCTCGCGCGAGAGCACGAAGTTGCCGGCGGCGTCGCGGTCGAAGGGCACGCCCCAGCGGGCGAGATCGGCGATGCGGGCGGCCGCGTCCGCCGCCACCGACTCCGCCACGTCACCGCTGACGATGCCGGCGCCGGCCGTCTCGGTGTCGCGGGCGTGCAGGTGCGGGCTGTCGCCCGCGCCGACGGCAGCGGCCACGCCACCCTGGGCCCAGGCCGACGATGCACCGGCGCCGAGCGGCTTGGGGGACAGCACGGTCACCGGGCGCGGCGCCAGCTTGAGGGCGCAGAACAGGCCGGCAAGCCCGGCGCCGACAATCAGTGCGCCGTCGGCGTTGAAGATGTTGTCGTGCACCGGCATTTCGGCCCCGCCCTCCGCCCGTTCCGGCGCCGCTTCTGTCACAGGCCCGGCCCGAAGGAAAGCGGGCGGATGGCAGCAGGTGGAAGTGGAACGCAGCGCGGCGAAGGGGGAGGGAGCGTACCGACTGCGGGGGGTGAGGCGGGGAGGCGCCGGCGTTCCGCGCCCCCGCGCTCACACTCGCCGTCAGGCTCCCGGGCGGGGCAGGCGCAGCGGCCGGCCGGGCTGGGCTGTCAGCTCTCGTCGACGAGCGCGGCGGCGGCGGCGCGCTTCTGCAGCGAGGCGATGCAGTTCCTGGCGCTGGCGCGCGACTTGTAGGTCTCCGAGCGCACCATGGTTTCGCCGTTCGAGGCGACGAAGCGCACGAAGGTCTGCCCGTCCTTGGAGCCGGCGAGCTCGAAGCGGTAGCCCTTGCCGGCCTCGCCCTTGGTCGTGTCGACGACGGGGGCACCCGGCGCGTGCTTGCGCAGCGAGGCGATGCAGTTTTCCGCGCCGGCCTTGCCGGTATAGTTCTCCGACCAGAGCATGACTTCGGAATTGTAGACGAACTTGGCGGCAAACTGGCCGCCCTTGGCCGACGTGATCTTGAACTTGTGCCCCATGGGAGCCCCCTCGTTTGACTCGGCTAGTATCGCGTCGCCAGACTAGCGCGCCGGCGCGGCAACACAACAGAAGTCGACGAGAATTCTGGGGATCAGGCGCGCTTTTTCGAGACGTCGATCATGCGCTGCACGGCAGCGCGGGCCGGTTCGATGATCGCCGGGTCGATGACGACTTCCTCGGTCAGGGTGTGCAGCGACCACAGCACGTTCTCGAGATTGATGCGCTTCATGTGCGGGCAGATGTTGCAGCCGCGCAGGAAATCCACCCCGGTGGTCTCGGAGGCGACGTTGTCGGACATCGAGCATTCGGTGACCATGACGACGCGCGCCGGCTTTTCGGTCTTCACCCAGTCGATCATGCCGGCGGTGGAGCCGGAATAGTCGACCGCCGCGATCACCTCGGGCGGGCATTCCGGATGGGCGATGATCTTTGCCGTCGGGTAGGCGTGGCGCAGTTCGGCGATGTCGGCGGCGGTGAAGGTCTCGTGCACCTCGCAGGCGCCGGCCCAGGTGATGATCTTCTTGTCGGTCCGGCGCGCCGTGTTCTGCGCCAGGTACTGGTCCGGGATCATGATGACGGTATCGCCCGCGACCCCCTCGACGATGGCGAGGGCGTTGGAGGAAGTGCAGCAGATGTCGCTTACCGCCTTCACCGCGGCGGAGGTGTTGACGTAGGTGACCACCGGTACGCCGGGATACTGCGCGCGCATGGCCAGGACGTCGGCGGCGGTGATCGAGGCGGCGAGCGAGCAGCCGGCGCGGCTGTCGGGGATCAGCACCGTCTTTTCCGGGTTGAGCAGCTTGGAGGTCTCGGCCATGAAGTGCACGCCGCACTGCACGATCACCGACTGGTCGACCGCGGCGGCCTCGCGCGCCAGCTGCAGGCTGTCGCCGACGAAATCGGCAACGCCGTGATAGATCTGCGGCGTCTGGTAGTTGTGGGCAAGGATGACGGCGTCCTTCTCCTTCTTCAGCCGGTTGATCTGGAAGATCAGCGGGGCGAAGAACGGCCACTCGATCTCGGGGATCTTGTCGCGGACGCGCTCGAAGATAGGGGCGGTCTCGGTTTCGACCGCCTTGGAGAAGGCGAGGTCGTAGCTGCCGGCAAGGACGGCGCGCGCCGTCTCGAGCGGGGTCGTGGCGTTGATGAGCTGAACCATGAGGCCCTCCCCGGTAGCGACGTCGCGCGGACACTTACGGCCGGCCGGGTAGATTTTCAATGAAGACTTTGGCCTTGATCGCCGCCGGCGAAGCCCCTAACTCTGGCCGGCAGCCAGCCCCGGGGATCCGCATGCCGCAAGACGCCGCCGCCCTCCGTTCCATGCTCTCCCTCGCTCCGGTCATCCCGGTCATCGTCCTCGACGACGTCGCGGCCGCCCGGCCGCTGGCCGAGGCGCTGGTGGCGGGCGGGCTGCCGGTGCTCGAGGTGACGCTGCGGACCCCGCACGCGCTGCAGGTGATCGAGGAAATGGCCAAGGTCGAGGGGGCCATCGTCGGCTCGGGCACGGTGCGCAGCCCGCTGCAGATGGGCCATTCGGTCGATGCCGGCTGCCAGTTCATGGTCTCGCCCGGTGCCCCGCCGCGCCTGCTTGCGGCGGCCGAGGAGCAGCCGATCCCGCTGCTGCCGGGGATCGGCACGCCGACCGAGGCGATGACCGCCTCCGAGCACGGCTACTCGTTCCTCAAATTCTTCCCGGCCGAGGCGCTCGGCGGCGCCAGGGTGCTCAAGGCCTACGCCTCGCCGCTCGCCGACATCACCTTCTGCCCCACCGGCGGCATCGACATGGCCAAGGCCAGGGCCTATCTCGAACTGCCCAACGTCATCTGCGTCGGCGGCTCATGGGTGATGCCGGCCGACGCGGTCGCGGCCAGGGACTGGCGGCGCATCGAGGGCCTTGCCCGCGACGCCGCCGCGCTGCGGCAGGCCTGAGGGCGGGCGTGGGCACGGCGACGGCCGCCCCCGGGCTCAGCCATCTGCGCGTCACGCTGGACGCGGCCTTCTATGTCGGCCCGGGGCGCGCCGACCTCCTGGAGTTGATCGCCGCGACCGGCTCGATCGCGGCCGCTGGCAAGGCCATGGGGATGAGCTACAAGCGGGCCTGGAGCCTGGTGCAGGCGCTCAACGAGGGGTTCGGGACACCGCTGGTCGAGACGTCGCGGGGCGGCAGCGCCCAGGGCGGGGCCACGCTTACCGCGGCCGGCCGCGAGGTGCTCGCCCGCTATCGCCACATGCAGCAGGCGACGCGCCGGGCGATCGCCGGCGACGTCGCGGCGCTGCAACGGCTGAAGCGCGATATGTCCGGCCAAACATAACGCTTGCACGCCCGGGGCGGGTCTGCAATCGTTGCGCTCCCTGTACGACACGACGGTGCCGCGCCGTGACGCGTTTCCTCCTGGCCCTGCTGCTCGTCGCCCTCGGCGCCCCGGCTGCCGCCGATGAGGTGAACGTCGCCGTGGCCGCCAACTTCACCAGGCCGGCGGAGGAGATCGGGGCCGCGTTCACGGCGCGCACAGGGCACGACGTCGTCTTCAGCTTCGGAGCCACCGGCGGGCTCTACGCCCAGATCACCCAGGGGGCTCCCTTCGACGTCTTCCTCGCCGCCGACGACCGCACTCCGGCGCGCGCCGTCGCCGACGGCTTCGGCCGCGCGGGTACGGCGTTCACCTACGCGATCGGCCGGGCGGTGCTGTACGGCCCGGGCCTCGCCCTCGGCGACGGCGCGGCCGTGCTGCGGGCGGGCCGCTTCAGCCACATCGCCATCGCCGACCCGGCGACGGCCCCCTACGGCGCCGCCGCGGCCGCGATCTTCGATCGCCTAGGGCTCGCAGCCGCGCTCGCGCCCAGGCTGGTGGTGGGCCAGAACATCTCGCAGGCCCTGCAATTCGTCGACAGCGGCAATGCCGAACTGGGCATCGTGGCGCTGAGCCAGGTGATCGACAAGCCGGCAGCGCAGGTCTGGCGCGTCCCGGCCCATCTCTACGACCCCATCCGCCAGAATGCGGTGCTGCTTGCCGGCGCCGCGGACGATGCCGCCGCCGCGGCTTTCCTCGCGTTCCTCAGGGGGCCGGAGGCGGCCGCGATCATCGCCCGCTACGGCTACGAGACGGTCGGGTAGCCCCGCATGCCCGCCGAGATCGCCGACGCCATCGCCCTGACCCTCGGCCTCGCCGCCGTCGTCACCGTGCTGCTGGTCCTCGTCGGCACGCCCATTGCCTGGTGGCTCGCGCATTCGCGGGCCAGCTGGAAGGAGGCGGTGGCGGCGGTGGTGGCATTGCCGCTGGTGTTGCCGCCCACCGTGCTCGGCTTCTACCTGCTCATCGCCCTCGGACCGATGGGGCCGGGGGGCGCCCTTGCCGGGCTGTGGGGCGCCCGCACCCTGGCCTTCTCCTTCGAGGGGCTGGTGATCGGCTCGGTCATCTACTCGCTGCCCTTCATGGTGCAGCCGCTGCGCAACGCCTTCGAGGCCGTCGGCACCGACCCGCTCGAGGCCGCGGCAACGCTGGGCGCCGGCCGCCTGCAGACCTTCGCCCGCGTCGAGGCGCCGCTGGCGCGGGCGGGGTACCTCGCCGGCGGCGTGCTGACCTTCGCCCACACCGTCGGGGAGTTCGGCGTCGTCCTCATGATCGGCGGCAACATCCCGGGCAAGACCAAGGTGCTGTCGGTCGCCATCTACGACTATGTCGAGCGTCTGCAATGGGGCGAGGCGCACCTGCTGGCCCTCGGCATGGTGGCATTCGCCTTCATCGTCATCACCCTCACCATGATGATCGACCGCCGGCTGGGGCGGGTGTCGGCCTGACGCCGCCGCGGCGGCCGGCCGATTGTTCGCGGCCGGAAGATGGGCTATCCGTTCCCTGCCGGCGGCGCGGGCCGTCCCCGCGCACCGGCCTTCCCCCGAACGGCAAGGGTGCCTTAGATGAGCCAGGACCTGTCCCGCATCAGGGCCTTCGTGCAGGTGTTCGAAGCCGGGGGCTTTTCGGCGGCGGCGCGGCAGCATGGGCGCTCCAAGGCGCTGCTCTCCAAATACGTCACCGACCTCGAGGACTATCTCGGCGTGCGGCTCATGAACCGCACCACGCGCAAGCTCGGCCTGACCGAGGCCGGCGAGGTCTATTACCGCGAGGCCAGCCAGCTGCTGCAGCAGCTCGACGAGCTCGACGCCACCATCTCCGATCAGACGGCCGAGCCGCGCGGGCTGATCCGCATCTCGGCACCGCGCAATCTCGGCGAGACCGCGCTGGCCCCCGCCATCTTCGCCTTCCTCGCCAGGAATCCGCTGGCCTCGGTCGATCTGAGGCTGGAGGACCGGCTCGTCGACCTCGTCGAGGAGGGGATCGACGTGGCGCTGCGCATCTCGGTGCTGGCCGATTCCTCGCTGATCGCCCGCAAGATCGCCGATATCGGCCACGTCATCTGCGGCTCGCCCGAGCTGATCCGCCGGCACGGCCTGCCCCGGAGCGGCGAAGACCTCAAGGGCATGCCGTGCATCCTCGATACCAACATGCCCTCGCACGCCAGCTGGCGCTTTTCCGACAAGGGCCGGCACTACTCCGTGCCCGTCTCGGGCCCGGTCCGCGTCAACTCCCCGGTGGCGGCGATGCAGGCGGCGCTGGCCGGCCTTGGCTTCGCCGTAGTTCCGCTCTACCTCGCCGAGCCGATGATCGCGGCCGGGCGGCTGGTGCCGGTGCTCGAGGCGACGATGCTGGAAGGGGCGAGCCTGCAGGCGGTGTTTCCGCACCGGCGCCACCTCGCCGGCAAGGTGCGGGCGCTGATCGATCATCTGGTGGACTGGTTCGCGATCCAGCCGGTGCGCTGACCAGAAGAGCTCGAGGGGGACGTCTGCACTTGCGCCTGTTGTTGCCGCTGCTGGGGTTGCTGCTCGGCCTCGCCACGCCCGCCACCGCGCATCCGCACATCTTTATCGACGCCAGGGCGACGCTGGTCTTCGACGGTACGGGTGCGCTCAGCGCCATCCGCCACGACTGGACGTTCGACGAGGCCTTCTCGATCTGGCAGATCCAGGGCCTCGATACTGACGGCGACGGCATCACCAGTCCGGCGGAGATGCAGGAACTCGCCGACGAGAACCTCGCCGGGCTGGCCGAGTACCAGTTCTACACCTTTGCCGGCGAGGGCGCGGACACGCTCGCCATGGCGGCGCTCGGGGCAGCGCGCTTCGTGCACGAGAACGGCCGCTCGACGCTGAGCTTCGCGGTGCAGCCGGAGCGGCCCTATGTCATCGGCGACACGCTCGAGCTCGCCATCAACGACCCCGAATACTACGTCGCCATCAGCTTCGCCGGGGTGTCGGCGGTGACGCTCGAGAACGCCCCCTCCGGCTGCACCGTCGCCATGGAGCCGCCGCGCGACATGCCCGACGACGTCGCCGCGCGCCTCTATGCGCTGCCCCCCGAGGTCACCGAACTGCCGCCCGACCTCGCCGCCGCGCTGCGCGGCGTGCAGGGGGCGATCCTGGTCAAGTGCCCGCCGGCCGGCGGCGCGGTGGTCGAAGCGACGGCGGTCGAGGCGGTGACGAAGCTGGCCGAGGCGCGGCCGGTCCCGTTCGGCGGCCCGCCGCCGGAGCCGGGCCTCACCCTGCCCAGGACCGGTCTGCTCGGCTGGATCGCCGCGCAGCAGCGCGATTTCTACCAGGCGCTGACCGCGGCGCTGGGCCGGCTCAAGACCGACAATGCCGCATTCTTCGTGCTCGGTTCGCTGAGCTTTCTCTACGGCGTCTTCCACGCCGCCGGCCCGGGGCACGGCAAGGTCGTGATTTCCTCCTACGTGCTCGCCAACGAGCGCCAGGTGCGGCGCGGCGTTCTGCTCAGCTTTGCCGCCGCCATGGTGCAGGCGGCGGTGGCGGTGGCCTTCGTGCTGGTGGCGGCGCTGCTGCTCCAGATGACCAGCACCGCCATGGGCGACGCGGCCAACTGGATCGGCATCGCCTCCTATGCGTTGGTCGCCCTGCTCGGGGCGTGGCTGGTGGCCCGCAAGCTGCTGGGCAGGGGGCATGGCCACGGCGAAGCCGACCTCGCGGCGCGGGCCAAGGCGCACTTGCACGGCGAGCACGCCCACGATCACGCGGACCACGCGCACGGGCATGCCCACCACGTGGTGACGCCGGGGCAGGCGGGGGGCGACTGGCGCGAGCAGCTGGGCGTCGTCCTCGCCGTCGGCGCGCGCCCCTGCTCGGGGGCGCTGGTCGTGCTGGTCTTCGCGCTGTCGCAGGGGCTGCTCGCGGCCGGCATCGCCGCAGTGTTCCTGATGGGGCTCGGGACCGCCATCACCGTGGCCGTGCTGGCCACGCTCGCCGTTTCCGCCAAGGGGCTGGCGCTGCGCTTCGCCGGCGGTGCCGGCGGCGGCGTGGTGGCCGGCGTGGTGTGGTGGGCGGAACTGCTGGGGGCAGTGCTGGTGCTGGCCTTCGGGGTGCTGCTGCTGGCCGCCAGCTTGTAAGCATGCGAAGGCCCTTGCGTTGGGCGGCGGGGTGCCTAAGTTGCGCGGAACCTGAATCTTTCCCCTAGCTTGGCAGGCATTCCCATGGCGACGCAGCGTCCGGCCGACCACCCCAGCATCCCCGAGGCGAAAATCGGCGTGCTGCTGCTCAATCTCGGCACTCCGGATGCCACCGACTACTGGAGCATGCGGCGCTACC
>NZ_DASWVV010000051.1:0-12535 GCF_036406155.1 Devosia sp. | reverse complement strand
CGCGCCGCGCCGCCCGGCGGCGGGACCGGCGCCATGCCCCGCGCCCTGCGGCAGCGCCCGGCGCACCGTCTCGACGTCGAGCACGTCGCCCGTGGCCATGGCCGCCGCCCGCTCCAGCACGTTGCGCAATTCGCGCACATTGCCCGGCCAGTCGTGGTAGCGCAGCAGGTCGACGGCGCCGGGGTCGATCTCGCGGTGCCGCGGGTCGCCGGCGCGCACGATCTGCTCGAGCAGCGTCTCGCACAGCACCGGGATATCCTCGCGCCGCTCGCGCAGCGGCGGCACGTGGATGGTCAAGACCGCGATGCGGTAGAACAGGTCGGCGCGGAAGTGGCGCTCGGCGATGCGCGCCTCGAGGTCCTGCGAGGTGGCCGCGATGATGCGCACGTCGACCTTGCGCAGCGTGTTGGAGCCGAGCGCCTCGATCTCGCCCTCCTGCAACACGCGCAGGAACTTGGCCTGGATGGAAAGCGGCATGTCGCCGATCTCGTCGAGGAACAGCGTGCCGCCATGGGCGAGCGCGAACTTGCCCGGCCGCGGCTTGCGGTCGGCGCCGGTATAGGCGCCCGGCGCGACGCCGAAGAACTCGGCCTCGAGCAGCGCCTCGGGCACCGCCGCCATGTTCACGGCGACGAAGGGGCCGTCGGCGCGGTCGGATTGCTGGTGGATGGCGTGGGCCAGCAGTTCCTTGCCGGTGCCCGTCTCGCCCAGGATCAGCGTCGGCGCGTCCCTCAGCGCGAAGCGGCGCACCTGCGCCTTGAGCTCGCGCACCTGGTCGGAGACGCCGACGAAGTTCGACAGCGAGTACTTGGCCGAGCGCTCGCGCGTCAGCGCCGCCTGCACGCGGGTGAGCTGCTTGCGCAGGCTCTCGAACTTTTCGAGGATGGGCGCGAGGTAGTCCACGCGGTCGTAGAAGACGAAGCCGATGGCGCCCTCGACGCGGCCCGCGTCGTCCTTGAGCGGCACGCGGCAGACGACGAACTGGCGCTCATCGAACTCCATGATGTCGAGCAGGATCGGCCGGCCCGTCTCCACCACCCGGCGCATCTGCGAATGCGGGATCACCTCCTCGACCGGCAGCCCGATCGGATCGAACCCCGGCGCCAGCTTGAGCAGGTCGCGGTAGCGCGCGTCCATCCAGGTGATGCGCACCCTGGCGTCGACGATGACCGCACCCTCGAAGAAGTTGCGCAGCAGGCTGAAGGCGTTGACCGCCTGCTCGATGCTGGCCAGCCCGGCCAGCGGCGGCGCTGCGATCTCCCGTTCCGATTTAAGCATCGCCGGCCTCCGCGCTTCCCTGCCCCGGGCCGCTGCCGCGCCCCGCGGGCGGCGACTATACCAGCGCCCCGCGGCCGCGACCACGGGGGAGGCATCCGTCCGCCAGAACCGCTGGCGCTGCGGCCGCGCCGGACCACACACCCATCTCCTCTACGACACGGGTGTCCGACTCTCCGTCATAAAGATCGGCGAGGTAAAGTTTGACGGCAGATCTCACGTCCGCATCGCGCATGAGAACTCAATCGCTGGGCTCGTTCCGGCACAGGCGCCGCCGCGGGCACCGGATCGCCCTCTCCCCTCGTGGGAGAGGGTGCCCGAAGGGCGGGTGAGGGGGTGGGCGTGCCGCGCCGCCTCAGGCCGCCGCCTCTTCTTCCGTCTTCCGCGGCGTCGCGGTGAACACGAAGACGTCGTTCTCGATGCCGATCGCGAGCTCCATGTCGGTCATGCGCGCGAGGATCCCCGTGTAGAAGGGCTGGATGCCGCGGGCGTCGACGCCGCCCTCGGGATTGCCCTTGAGCAGGTCCTCGGCGCCGGCCGGCATCAGCGTCTTCTGCCGCTTCTCGGGGTCGCTTCTGGCCGTGAAGCGGAACGCCTCGGCGCCGGCCGGGCCCTCCACCGCCGCCGTCACCACGCCGCCGCGCGGCACCGCCTGGCTGGCGATCAGCAGCATGTTCATGAGCAGCTTGGCCTTGTGCTTGGGCAAGAGGATCAGCGGCACCTGCCAGTCGAGGTCGGCCTTCTCGATCTCGAACAGCAGCCGCGCCACGCGCTCGCACTCGCGCGTGTCGAAATCGGTGCCGGCGGTCGAGGAGGCGCCGTAGGCGAGGCGCGCGAACTCGAGCTTGGCGCGGGCGTGGCGGGCGGAATTGGCGATCAGCTCCTGCGCCCCTTCGGCCATCGCCCCCTGCGTCGGGTCGGCCAGCACCTCCAGCCCGTTGCCGATGGCGCCGACCGGATTGATGAGGTCGTGGCACACGCGCGAGCACAGCATTGCGGCGAGGTCCGTCGCCTTGAGCTCGATGATTTCGGCCATGAAAGTGGTCTCCGACGAATCAATTCCGGCTAGATTAGCCGCAAGACCAGCCGATCCCTAGGGGGCGGGGGCGGCCGGCGACACGGACGGGCCGGCCAGCGTTAGTGCGAAGCCCTGCCAGTTGGCCTCGGCCCGGGCTGCCGCCCGCGCCGGGCTGGCGAGGAAGGCTTCGCGGTTGGCCGTCGAATAGAACAGGTAGAGCCGCATGCCCTCGATGGCGTACAGGCCGGGCCGGCCCTCCGACAAATAGCCGCGGGCGAGGCTCATGGCGCAGTGGCCGCCGAACTGCGGCGCGTAGATGTCGGGGGCCCGCATGAACGCGTCGCGATTGGCGGCGGAGGCGAAGTACCACGGCACCCCGCCCCACTCGTAGACGTAATCGGGCGTGCCGGGCAGCGGGGCCGGTTCGGTGAAGTAGCTGACCGGGTCGTAGCCCTCGATCGCGACGCCGGTGAGCGGGTCGGCAACGATGGCGGTCACCAGCGTCGCGGCCACCGCCGGCGCCACGCCGCCGGCCACGGCGGCTAGCCCCAGCACCAGCATGGTTAAGATTTGTTTACGGATTTGCCGCATCATCGCCGTCATGACTGCCTAGATTCCCGGCAGGCGAACCAGGCCGAAGCCTAGCCCGATCATGGTGAGCGCTTCGTAAATGGCCCGCACCCGCGGAACCGCCCGCCCACAGGGAGTACCGAATGCTCAAACGCGTCATCGCCACCGTCCTGCTCCTCGTCGGCTTCGCCGGCCTGCCCGGGGCGGCCCTGGCCCAGGCGGGCTCGGTCAGCGACACCTTCTCGGGTGAGGAACTGATCGATACCGGCCACGAGTTCTTCGGCTCGGTGGCGCAGGGCCTGGCGTCGCTGGTCGAGCGCGCCGTGAGCGAGTTCGGCCTGCCCAACGCCTACATCCTGGGCGAGGAGGCGGGCGGCGCCATCTTCGCCGGCGCCCGCTACGGCGAGGGCACCATGTATACCCGCAACCAGGGCGAGCACCCGGTGTTCTGGCAGGGCCCCAGCATCGGGCTCGACGTCGGCGGCGACGGCTCCAAGGTGATGATGCTGGTCTACAATCTCGCTTCGACCGCGGCCATCTACGGGCGCTATCCCGGCGTCGACGGCTCCGCCTACGTCGTCGGCGGGCTCGGCATGACGGTGATGAAGTACCACGACGTGGTGCTGGTGCCGATCCGCTCCGGCGTCGGCCTGCGCGCCGGGCTCAATGTCGGCTACCTCAAGTTCACCCAGGAACCGACCTGGAACCCGTTCTGAGCGTTCTGTCCGCCGTTCATCGGCGCGGCCAAATCGTGCCCGCGGGCCCGCTGGTGCCGTGACCACGGCGCCCCGATCCGCTAGACTGGGCCGTCCGGTCGGCGCCGCCGACCCGCGGCCGAGTTCGGCGGAGTAGTGCCATGGTCGTTGAAAACATTATGTATTTCGTGCTCGGGGCGCTGCTGGCGGGGCTCGCGGCGCTGATCGTGATGCCGGCCGTGTGGAAGCGGGCCGTGCGCCTCACCAAAAAGCGGATCGAGGCCGCCACCCCCATCACCATGGCCGAATTCCGCGCCGACAAGGACCAGCTGCGCGCCGAATTCGCGTTGTCTACCCGGCGCCTCGAGATGAATGTCGAGGCCCTGCGGCGGCGCCTCGCCGACCAGTTGCGCGACATCAACCGCAAGAAATCCGAGCTCGGCGGCATCAAGGGCGAGCGCGACAATCACCTGCAGGTGGTGCGCGAACTCGAGGAGCGCGAAGCCGAGCTGCGCCGCCGCGTGCTCGAACTCGAGAAGGAGGGCGCCGACCTCGCGCAGCGCCTGCGCATGCGCGACCGCGAGTTCGCCGACAAGGTGACCCAGCTCGAGGAGGCGCGCGCGCTCATCCGCGACAAGGCCCCGCGCGGCTTCGACGTCGACGGCAAGACCCTCTCGGGCGACTACAACCGCGACGTCGACGACCTGCTCGAAAGGCTCGAGATCGAACGCCGGCGCGCGAGTTTCCTCGAGACGCAGAATCGGACCCTCATCGCTCAGCTCGAAGCGGCGGACCGGCGCTCCGTCGAGGCCGCTGCCGAGGCGGCCGAACTCAGGGACTCGGTGGCCCGCCAGCAGGACGCCGAGACGGCCATCAACGGCGAGTTGATCGAGGCCGAAGCCCGCATCGCCGACGCCGAGAACCGCGTCAACACCTTGCTCGAGGAGACGGCGAAGATCGTCGAGATCGGCGAGCAGCGGCAGGGCCAGCTGCTCGCCGAGAAGCTCTCGCTCGAGGATGAACTCGAGGCTTTGCGCCGCAAGGTGGCCACCGTCGAGGCCACCATCATGGCCGATTGGGACACCGAGCGCCTCGAGCAGTCGCACCTGCGCGAGCGCCTCAACGACATCGCCTCCGACGTCAGCCGCCTCGTCTATGCCGTGGACGGCCACGGCCTTCCGGACAGCGAGGAGAGCCTGTTCGACCGGGTGCAGCGCTACGCCGACGACGGCACCGCGCTCGACGAATTCCCCGTCAGCGGCGCCCTCGCGGCGCAGCACTCAGGCGCAGCCGCGGGCGAGCGCGCCGTCTCCGACCGCCTGCAGGCGATCAAGCAGATCCACGAGGGCGACTGAGCCTTCCGCCTACTCGCTCACCACCGGGATTTCGCGGATCATCTCGCCGGTCCTGCCGTCGAAGATGCGCACGCTGGTCATCGGGCCGGCCTTGAAGGTGACGGTGAGCTGTCCCCCCGCGGCGACGGCGGAGATGATCTCGGCGCCCGCCGGGATCTTCAGCGAGGCAATGACGTAGTCGGCGCCGCTCGGGCTCCCCCCGCCCTGCGAGGCACGATAGACAAGGACCCCGCCGATGGCGATAAAGCCGGCCAGCAGCAACCCGATCGACACCAGGAACGAGCGGCGCGCGCGCGCGAGCAGCGCCTTCGTGTCGGGCGACAGCTCCGGGGTTTCGGCGGCAGTGTGAGGATCGCTCATGCAGGACTTTTCCGGTGAGGACATCGAGTGGGAGATCGCGGTGGATACCGATGCGGCCGGCGGGCGCCTCGATGCCGTGCTCGCCCGCGCGGTCCCCGCCTTGTCGCGCAGCCGCATCAAGGACCTGATACTGGCAGGCGCCGTGGCGATCAATGGCCAAACGCGGACCGAGCCCAAATACCGGCTCAAGGCCGGCGAAATCGTCTCGCTCGCCGCCCCCGCCCCGATCGAGGCCGCCCCCCGGCCCGAGGCCATCCCGCTCGATATCCTCTACGAGGACAAGCACCTGATCGTGATCAACAAGCCGGTCGGCATGGTCGTCCATCCCGCTCCCGGCAGTCCCGCGGGCACGCTGGTCAACGCCCTGCTGCACCATTGCGGGGACAGCCTCGCCGGCATCGGCGGCGTCTGCCGGCCGGGCATCGTGCACCGGCTCGACAAGGATACCTCCGGCGTCCTTGTCGTGGCCAAGACCGAGCAGGCACACAACCACCTCGCCGCCCAGTTCGCCGACCACGGCCGCACCGGCCCGCTCCACCGCGCCTATCTCGCCTGGGTCTGGGGCCGGACGCAGCAGGCCCGCGGCACCGTCGACGCGCCGCTGGGGCGCGATCCCAACAACCGGCTGAAGCAGGCGGTGCGCGCCGACGGGCGGGTGGCGATCACCCATTATGCCGTGGAGCAGCGGTTCGGCGGCGAGGGCTGGAGCATCACGCGGCTGCGCTGCGAGCTCGAAACCGGCCGCACCCATCAAATTCGCGTGCATCTGGCGCATATCGGGCACCCGCTGGTCGCCGACACGGTCTATGCGCCGGGCTTCGCCACCAAGGCCAACCGCCTGCCCGAGGCCCCGAAAGCCGCGGTTCTGGCCCTTGGCCGGCAGGCCCTGCACGCCGCCGAGCTCGGTTTCGAGCACCCCGTGACCGGCGAGACGATGCACTTTGCCGCACCGCTCCCGCCCGATCTCGTGGAACTCGAGGCGGCCCTCGCGCCTTATGATCTGGCGCGGGCCGAAGACCGCGCCCCGGAATGAGTCGGCACCGCCGTCGCAGCGCGGCAGGTGACGTCTTATCATCGCCCGAATTGGACCTATATTAGACGCGTGCCTGCCTGTGCCATGCGACAGGGAGGGTAGTCCCGCCGCTTGCGGGGGAACGAAGGGGGTGCTTCATGGCCCAGACCAATTTGCCGATACTTTCCGCCGAGGGCGGACTCTCGCGCTACCTGCAGGAAATCCGCAAGTTCCCGATGCTGGAACCGGACGAGGAATTCATGCTCGCCAAGCGCTACAAGGAGCATGGCGACCCCGGCGCCGCGCAGAAACTCATCACTTCCCATCTGCGCCTCGTGGCCAAGATCGCCATGGGCTATCGCGGCTACGGCCTGCCCATCTCGGAGGTCATCTCCGAGGGCAATGTCGGCCTCATGCACGCGGTCAAGCGCTTCGAGCCCGACAAGGGCTTCCGTCTCGCCACCTATGCGATGTGGTGGATTCGCGCCGCCATCCAGGAATACGTGCTGCGCTCGTGGTCGCTGGTCAAGATCGGCACCACCGCCGCGCAGAAGCGGCTGTTCTTCAATCTGCGCAAGATCAAGGGACAGATCGCCGCGCTCGATGACGGCAATCTCCACCCCGACCAGATCAAGCAGATCGCGACGACGCTGTCGGTGAGCGAGCAGGACGTCGTTTCGATGAACCAGCGCCTGACTGGCGACGCCTCCCTCAACGCGCCCATGCGGGCGGACGAGGGCACGTCGGAATGGCAGGACTGGCTGGTGGACGACACGCCCGACCAGGAAACCACGCTCGGCAATTCGCAGGAGTACAATGAACGCATGGCGCTGCTCGGCAACGCCATGGAGGATTTGAACGAGCGCGAGAAAGCCATCTTCCAGGCCCGCCGGCTCCGCGACGAACCGGCCACCCTCGAGGAACTGGCGCAGGAATACAAGGTCAGCCGCGAACGCATCCGCCAGATCGAGGTGCGCGCCTTCGAGAAGGTGCAGGATGCCGTGCAGCAGGCGGCCCGTACCAGGCAGCGCGAGCGCGAACAGGCCTAGCTGGCGGGCGCCGCGTGCGCCTGCCTCACTGGCGTCGCGCCCCTGCCATCAGCGTCTCGATCAGCGCCATCAGATGCTGGCGCCCGACGATCAGCAGGTACGGCGCGTGGATGCCCTCCTCCGGCACGATGGTGAACGGCCCCTGCGTCGCCTGGTTGGACGCGCCGCTTCTCACGCCGGGAGCGAGGTGAACCGCGTCGAGCGGGTATTTGAGGCCCTCCGAACGCCAGAAGGTGACCGGCGCCAGCGGGTGGATCGAGACGCGTTCGCCATAGCCTACCCGGAACGAGAACGCCTGCGTCAGCCCGAGGGCGATATCCTCGGTATCGACCAGGATGATCCTGCGCCGTTCGGCGTAACGCGCCACCGCGTCGAGCGCCGCCAGCGTGTGATCGAAGCGCGAGCCGGTCATCCCCAGCGCCACGGTCACCGGCGCCCGCGTCGAGTACAGGGCCTTTTCGAAGTCCGTGGTTTCCTGCTCGCTGATCTGCATGAGGCGGGTCTTGCCCAGCCAGCGCGCCGGATCGCGCAGCGAATCGAAGTCGCCGATGATGGCTTCGGGCTTGAGCCCGGCTGCCACGATCTGGTCGGCGCCGCCGTCGGCGCCCACGATCCGGGCCCCCGACGCATACAGTTCGCGCAGCAGGTCCGCGTCGACGCTGCCGCCCCCGACGATCACCAGCACGTCGTCGAAGGTCGCGACCGCCGGCGGCTGCGGCTGTACTTGCATGGTGCCCAAACTCTGCTATGTGTCGGGCGTCTCGCTGGGGTGTTCCGGAGGTTTCCGGAACTGAGAGTCACCCATTGAACCTGAACCAGGTCATGCTGGCGGAGGAAGTTCGAGATGGCAAGGGCTTGCACGCCCCGACCATTGACACATTCCCCTCACACATGGCCGCAACCTTGGGGGATGACCGATGGTCACGTTTGCCCGCTTCGCGCTTGCGGCTCTACTCGGCCTTGCCGCCCTGCCGGCCGGCGCCGAGGAAGTACCGATCCTGCGCATCTACGCCTATGACAGCTTCGCCTCGGAATGGGGGCCCGGGCCGGCCCTGAAGGCGGGCTTCGAGAAGCAGTGCACCTGCGTGGTGGAGTTCACCACCACCGAGGACGCCATCTCCACCCTGCGCAAGGTGCAGCTTGAAGGCCAGGCCAGCCGCGCCGACATCGTGCTGGGCCTCGACACCGCCATTGCCGGCGAGGCCCGCGCCACCGGGCTGTTCGCCCCCCACGGACTCGATCTGTCCGGGCTGGCGCTGCCCGCCCCGTGGACCGACCCGGACTTCGTGCCGTTCGATTATGGCTACTTCGCCTATGTCTACAACAAGGAGAAGCTGCCCAACCCGCCCCGCTCCTTCGAGGACCTGATCGCGCTGCCGGCGAGCTTCAAGATCGTCATCCAGGATCCGCGCTCCTCGACGCCGGGGCTGGGCAACGTGCTGTGGGTGCGGGCCGCCTATGGCGACCGGGCCCCCGAGATCTGGAGGGGTCTCAAGCCGCACATCCTCACCGTCACGCGCGGCTGGTCCGAGGCCTATGGCCTGTTCCTCGACGGCGAAGCCGACATGGTGCTCTCCTACACCACCTCGCCGGTTTATCACGCCGTCGCCGAGGGCGACCACCGCTTCGCCTTCGCCCCGTTCGAGGAGGGACACCTGGCCCAGGTCGAGGTGGCCGGCATCCTCAAGGGCTCGCAGAAGCCCGAACTGGCCCGGCAGTTCCTCGCCTACCTGACTTCGGTCGACGCCCAGAAGGTCATCCCCACCACCAACTGGATGTACCCCGTCATCGACCTCGGCCCCGACTTGCCGCCCGAATTCGGCGAGCAGCCCAAGCCGCAGAAACTGCTCTCGATTCCCGAAAGCGACATCACGGCGATGAGCCGGACGTGGATCGATGAAGCGCTCCAGGCGCTCCAATAGCCCGCTGCCGCCACGCCCGCTCCGGCTTCTCGGGGGCACGGGCGTGGCGGCGGCCATCGCCGGACTCGTCGTCCTCGTCCTGTGGTCGATCGCGGCCGCCGCCTCGGCCGAGCCGGCTGCCGCGCGCACGCCGGTCGATGTCCGCCACCTGCTCGCCATGACGACGATCCAGGCCGGCCTCACCACCGTGCTGTCGCTGCTCGTGGGCACGGCGCTGGCCTGGGCGCTCAACCGCCTGCGCTTCCCCGGCCGCGACCTGGCCGTCGGCCTGTTCGCCTCGGCCATCGTCACCCCCGGCATCGTGGTCGCCTTCGGCCTCCTCGCCGTGTGGGGGCGGTCCGGCTGGGTCAACGCCGCCTGGCAGGCGCTGTTCGGCGCCCCGCTCGACGTCCCCATCTTCGGGCTCGGCGGCATCCTTGCCGCCCACGTCCTCCTCGACGGCGCCTTTGCCGCAAGGGTATTGCTAGGCCGGCTCGACGCCATCCCGATGGCGCGGCTCAAGACCGGCCAGAGCCTGGCGCTGACGCCCTGGACCCGCTTTGCCGTCCTCGACTGGCCGGCCATCCGCGGCAGCCTGCCAGGCCTTGCCGCCATCATCTTCCTCCTGGCCTTCACCAGTTTCCCGATCGTGCTGCTGCTCGGCGGGGGACCGGCCAACCAGACCCTGGAAGTCGCCATCTACTCCGCCGTCCGCCTCGATTTCGACCTCAATGCCGCCGTCCTGCTGGCGCTGGTGCAGATCGGCGCCTGCTCCCTGGTCGTTCTCGCCGCGGCCGGCTTCGGTCACGTGCCGGCAAGCCTCGGCCCGGTGCGCCAGCAACGCTGGTCGGACCGGGGCTGGGCGCAACTGGCGCAATGGGTCGTGCTGGGGCTCGGCGTGCTCGGCTTCGCCCTGCCGCTCGCCGCCATTCTCGTCGACGGCTTCGGCACCGGACTGGGCGCGCTGCTGCAGCGGCCCACCTTCTGGCGCTCGGCGGCGGCGAGCCTCGTCATCGCCTCCCTGTCGGCGGCGCTGACGCTGCTCCTCGCCCTCGCCCTGGGCCTCGGCCGGGCGGCGAGCGCCAACCCCGTCTTCCGCACCGGCATCGGCGTGCCGTCCTACGCCTATCTCGCCACCCCCGCCGTCGTGTTGGCGCTGGGTATCTTCCTGTTCGTGCGCAATTCCGGGATCAGTCCCGACGCCGCCGCGCCCGTGGTGGTGGTCATCGCCAACGCCCTGCTGGCGCTGCCGTTCGCGGTCGCCACGCTGGGGCCGCCGCTCGACGCCATCGCGCTGAGCCGCGGCCGGGTGATCCGCTCGCTCGCCCTGGGCGGCTGGCGCCAGTTCAGCGATGTGGAATGGCCGCTGGTCGGCCGCGACGCCGGGCTCGTGGTGGCGCTCGCCTTCTGCTTCTCGCTCGGCGATCTCGGGGTCATCGCGCTGTTCGGCACGCAGGATTTCGCCACCCTGCCGCTGCTGATGGTGCGCTCGCTCGGTGCCTACCGCACCAACGATGCCGCCGCCATCGCCGCCATCATGCTCAGCCTCACCATCCTCGCCTTCGTCGCCATCCCCCGCCTGTTCGGAGCCATCGCCCATGCTCGTGCTTGAGGACCTGGCCTATGCGCATCCGGTCATGTGGGGCAACTACAGCTTCACCATGACCGCCGCCCCCGGCGAGGTCACCGCCGTCAGCGGCCCGAGCGGTTCCGGCAAGTCGACATTGCTCGATCTCATCGCCGGTTTCCTCGAGCCGACCGGCGGCCGCCTGACCCTCGATGGCGTCGACCTGCTGCCGCTGCCCCCTGAAACGCGCCCGGTGTCGATCCTGTTTCAGTCCGAAAGCCTGTTCGAGCACCTCGGCGCCGCCCACAACATCGCCCTCGGCCTGCCGCCCGGCACGCCCCGCGCCGAGGTGGCGCGCAAGGTAGCGACGGCGCTCGACGAAGTCGGCCTGCCCGGCGTCGGCAACCAGCGCGCCGATACCCTGTCCGGCGGGCAGAAGCAGCGCGTCGCGCTGGCGCGCACGCTCTTGCGCAACCGGCCGGTGCTGCTGCTCGATGAACCGTTCTCCGCCCTCGATGACGACAGCCGGGCGGCGACCCGCACGCTCGTCCGCTCGCTGACCGAGGCGCATCGCTGGATCACCGTCCTCGTCAGCCACCACCAGGACGACATCGCCGCGCTGGCGGCGCGGCACTACCGCATCTCCAGCGGCCGCCTGCTACTGGCTTGACGCCGTCCGGCCCCAGGCCTCGAATACGTCCTTGAACATGGCCTCGGCCTCGGCATCTTTCTCGAGCGTGATGATCGCGCGCTTGCCGGTCGCATAGATGATGGCGAGGTCCATCCACTTGCGGGTGGTGAGCAGGTTGTTGTTGGCGCTGCTGTCTTCCGGCGAGGCGCTGAGCGCGAACAGGAAGGAGTTGCCGACGACGCGGGCGGAGGCACCTACCAGCGGCGCCCCCTGCACCAGTTCCTCGTTCTTGAGCAAGACCCCGGGCAGGCCGGCGACGGAGCCGCCGATGAAGCCGTCGGAAACGCGGAAATTGATCTCCATCAGGTGGCTGGCGGGCAGGCTCGGATCGGAATTCTTGCGGATCAGCACGTCGACCCCGAGATTGCGCGCGGGGATGTTGGCCTTGCCGATCAGCGTCGGCAGACCGGTCTCGTCGGTGCCCTTCGACCAGTCGACCGTGCCCGAGAACGGCACGGCCCCGGTGGTGCCGTTGTCGGACGCCTCCAGCAGCAGCGACTGGCTGCCGGCGATATTGGCCGGATCGATGGCGGCCACCGCCGCCTCCGCGCTGCCGGCGGCCGCGCCATTGGCGGCGACCCCGAGCCGCTCCTCGGTCTTGCCCGGCTCGCCCACCGGGGCGAGCGCCAGCGGCTCGCTGCCGGTCAGTGCCGGCTCCGGCGTCAGCCGCTCCTCGGCCTTGAGTTCGCTCGCCGGCACGGCCGTCTCGGCCGGTGCGGCGGTATTGCCCGGGCCCGTCGCCGGCGCGGCCGCCTCGGCAACGGCGACCGGCTGCGGCGCGGCCTCGGGGGATGCCTCCTCGGCCGCCGGAGCGCTCGAGAACATCGAGGCGACGTCGATATAGCCCTGGCTCACCGCCCAATAGCCGGCGCCGCCGGCGCCGACGAGCAATACGGCGAAGACGATGAGGAAGATGGTGATGGCCCCCATGCCGCCCCGGTCGGACTCGGGTCGGGCCCGCGGGAAGCCAGCCTCCGGGAAGGCCTCGCGGCCGCCGCGTCCCCGGCGCGCCGGTCGCTCCTCGCGCTCCGGCTTGGCGGGC
>NZ_DASWVV010000050.1:0-2618 GCF_036406155.1 Devosia sp. | reverse complement strand
CATCAGGAATTAATCAAGACGGCCGGCAAATCGGCAATTGCCCTATGCCGCGAATCGTTGAGCCGATTCTAGATTCCGATTTCCGGCGGTGTTGTCCGGCGGCAGTTCCGAAGTGGCCGCAGGAATGTCAGATAAGGCCATGCCCGCGCCGGGCGTGGTGTCGCGGCCCATTCTGCGGTTGCGCAATGCCTTGCGGGACAAGGGTTTCGGGCTGGCCGGAAATGAATTGGCAAAGTCCCCTTCTGATTCGAAGCGGTGCGGTGCGACAAAAGCGGGGCAATTAGACTGGATTCAGGAATCGGGATCCGGGGCTGCGCCGAAAAATTCGCCGCAAGGTGGTCGCATGGAAATATCGCCGCCTCTGCCGGATGCCCGCTCGATCAATTCGTCGCACTGAACAAGGAGTACTCGCTATGGCCGTTGTGCTGTGTTCCTGGGGTGATGCCATCGACGGCGGTACCGAAGAGGCGCTGACGCTCGCACGCAAACTGGCTGGCGCGACCGGGGTGGAATTGCGCTGGCTGGTGCTCGGCAGTGCCGCGAGCGCGGCGACCGAAGTGGCTGCCCGTTACGGGGTGAACCGTCTCGATAGCATCGAGGGAGCCGCCGCCTCGGCGTCCGGACCGGATGCGCTGGTCGCAATCCTCGCCGCCTACTGCAGCAGCACCGCACCACGCGCCGTGCTGTTCAATCAGGGCGCCGAGTCCCGCGTCATCGCGGCGCGCCTCGCGGGCCGACTGGGCGTTCCGGTGGTCGCCAACGTGTTCGACGCGGAGCCGGCCGGCAGCGGTCTCCACGTGACAGCGACGGCCTTCGGTGGCGACACGCATGCGGTATATGAGCTGACGGCGCCGGTCGCGGTGCTGTCGGTGACGACGACCTCGATCGTCGCAGTGCCTGCCGCCGTACCCACGGCCGTCGTGCAGCACGCGGTTGCGCTCGACACGGGCCCCGTCGCCGAGCGCTTCGAGGTGATCTCCGCGCCGCAGGTTGCCGAAGCGCGCCTCGAGGATGCCCAGATCATCGTCTCGGGTGGTCGCGGCCTCGGCAACAAGGAGAACTTCGAGATGGTGAAGGATATGGCAGCGGCCCTCGGCGGTATGTGGGGCGGCTCGCGCGCCGTCGTTGATGACGGATGGATCGACTCGTCGCATCAGGTGGGCCTCACCGGCAAGATCACCCGCCCGGCGCTCTACGTTGCCGTCGGCATCTCCGGTGCCAGCCAGCACATGGCCGGCTGCTCCGCGGCGAAGACCATCGTCGCGATCAACAAGGATGCCGACGCGTCGATCTTCCGTTACGCGCACTACGGGGTCGTGGGCGACTGCCTGGAGATCCTGCCCGAACTTATCAAGGCCGCGAAGGCATGACGGAGCGCGACACGATGAATGAGCTTGCCAACACCGCCGCGCTGCGCGAGCCCTGCGTCCCGGGGCTGTTTTCGGAAGAGGAGGGCGCACGCCTGCATGGCTCCCGCTGCACCTGCTGCAACACCCCGTACTTCCCACGGGTGGCCGCATGCCGGAATCCTGGCTGCGAGGAATCGAGAATCGTGCCCTGCACCTTCGGGGGTGAGGGAAGGCTGTGGAGCTATTCGGTCGCGGACTTCCCGCCGCCCCCGCCGCACCGCTACGACAAGCCCTTCGTGCCCTATGCCATCGGCGTCGTCGACCTCGACAGCGGCCTGCGCGTGGTCGGGCAGATGGCGGATCCCGTCGAAGTCATGCGGGTCGGCGCGCGCGTCCGGCTCGTGATCGAACCCATCCACCACGAGGACGGCAAGGCCTTCACGTCGTGGAAATTCAAACTGCTCTGAGCCCCGGGGGAAACATGCAGGAAGTCGTCGTTCTGGGAGTAGGGATGCATCGCTTCGGCAAGACGGGCGATGCGATCGTGGGGGAGAAGTCCGTCACCGAGCTGTGCCGCCATGCGGTCGACATGGCGATGAAGGACGCCGGCGTGTCTTGGAAGCAGGTGCAGGCGGTATCGGCGGCGAGTTCGCGCTTCTCCGGCGGCAAGGGCTGGGGGCTGAACGGAAACGACATCGTCGAAGACCTCGGTTGCACCGGCATCCCCGTCTACAACCTCTCGGCCGGCTGCGCCGCCGGGGGCAATGCATTCAACATCGGCTATTCACTGGTTGCCGGCGGCATCCACGATCTCGTTCTGGTCGTGGGCGGTGAGGTGATGCCCAAGGGCATGATCCAGACCTCCGGTGTCGAGGACGCGAACGACCCCGAATACCTGCGCCAACGCTGTGTCGGCATGCCGGGGCCAGCCTTCTGGGCGACCCTCGCGCGCCGCCGCATGTTCGATTACGGCACGACCGAGGAGCAGATGGCCAAGGTCACCGTGAAGGCCCGCAAGTGCTCCGAGAGCAATCCCTTCGCGCGCTTCCAGAAGGCCGTGTCGCTCGACGAAGTGCTCGCGTCGCCCTACGTCAGCAATCCGTTGCGTCTGTTCGAGATCTGCCCGGTGTCGAACGGTGCCGCCGCCGCGGTGATCTGCTCGAAGGAGATGGCCCGTCGCTTCACGTCGAAGCCGATTACCGTTGCCACGAGCGCCGTCGCCACCATCGGCTTCGAGGACGCCCTGCCGCGCAGCCTCGCCGGCCCGGT
>NZ_DASWVV010000049.1:0-16921 GCF_036406155.1 Devosia sp. | reverse complement strand
CGCGCCACAGCCGTTGGACGTGCCGCAGCGTGGCATGGCGCGAGCCGCGGACGGCGACAGCCTGCGCCTCGAGGGCGTCCGCATCCGGCTCGTCGGCATCGATGCGCCCGAACTGGACCAGGTGTGCTGGGACGGGCAGGGCAGGGAATGGACCTGCGGCCTTTCGTCCCGCGCGCGCCTCGCCCAGGTGCTGGAGGGCAGCGTCGTCGAGTGCTTGCCGCAGGGTCATGATCGCTACGGCCGGGTTCTCGCCCGTTGCGAGGCGAGTGGCCGCGACCTCGGCGCCCTGCAGGTGGCCGAGGGCTGGGCGCTCGCCGATGGCGACTATGGCGCGGAGGAGCGGCGCGCCCGGGCCGGCAAGGCCGGCATCTGGCGCGGCCGCTTCGTCGATCCCCGGCAGTGGCGCCGGGAGGGGCCTTCCGCGGCGCCCGAACCGGGCTTTTTCGAGGCGATTTGGCGGTGGTTTAGAGAGTTGACAGGCGCAACCACTTTGCGGTGAATTGACGATTGCGGCGGACACTTTGCGCGAAAACGGCGGAATGGCCCGGTTTTCCGCAATCTCATTTCAGGGGGCAAATACTCGCTTTGGACAAGATCGACCGCAAGATTCTCTCCCTCCTGCAGAAGGATGCCACCACACCCGTCGCCGAAATCGGCCGCAAGGTGGGGTTGTCGACGACCCCGTGCTGGCGCCGGATCCAGAAGATGGAAGAAGACGGCGTCATCCGGGCAAGGGTTGCTGTCCTCGATCCCGTCAAGGTCAATGCCGGTGTCACCGTCTTCGTCTCGGTGCGCACCAACGAGCACAATGACGCCTGGATGCGCAAGTTCTCGTCCGTGGTGGAGGACCTGAACGAGGTGGTCGAATTCTACCGCATGAGCGGCGACGTCGACTATCTGCTGCGGGTGGTGGTGCCGGATATCGCCGCCTATGACGCGTTCTACAAGAAGCTGATCTCGAAGATCGCGCTGAGCGACGTCAGTTCGTCCTTTGCCATGGGGCAGATCAAGTACACGACGGCGCTGCCGCTCGAATTCGCCATCGTCAGCGACGACGACAAGTAGGGCGGACGCGCCGCCGTCAGCCGCCGGTCACGTTCATGTGGCGCTGCAGCGCCGGGCCCGCGTGGGTGCGGTCGAGCACGAAATCGTGCCCCTTGGGCTTGATCGCCATGGCCCGGTCGAGCGCGGCGTCCAGCGCTTCGGCGCCGCCCTCGCGCAGGGCGACCCGGAGGTCCACCATGTCTTCCTGCCCCAGGCACAGGTAGAGTTGGCCGGTGGCGGTCAGCCGCACGCGGTTGCAGCTCTCGCAGAAATTGTGGCTCATCGGCGTGATGAAGCCGATGAGGCCCCCGGTTTCGGCCACCCGGTCGTAGCGGGCCGGCCCGCCGGTGCGGTGGTCGGTGGGCTCCAGCGTGAAGCGGCGGCGCAGGTCCTCGCGCAACTGCTTGAGCGGCAGGTAGGTGTCGACGCGGTCGATGCCGACTTCACCCAGCGGCATCCCCTCGATCAGGGTCAGCCCGTAGCCGCGGCCATGCGCCCAGCGGATCATGGGCTCGATCTCGTCCTCGTTGACGCCGCGCATGGCGACCATGTTGATCTTGATCTTGAGCCCGGCGGCATCGGCGGCCTCGATCCCGGCAAGGACGTCGGCCATGCGCCCGCGCCGGGTGATGTCGGCGAAGCGCTGTGGATCGAGCGTATCGAGCGAGACGTTGAGGCGCTTGATCCCGGCCTGCGCCAGGTGCCCGGCGAAGCGCCGCAGCTGACTGCCGTTGGTGGTGAGGGTGAGTTCGTCCAGCCCCGCCCCCAGATGCGCGCCGATGGTGTCGACCAGCGCCATGATGTCGCGTCGCACCAGCGGTTCGCCGCCGGTAAGGCGCACCTTCTTCACGCCCCGGGCCACGAAGGCGGCGACGATGGTGTCGATTTCCTCGAAGGAGAGGATGTCGCGCTTGGGCAGGAACTGCATGTCCTCGGCCATGCAGTAGGTGCAGCGGAAGTCGCAGCGGTCGGTCACCGAGACGCGCAGGTAGGTGATGTGCCGGCCGTAGCGGTCGATTAGGGGGGCGCCGCCGCGCGGCACGGTATCGGCTTGCTGGAGCAGGGTAATCGCCATGGCGCGATCATAGTGCCTCGGCGAAGCCGCGCAATGGATGCAGATCAAACAGCAGGGCCGGTCGAAAGACCGGCCCGGCCGATACATCGGAGGTCGCGGCTACGGCCGGACGACGACCAGCGCTCCGACCTTCACGCGCTCGTAAAGGTCGGTCACGTCCTCGTTGGTGAGGCGGATGCAGCCCGACGACACCGCCTGGCCGATCGTCCACGGTTCGGAAGTCCCGTGGATGCGGTACAGGGTCGAGCCGATATACAGCGCCCGGGCGCCGAGCGGGTTGTTGGGGCCGCCGGGCATGTAGGCGGGCAGGTCGGGCACGCGCTTGCGCATGGCGGCGGGCGGCGTCCAGCCCGGCCACTCGGCCGTGCGGGTGATGCGGTGGGTGCCGGACCAGCGGAAGCCGTCGCGGCCGACGCCGATGCCGTAGCGGATGGCCTTGCCTTCGGGCAGCACGAAATACAGCCGGCGCTCGCTGGTCTCGACCACGATGGAGCCGGGCTTGAGCTTGGTCTCGTAGGCCACCACTTCCCGCTGGATCGGGCTGCCGCGCCGGTTGCGCTTCGCCACCACGCTGGGCTCTTCCCACAGGCTCGTGTCGGGGTTGAAGACGCGCGCGGCGGCGGCGGGGGCCGCCGTCGCCAGGGAGATCAATGCCGCCGCCGCGGCGGCCAATGCGGTCCTACGGGTGTACATGTGCCAGACTGCGCCTCAGACAGGATGCCCCGGACAAACCGTCGCAGGGGTGATGGTTGCTTAACTCGTTTGAATCGGTCGCGAAAGAGCGCTGCGCCACGATTCAGTCACAGTTTAAGCGACTACGCCACATTGTGTTGCCAACATGCTACTTTCCTGTTCACCAATGCGTGAGGAGGAGCGGTTGACAGGCTGGCGCACCGCTCCTAGCAGGTCCGGCGAACGGCCTTCGGAGGTGGAAGTGAGCGAGAATCAGAAGCGCGCGGCCGCCGCCGCCGCGCTGGAGGAGGTAAGGCCGGGCATGCGGCTGGGGTTGGGCACGGGATCAACCGCGCGCCACTTCGTCGACCTGCTCGGCGCAAGGGTGGCCGAGGGCCTGCAGGTCCTGTGCGTTCCCACGTCCGAGGCGACGGCGGCGCAGGCCCGCAGCCTCGCCATCCCCCTGACCGACCTCGACGCGACGCCGCAACTCGACCTGACCGTCGACGGTGCCGACGAGATCGGGCCGCGGCTGTCCCTGATCAAGGGCGGGGGCGGGGCGCTGCTGCGCGAAAAGATCGTGGCCGACGCCTCCGAACGCATGATCGTCATTGCCGACCAGTCCAAGCTGGTGCCCCGGCTGGGCCATTTCCCGCTGCCGATCGAGGTCAACATCTTCGGCCTCGGCGCGACCCGGCGGCGGCTCGAGGCCGTGCTGGCGGAGAATGCCGCCGAAGGCAGGCTGGAGCAGCGCCTGCGCAGCGACGGAACCCCGTTCGTGACCGACGGCGGCCACTACATCCTCGATGCTTTATTTGGCCGCATTTCGGAGCCAGAAGCGCTTTCCGCCGCGCTTCTCGAGATCCCGGGCGTGGTGCAGCACGGGCTTTTCCTCGATCTGTGCAGGCGGGCCTATGTGGCCGGGCCCGACGGAGTGAGTATAGTCGATGCCTGACGGGGTAGCCGTCACCCGGCATCTAGTGGGATGAAAATCGAAACCGTGAGCAAGAACACCATGACCTCCCTGAAGACGCGCACGTCGCTGCTGGCGGCCGCGCTGCTGTCGCTGGCGAGCCTGTTCGCCGTTGTGCCTGCCGCCGCCCAGGAACTGGCGCCCGAGCACCTGGCGGTGGCCCGCAAATATGTCGACCTGACCGACAAGTCCGGCATCTACGAGGTGTCGCTGGTGAAGACCGCGGTCGAGACCATGCGCACCATCATCAAGCAGAACCCCGAGATCACCAAGCCGGTGGACGACGCCATCAGCAAGACCCTCGCCGAGTACAAGGGCAAGAAGGGTGACCTTCTCAATGAGTTTGCGCGCGTCTATGCCCTGACCTTCTCCATGGAAGAGCTGCAGCAAATCGTCGCCTTCTACGAATCTCCGGTCGGGGCCAAGCTGGCCACCGCCAACGCGACGCTCAACCAGAGCCTGCAGACGGTGATGGATGTCTTCGAGGCCAACCTCAAGACCGAGTTCTTCGCCAAGGTGCGGGCCGAGCTCAAGGCCGCCGGCTACGACGTCTGAGGCGACGGTCGGCGCCACGGACCGGACCCCGCGCTGCGCGGGGTCTTTTTTTGCCGGGCGGGGGGCCGCCCGCGGCACCAGGAGGCACGAGTGACGGACAAGTTCGACCTGGTGGTGATCGGCGGCGGCTCCGGCGGGGTGCGCGCCGCGCGCCTCGCGGCCGGGTACGGGGCAAAGGTGGCCGTCATCGAAGAGTACCGGGTCGGCGGCACCTGCGTCATCCGCGGCTGCGTGCCCAAGAAGCTCTTCGTCTATGCCAGCCGCTTCGCCGACATGTTCGACGTGGCCGCCAGCTTCGGCTGGTCGGTCGAGGCCGGCTTCGACTGGCCGACGCTCGTCGCCAACAAGGACAAGGAGATCGCCCGCCTCGAGGCCGCCTATGTCGCGGCGCTGGAGAAGCCGGGCGCCGAAGTCATCCGTGATCGCGGCATCCTGCTGGACGGCAATCGCGTGCAACTGGCGGCGTCCGGCCGCGTGCTCGAGGCGGGGACCATCCTCATCGCCACCGGCGGCCATCCCTTCATCCCCGACATCCCGGGGGCGGAACTGGGGTTCACCTCCAACGAGGCGTTCCATCTGCAGCAATTGCCGCGCTCGATCCTGATCGAGGGCGGCGGCTACATCGCGGCCGAGTTCGCCACCATCTTCGCCGGGCTCGGGGTCGACACGACCATCGTCTATCGCGGCGACTGCGTGCTGCGCGGCTTCGACGAGGACATGCGGCAGGGGATGAGTGCGGGCCTCCAGGCGCGCGGCATCCGGCTGATCTACGCGACCCAGGTGCGCAGCCTGCGCCGGTCCGGCAGCGACATCCTCGTCAGCTTCAGCGACGAGGTGGAGGCGCCGTTCGGAGCCGTGATGTTCGCCACCGGCCGGCGCCCGAATGTCGAGGGCTACGGGCTCGAGGCGGCGGGGGTGGACCTGACGGAAGACGGCTTCATTGCCGTCGACAAGTATTCGCGGACGTCCAACCCGTCGATCTACGCGGTCGGCGACGTCACCGGGCGCTCGGCCCTGACCCCGGTCGCCATCCGCGAAGGCGCGGCCTTTGCGGAAACCGTGTTCAACAACAACCCCACCGCCGTCGACCATTCGCTGATCGGCACCGCCGTGTTCGCCGAGCCCGAGGTCGCCAGCATCGGCCTGACCGAGGCGGAGGCCGCCACGCACGGCGACATCGACGTCTACATCGCCCGCTTCCGGCCGATGATCAACACGCTGTCGGATCGGTCCGAGCGCATGGTGACGAAGCTGATCACGGCCGCCGGCGGTGGCAGGGTGATGGGCTGCCATGTCCTCGGCCCGGGGGCCGCCGAGATCATCCAGTTGGTCACCGTCCCCATGACCATGGGGGCGACCAAGGCCGATTTCGACCGCGCCGTCGCCATGCATCCCACGGCGGCGGAGGAGCTGGTCACCTTCCGGGCGCCGACCCACCGCTACCGCGGGGGCGTCAAGCTCTAGGGTGCGGCTGGCCGGCTCGCTGGCCCGATTGTGTCTTGGCAGGGCCGCGCCGCCTTGCTAGACCGCGCCAACGCACGCGTTTCGAGTACGAGCAGCACACCATGACCGCCTGGACACCGCAGAGCTGGAGAGAAAAGCCCATCTCGCAGGTCCCCCAGTACCCGGATGTGGCCAGGCTCGCCAGCGTCGAGGCGCAACTGGCAAAGTTCCCGCCGCTGGTCTTTGCCGGCGAGGCGCGGGAGCTCAAGGCCCAGCTTGCCGACGTGGCAAGGGGCGAGGCCTTCCTGCTGCAGGGCGGTGACTGCGCCGAGAGCTTCGCCGAGCACGGCGCCGACCACATCCGCGATTTCTTCCGCGTCTTCCTGCAGATGGCGATCGTGCTGACGCACGGCGCCTCCAAGCCGGTGGTCAAGGTCGGGCGCATCGCCGGCCAGTTCGCCAAGCCGCGCTCGGCCGACACCGAGACGGTCGGCGAGATGACGCTGCCCAGCTATCGCGGCGACATCGTCAACGACATCGCCTTTACGGCGGAGGCACGCGTGCCCGACCCGGAAAGGCTGCTGCTGGCCTACCGGCAGTCGGCGGCGACGCTGAACCTGCTGCGCGCCTTCGCCAGCGGCGGCTACGCCAACCTGGCCCGCGTGCACGAGTGGACCATGGGCTTCATGAAGGAGTCCACCGCCTATCCCCGGTTCGAGGCGCTGGCGCACAAGATCGACGATGCCATCACGTTCATGGGCGCGCTGGGCCTCACCCCCGAAAACACCCCGGCGCTGCGGCAGACGCACTTCTACACCAGCCACGAGGCGCTGCTGCTCGGCTATGAGGAGGCGCTGACGCGCCGCGACTCCATCACCAACGACTGGTACGCGACATCCGGGCACATGCTGTGGATCGGCGACCGGACGCGCCAGCCCGATGCGGCGCATGTCGAGTATTTCTCCGGCATCCGCAACCCGATCGGCATCAAGTGCGGGCCGAGCCTTTCCGGCGAAGAACTGCTGCGCCTGCTCGACCGGCTCAACCCGCAGGACGAGCCGGGCCGGATCACCCTGATCGGCCGCTTCGGCGCCGACAAGATCGCGGACTACCTGCCGCGCCTGATCGAGACCGTGCAGCGTGCCGGGCGCACCGTGGTGTGGTGCTCCGATCCCATGCACGGCAACACCATCAAGGCCTCGACCGGCTTCAAGACACGGCCGTTCGACCGCGTCCTGTCCGAGGTGCGGAGCTTCTTCCAGGTGCACCGCGAGATGGGCACCTATGCCGGCGGCATCCATATCGAGATGACCGGCGACGACGTCACCGAATGCGTGGGCGGCGGCGTCGCGGCCATCACCGAGGCGGCGCTGCAGGACCGCTACCACACCTATTGCGACCCCCGGCTCAACGCCAGCCAGTCGCTGGAACTCGCCTTCCTCGTGGCCGAGGAGATCCGCGCCCAGCGCCCGGCGCGCAGTGCGCGCGCCGCCGTCTGAGACCGGGTCGGCGACCTTGCCCTTGCCGGGGCGAGCAGCTAAGTCTTGCCCGCATTGGCGGGACCCCTGATGACCGATCGACTTCGCATCGCGCTGGCGCAGCTCAATCCCGTGGTCGGGGCGCTCGCCGCGAACCGTGAGCTTGGCCGCAAGGCGCTGGCCGACGCGGCGGCGGCCGGGGCCGACATCCTGCTGCTGCCCGAGTTGTTCCTCACGGGCTACTTCCCCGAGGACCTGCTGCTCAAGCCGCAGTTCGTCGCCGATGCCATGGCGGCGGCGCGGGAGCTGGCGGCAGCGACGCGGGGCACGAATGTGAGCCTGCTGCTGCCCACCGTCTGGCAGCACGACGGGCTGCTCTACAACGCCGTGGTGCTGGCCGAAGACGGCGAGATCGTCGCTGCCCGCTTCAAGCGCGAACTGCCCAACGACGACGTCTTCTTCGAGAAGCGCTACTTCGCCTCCGGGCCGCTTGCCGAACCGCTGACGATCAAGGGCGTGTCGATCGGCGTGCCCATCTGCGAGGACATCTGGCACGCCGAGGTGTGTGCGCACCTGGTCGACAACGGCGCCCGCCTGCTGCTCTGCCCCAACGGCTCGCCCTACTGGCGCAACAAGCAGGACACCCGCAAGCGCCTGGTCAAGGACCGCGTGCGCGAGGACAACGTGCCGATGCTCTATCTCAACCAGGTCGGCGGCCAGGACGAACTGGTCTATGACGGCGCCTCCTTCGCCATCGAGCCGGGCGGCCGGCTGGCGCTGCAGGGCCGCAGCTTCGAGCCCGATTTCATCGTCTCCGACTGGCACAACACGGACAATGGCTGGCGCTGCGTCGACGGCGTCGTGCGCGACCTGCCCTCGGTGGACGAGACCCCGTGGCGTGCCTGCGTGCTCGGCCTGCGCGACTACGTCCACAAGAACGGCTTCCGCACCGTCGTGCTCGGGCTCTCGGGCGGCATCGACAGCGCCGTGGTGGCGGCGATGGCGACCGATGCGCTCGGCCCCGAGAACGTGCATTGCCTGATGCTGCCCTACCGCTACACGTCGGAAGCCAGCCTCGCCGACGCCAAGGCCTGCGCCGAGCGCCTGGGCGTGCGCTACGACGTGGTGCCCATCGGCAGCCCGGTCGACGCCGTCAACGCCGAACTCGAGCCCCTGTTTCGCGATCGGCTGCCGGACATCACCGAGGAGAACCTGCAGTCGCGCCTGCGCGGCGTGGTGCTGATGGCCGTCTCCAACAAGTTCGGCTCGCTCCTCGTCACCACCGGCAACAAGTCGGAGATGGCGGTGGGCTACGCCACGCTGTACGGCGACATGAATGGCGGCTTCAACCCGCTCAAGGATCTGCTCAAGATGCAGGTCTACCGCCTCGCCGCCTGGCGCAACGCGCATATGCCCGGGGATTGCCTCGGGCCCGCCGGCGAGGTGATCCCGCAGGCGATCATCGACAAGGCGCCGAGCGCCGAGCTCAGGCCCAACCAGACCGACCAGGACAGCCTGCCACCCTATCCGGTGCTCGACGCCATCCTCGAGGGGCTGGTCGAGGAGGAACTGTCGGTGCGCGAGGTGGTGGCCCGCGGCTTCGACCTCGCCACGGTCAAGCGCGTGGAGAAGCTGCTCTACCTCGCCGAGTTCAAGCGCCGCCAGGCGGCGCCCGGAGTGAAGATGACGAAGAAGGCGCTCGGGCTCGGGCGGAAATACCCGATCACCAACGGCTACCGCGACGACAGCGGGTCGCACCCGCCGGCCGCGCCGCTCCCCGGGCTGAAGCGGCAGGGCGTCGAATGACCACCATCGTCCGCTACGCGCCGTCGCCGACGGGACGGCTGCATTTGGGCAACGCCCGGCCGGCGCTGCTCAACTGGCTGTTCGCGCTGTCGCATTCGGCCACCTACGTGCTGCGCCTCGACGACACCGACACCGCCCGTTCCACCGAGGAATTCGCCCGCGGCATCGAGGAGGACCTCGCCTGGCTCGGCATCACGCCGACGTTCAAGGTGCGCCAGTCCGACCGCACCGCCCTCTACGATGCGGCGCGTGACCGGCTGATCGCCAGCGGCAGGCTCTATCCCTGCTACGAAACCGAGAACGAGCTCGACCGCAAGCGCATGCGGGCGCGGGCCCAGGGCAAGCCGCCGATCTACGACCGCGCCGCGCTCAGCCTCAGCGAGGACCAGAAGCGCCAGTACGAAGCCGAGGGCCGCAAGCCGCACTGGCGCTTCCTGCTCGACGGCGAGCCGGTGCGCTTCGACGACATGATCAAGGGCGAACAGACGGTCAACACCGCCTCCATGTCCGATCCGGTGCTGGTGCGCGAGGACGGCACCTACCTGTACACGCTGCCCTCCGTGGTCGATGACATCGACCTCGGCATCACCCACGTGATCCGCGGCGAGGACCACGTCTCCAACACCGGCACCCAGATCGAGATCTTCGAAGCGCTGGGCGGCCCCGTGCCGCGCTTCGCCCATCACAACCTGCTCACCGGCGCGGGCGGGGAGGGGCTGTCCAAGCGCATCGGTTCGCTGTCGCTGGGCGAATTGCGGGCCGAAGGCTACGAGCCGCTGGCGGTCGCCATCGTCGCCGTGCTCACCGGCACCAGCCTGCCCATCGAGCCCTATCCGGACCTCGTCGCGATTGCCCGCAAGCTCGACCTGTCGATGATCTCGCACGGCCCGGCGCGCTACGATCCGGCCGAACTCGACGGGCTCAACGCCCGCATCCTGCACACCATGCCCTACGACGTGGCGCGGCCGCGGCTGGCCGCCCTCGGCCTCGCCGGCGAGCCGCTATGGCTGGCGCTGCGCGACAACCTGCGCCGCTTCGACGACATCGGCGAACTGGCGCGGCTCGTGCACGGGCCGGTCGCCCCCGAGATCGCCCCCGAGGACCGCGCCTTCATCGCCCTCGCCCGCGAGGCGCTGCCGCCAGAACCCTGGGACCAGGACACCTGGGGGGCATGGACGACTGCGCTGAAGCAGGCCTCCGGCCGCAAGGGCAAGTCCCTGTACATGCCGCTGCGGCTGGCACTGACCGGCCGCCACGACGGACCGGAACTCAGGTCCCTGCTGCCGCTGCTAGGGCGTAAGGCGTGTCTGGACCGACTATCCTGACGCGCTTGTCGCCGAACTGGACGATACGCAGCGTCGTATCGCTGGCGGCCGGCGCCACGGGGACCACCCGCGGCGCTTCGCCCGGGGCCGCCGGCCGGCGGCGGGGCAGGGGAACGCTCACGTAGTCCGCCACCTGCAGCGGTGCTGCCGTCACGTTGGCCTGCCGGCGCGGATCGCGCAGCGGCAGCGGAAAGCTCAGCCCATTATACTGGATGTAGGGTCGCATCTGGCCGCCATCGCCCGCGGCCACCAGCTGGATGGAGCCGTAGTCGGTCGCCGGCTTGCACGAGATTGACTTGTCGAACTGGGTGCGGAACAGGAAGGCGGTGGGCAGCGCCGTGTAGGGCTCCCCCCACATGTTGACCATCTGCTCCACTTCCTGGCCGGGGTTGTCGTAGTAGTAGAGCTCGACCTCGGTGCCCGGGCATTGCTGGGCGCACTGGTCGGCATCGTTGGGCAGGTAGTCGGTCAGCGTCGAATAGCTGATCGGCCAGTAGAAGCCGTCGCTCTTCCTGACGCACAGCGTGCGCACCGTGTGGTAGTTCCCCCACGGGTTCCACTCTTCCTCGCGAAAGCCGCCCTCGCCGTCGAACGTGTCGGACAGCGCCCCGAACAGCTGGTCGAACAGATTGCCGCGATTGCCCTCGTCGGCCTGCACCCTGGCGCGCGAGCGGCCGCCGCCGCAGCCGAAGCGGGCGATCTCCTGCAGCACCGCCTCGCGCTGCTGGGCGATGGCGTTGCCGGTCTGCACCGCCTGGGACAGGTTGGCGTAGTCCTTGCGCCCGGCATTGATCTCGCGCGCCAGCGCCCGGCATTCCGGCGTCAGCCGGCGGCGGGCCTTGGCATCGTCGTTGCAGCCGTCGCGGATATAGCGGCTCTCGAAGCTCTGCAACTGCCGCTCGAGCTGGCGCAGGTTGTCGTTGCCGGCGGCGGCGCTGCGGAAATCCGGGTTGCGTTCGAGCGTGTCGAGGGTGGCGAACAGGCGCGTGCAGCTGTTCGACTGGGCGTAGGCCGCCGCGATGTCCAGCGTGAGCATCGCCAGCGCCGCTGCCAGCGCGAGCAGGCCCCGGGACAGCAATTTCGTCGCACGCAACATGGCTGGCTCACTTCTCCGGCACCGGCCTAGCGCGTCAATGCGCCCGAACGGAGACCTCTTAGCATAATCGTCCGGCGGGTGAATCCCATTTGTGGCCGGGCGGCGGCCCGGGCCGCGCTCCCGGAACCCGGCAGCGGGCGGGAAGTTCCGGCGGTGCCGGCCGCCGCTTTTCGCCCCGGTGACGTGCCCCTTGATTTCCCGGCCGCTTGCGGTCAGATTGCGCGCCATGAAAACCGGCAACGCAATCTGCATTATCGGCTGCATCATTATCCGCTAGGCATCTGCTGGCGGCGCGGTTTTCTTCATCCCCAAGTTCGATCGACCCGAAGAGCCCGTTGCCAGCGCCTGAACGTGTCTGGTCAAAAGGGGCTGCAATGGCGTCCGGCAAGGCAACGCTGAAACTGTACAACACGCTGACCCGGGCGAAGGGGGAGTTCACCCCGCTCGATCCGGCCAATGTGCGCATGTATGTATGCGGCCCGACCGTCTACGACTTCGCCCATATCGGCAATGCCCGCCCGGTCATCGTCTTCGACGTGCTGTTCCGGCTGCTGCGGCATCTGTATGGCGCCGAGCACGTCACCTATGTGCGCAACATCACCGACGTCGACGACAAGATCAACGCCCGGGCGGCGCGCGACTATCCCGACCTGCCGCTCAACGAGGCCATCCGCAAGGTCACCGAGACGACCAATGCGCAGTTCCAGGCCGACGTGAAGGCGTTGGGTTGCTTGGAGCCGACGGTGCAGCCGCGGGCGACCGAGCACATCGCCGAAATGATCGCCATGATCACGACGCTGGTCGACAAGGGGCACGCCTACCCCGCCGACGGGCACGTGCTGTTCGACGTCAAGAGCTTCAGGAGCAACGGCGAAGTCGAATACGGCAAGCTGTCGCGGCGCTCGCTCGACGAGATGCTGGCCGGTGCTCGCGTCGAGGTGGCGCCCTACAAGCGCGACCCCATGGATTTCGTGCTGTGGAAGCCGTCGACGCCCGAGGAGCCGGGCTGGGACAGCCCGTGGGGCAGGGGCCGGCCGGGCTGGCACATCGAATGCTCGGCAATGAGCGAGAAGCACCTGGGCGAGGTGTTCGACATCCACGGCGGCGGCATCGACCTGGCCTTCCCGCACCACGAGAACGAACTGGCGCAGTCGCGCTGCGCCCACGACACGGCGATGATGGCGCAGGTGTGGATGCACAACGGCTTCCTGCAGGTCGAAGGCCGCAAGATGGCCAAGTCCGAGGGAAACTTCGTCACCATCAGCGACCTGCTGAACACGGACAAGTTCGGCGGGCGGAAATGGCCGGGCGAGGTGCTGCGGCTGGCCATGCTGATGACGCACTATCGCGAACCGATCGACTTCTCGGTGGCGCGCTTGGAGGAGGCAAGAAATTTGCTCAGCGGCTTCTGGAGCCACCCAGAGTTCATGGAAGGCAACGATGAGGCGGTCGAGTGTAGCGTCCTGGATGCACTGTCCGATGACCTCAACACGCCTCGGGCCATAGCTGCGCTGCATCAACTCTACAAAGTGGGAGACTTCCGAAGTCTCGGGCCAACCCTGAGGGCACTCGGCTTTGCGAAGGATCCCTTTGCCGCTGACGTCGCCGATGTCCAAGCAGTCGACGCGGCAATTGCGGCCCGCCTCGCCGCTCTCAACGCCAAGGACTTCGCGACAGCGGACCGCATCCGCGCCGAACTGCTCGAGCAGGGCATCCAGCTCAAGGATGCGAAGAACGAAGCCGGTGAGCGCGTCACCACCTGGGAGGTGAAGCGATGAGCGCCGTCATCGACCATGTCGGCCTCAAGGTCGCCGATTTCGAGCGGGCCCGGGATTTCTATCGCGAGACGCTGGCGACGCTCGGCATCGAACTGCTCGCCGATTTCAGCGTGGGCCGCGACCGCGTCGCCGGCTTCGGCAAGGGCCGCCCGAGCTTCTGGATCAGCAACGGCAGGGAGGCGCGCGGCGACGCCCACGTGGCCTTCACCGCTTCCAGCCGGGCCGAGGTCAACGCCTTCTACTCGGTGGCGCTGTCGATGGGCGGCCGCGACAACGGCGCCCCGGGCCTGCGCGCCCACTACCACCCCAACTACTACGGCGCCTTCGTGCTCGACCCGGACGGCAACAACATCGAGGCGGTGTGCCATGCGGCCGAATAGCGCCGCGGCGCGGCCGCGCCTGAAGAGGACCTCATCGTGACCGAACTGCGCAGCTTCTACCCGGAGATCGAGCCCTACGCGGTGGGCCATCTCGATGTCGGCGACGGCCACTCGGTCTACTGGGAGCGCGTCGGCACGCGCGGCGCGAAGCCGGCGGTGTTCCTGCATGGCGGCCCCGGCGGCGGGCTGATGCCGAGCCAGCGCCGCGCCTTCGACCCGGCGCGCTACGACGTGCTGCTGTTCGACCAGCGCGGCTGCGGCAGGTCCACGCCCTTCGCCTCCCTCGAGGCCAACACCACCTGGCACCTGGTCGCCGACATCGAGCGGCTGCGCCAGATGGTCGGTGCAGAGCAGTGGCTGGTGTTCGGCGGCTCCTGGGGATCGACGCTCGCCCTGGCCTACGCCCAGGCGCACCCGGAACGGGTCAGCGAACTGGTGCTGCGCGGCATCTTCACCCTCAGGCGCAGCGAATTGCTGTGGTACTACCAGCACGGCGCCTCGCTGCTGTTCCCTGACAAATGGGAGCGCTTCATCGCCCCCATTCCCGAGGCCGAACGCGACGATCTCATGGCCGCCTATCGCCGGCGCCTCGCCGGGGACGACGCCGCGGCCCGGCTGGCGGCGGCCAAGGCGTGGTCGCAGTGGGAGGGCGAGACCATCACGCTGCTGCCCGAGCCCGAGGTCAGCAATGCCTTCTACGCCGACGACTATGCGCTGGCGTTTGCCCGCATCGAGAACCATTATTTCGTGCATGGCGGCTGGCTCGAGGAGGGGCAACTGCTGCGCGACGCCGGCAGGCTGCGCGACATCCCCGCCGTCATCGTGCAGGGCCGCTACGACATCGCCTGTCCGGCGACGACCGCGTGGGAACTGCACCGGGCCTGGCCGGAGGCCGAGTTCGTCATGGTGGAGGGGGCCGGGCACTCGTTCTCGCAGCCCGGCATCCTGCACCATCTGGTGATGGCGACGGACCGTTTCGCCGGGAGTGAATTCATATGAGCGAGATGTTCACCGGCGGTTGCCAGTGCGGCGCGGTGCGCTACCGGGTCGAGGGACCGGTGCGCCACGCTTCCATCTGCAATTGCCGCATGTGCCAGAAGGCGCTGGGCAATTTCATGGCGCCGTTCGCGAGCTTTGCCGCCCCGGTGCAGTGGACGCGCGGCCAGCCCAGCCATTTCCGGAGCTCGGCCCATGTGCGGCGCGGCTTCTGCAACAGGTGCGGCACGCCGCTCACCTACCAGATCGACGGCCACGGCCCGTCCTTGACCATCGGTTCGTTCGATCGGCCCGATGCCATCATGCCGACGGTTGAATTCGCGCGCGACAACCGCCACCCGGTGTTCGCGCACTACGACGAACTGGTGGAAGAGCCGCTGGGCGCCACCGACGAGGAGCGCGACCTGCGCGCCATCCTCAAGTCCTACCAACACCCCGACCAGGACACGACCAACTGGCCGCCGCCGGCGGCAAGCGAGTAGCGAGTAATGAGCAAGGAACGCCTCTACCTCTTCGACACCACGCTGCGCGACGGCGCGCAGACCGCCGGCATCGAGTTCTCGCTCGAGGAGAAGATCTCGGTGACGGCGCTGCTCGAGGAGCTTGGCGTCGACTATATCGAGGGCGGCTATCCGGGCGCCAATGTCGTCGACACGGCGTTCTTCGAGCATAAGCGCACCCGGGCCGCGACCTTCACCGCTTTCGGCATGACCAAGCGCTCCGGGCGCTCGGTCGGCAACGACCCGGGCGTGCAGGCCATCCTCAACAGCCACGCCGACGCGGCCTGCTTCGTCGCCAAAGCGTGGGACAAGCAGGTCGAGGTGGCGCTGGAAATCACGCCCGAGCAGAACCTGCACAACCTGCGCGAGACGGTGCTGGCGGGGGTCGCTTGCGGCAAGCAGGTGCTGGTCGACTGCGAGCACTTCTTCGACGGCTACAAGGCCAACGCCGCCTACGCACTGGCCTTCGTGAGAACCGCGCTCGACGCGGGCGCGCGCTGGATCGTCCTGTGCGACACCAATGGCGGCACCATGCCGGCCGAGATCGAGGCGATCGTCGGCGACGTGCTCAAGGTCGCCCCCGGCGACCGGCTGGGCATCCACGCCCACGACGATACCGGCCAGGCCGTCGCCAATTCGCTGGCGGCCGTGCGCGCCGGCGTGCGGCAGATCCAGGGCACGCTCAACGGCATCGGCGAACGTTGCGGCAATGCCAACCTGGTGACGCTGATCCCGACGCTGATGCTCAAGCCCGGCTTCGCCGACCGCTTCGAGATCGGCGTGACGCATGAGCAGCTGGGCCGGCTCACTTCGGTGTCGCGTACCTTCGACGAACTGCTGAACCGCGCCCCGGCCCGGCAGGCGCCGTATGTCGGTGCGTCCGCCTTCGCCACCAAGGCCGGCATCCACGCTTCCGCGCTCGCCAAGGACTTCACGACCTACGAGCACATTCCGCCCGAACTGGTGGGCAACGAGCGCTCCATCATGGTGAGCCAGCAGGCCGGGCGCTCCAACCTGCTGACCGCGCTCAAGCGCCATGGCATCGTCCTCGCCAAGGACGACCCGCGCCTCGAAAAGCTCCTGCGCGTGGTCAAGGAGCGCGAATCCCGCGGCTATTCCTACGACGGAGCCGACGCGTCCTTCGTCCTCCTCGCCCATCAGGTGCTCGGTACGCTGCCCGATTTCTTCGACGTCGAGAGCTACCGCACCAGCGTCGAACGGCGCCACAACGCGCGCGGCGAGCAGATCACCGTCACCGAGGCGGTGGTCAAGATCCGCGTCGGCGGGCAGCGGCTGATGTCCGTGGCCGAAGGCAACGGGCCGGTGAACGCCCTCGACCTCGCCCTGCGCAAGGACCTCGGCAAGTACTCGGACAGCATCGGCGACCTCGAACTCGTCGACTTCAAGGTGCGTATCCTCGACGGCGGCACCGGCGCCATCACGCGCGTGCTGGTGGAAAGCCGCGACGGCAGCGGCGAGCGCTGGTACACCATCGGCGTCAGCCCCAACATCATTGATGCCTCATTTGAGGCGCTCTATGAGTCCATTACCTACAAACTGATGAAGACCGAGGCGCGGACGGCGGCCTGAACCCCTCTCTGGCGGCGGTTCGCCCCGGTGTACCGGGAGGGTGGAACTGGCCGAGCCGTCGCCATTGCAGGGGCGCAGGACCTACCTGGCCGCGCTGGCCGTCGCCGTCATCGCCGTGGCGGGGACGGCAGCCATCGTGGCCGGCCCGCGCCTCGCCGCGTGCGCGCAGGGCGCCGACGGCCTGTTCGCCTGCCTGGGCCGCGCGCTGGT
>NZ_DASWVV010000048.1:0-23694 GCF_036406155.1 Devosia sp. | reverse complement strand
ATGGCGGCGGGGGCGGGTGCCTGCTCGGGCGTCACGACGGCCGCGGCTTCGTCGGCCTTGGCCTGGGCCCGGGCCGCCTCCTCGCGCTCGGCCTGCTCGCGAATCTCGCGGCGGCGCTTTTCTTCCTCGATGCGGCGGGCTTCTTCCTGGGCGAAGCGCTCGTTGTCGGCGGCGGCGCGAGCCGCCGCTTCGCGCAGGACGCGCTGGCGCGCATCATTCTCGCTCGAGGTCAGGCCGGTCGAGGTCCGGACCGAAGGCGGCGGGCCGCGGAACGGCTGACGCTGCTGCGGCGCGGACTGGGGCTGGCTCGGATGCGGGCGCGGCGCGGCGCCGGTGCCGAAGCCCGGTGCCCCCGGGCGCACGACGCGGGTCCGCTTCTCGACCACCACCGTGCGCGACGAGCGCGACACGCCGGGGCGGCCCCCCAGATTGGGAGCACCCTTCAGGGTCAGGGTCTTCTTGCCGCCAGCGCTTGCGTCGTCGCCGCGCTTGTCGTCGTTGTCAGCCATGTACTCGCGTCTCTTCCTCGAAAACTCGTGTCAATTGGCAAGATAACGGGCCAGTCTTTCGGCCCGTTTCAGTGCCGCTTCCGCTGCCGCCCCTTTGACGAGGGCAGCATGTATCACATTTTCCAGCCCGAGTGCCAAACCCAATTGGTCCGAATCGAGCAATTCCAGGTGGGGCGCCTCTTCCGGCTCCATCCCGGCCTCGCGGGCGGCCAGGGTGTAGCCCCTGAGCGCGCCCGCCAGCTTCTGCCGCCCATCGGCGGCGGCGTCCGTCGCCGTCAGCAGCGCGATCACCGCGCCGGCTTCGATCGCCGTCTTGACCTTGGTCGCCCCGGTCACGATCTGGCCCGCCTTCCTGGCCATCGACAGCGCCTGGGTGAACCGCTGCTCGAGGCGCAGGCGGGTCAGGTCGGCGAGGTCCTCAGGCACCGCCACCGCGGCCTTGAGGCTCTTCTGGAACGCCTTGCGGCGCACCGCCTCGGCCACGGCCTGGCGGCCGAGGCTGATCCACACCCCGCGACCCTCCGCCCTGGCGTCGGTGTCCGGCACCACCGCGCCGTCCGGCGAGACGACGAAGCGGATGAGGTCGGCCACCGGCTTGACCTCGCGGGTCAGCGCGCATTGCCGGGTGAGTTCCTGCCTGGGCGGCACCGGACGCGGCGTCGCCCGCTAGGCGGGCGCTCCTTCCTCGGCCGGCGCGGCCGGCCCGGCGAGGTCCGCCTCGGTGATCCAGCCCGCCTTGAGGCGCGCGGCGAGGATCATTTCCTCGGCTTCCTCACGGCTCACCGGGAACTCCTTGAAGGTGCCGTCGAAGCGCTTGACTTCGCCGTCCTTGCGTTCGGTCCAGCCCACCAGGTCGTCGCTGGCGCAGCCGGCGAAGTCCTCGACGGTCTTGATGCCGTCATGGCCGAGCGCCACCAGCATGGCGGCATTGAGGCCCGGGATCTCGTAGAGCTCGTCGGCGACGCCGAGCTTGCGGCGCTCCGCGTCCTGCTCGGCCTCGAGCTTGGCGAGATATTCGGCGGCGCGGTTCTGGATCTCGGTCGCCGTCTCTTCGTCGAAGCCCTGGATGGAGGAGATTTCCCCGAGCTCGATGTAGGCCAGCTCCTCGACCGAGGAGAAGCCTTCCGAAGCCAATAGCTGGGCAACCATCTCGTCGACGTCAAGGGCCTTCATGAACAGGGCCGAACGCTCGGTGAATTCCTTCTGGCGCCGCTCCGACTCTTCCTGCTCGGTGAGGATGTCGATGTCCCAGCCGATGAGCTGGCTGGCGAGCCTCACGTTCTGGCCGCGCCGGCCGATGGCCAGGCTCAGCTGCTCGTCGGGGACGACCACCTCGATGCGCTCGGCCTGCTCATCCAGCACCACCTTGGCGACGTCGGCCGGCTGCAACGCCGACACCACGAGGTCGGCGATGTTGTCGGTCCACGGGATGATGTCGATCTTTTCGCCCTGCAACTCGCCCACCACCGCCTGCACGCGGCTGCCGCGCATACCGACGCAGGCGCCGACGGGGTCGATCGAGCTGTCGTTGGAGGTCACCGCGATCTTGGCGCGGCTGCCCGGATCGCGGGCGATCGAGCGGATGGTGATGATGCCGTCGTAGATCTCCGGCACTTCCTGCATGAACAGCTTGGCCATGAACTGGGGATGCGTGCGCGACAGGAAGATCTGCGGCCCCCGCTGCTCGCGGCGCACGTCGTAGATATAGGCGCGCACGCGGTCGCCGTAGCGGTAGGTCTCGCGCGGGATCAGTTCGTCGCGGCGGATGATGGCCTCGCCCCGGCCCAGATCGACGATGACGTTGCCGTATTCGACGCGCTTGACGGTGCCGTTGACGATCTCGCCGATGCGGCCCGAATACTCCTCGTACATGCGGTCGCGCTCGGCGTCGCGCACCTTCTGCACGATCACCTGCTTGGCCGACTGGGCGGCGATGCGGCCGAACTCGATGGGCGGCAGCGGCTCGGTGACGAAATCGCCGAGCTTGGCGGCGGCATTGCGCTGCTGCGCATCCTCGAGGGAGATCTGCCGGCCGTATTCCTCGACGGCCTCGACCACTTCGAGCAGCCGCCACAGCCTGAGTTCGCCGGTGCGCGGGTTGATCTCGGCGCGCACATTGGTCTCGGCGCCGTAGCGGGTCTTGGCCGCCTTCTCGATGGCGTCCTGCATCGATTCGATGACGATCATGCGGTCGATCGACTTCTCGCGGGCCACCGCATCGGCGATCTGCAGCAGTTCCAGTCGGTTCGCGCTAACGGCCATTCACTCAGTCTCCTCGGGGGTCACGTCGTCTGCATCCAGCAGGACGGTTTCGATGTCCGCATCATCGTCGATGGGAAAGGCTTCCTGGTCGACGCGCGCCCGGTGCAGCAGCGCGTCGGTCATCACCAGCTTGGCCTCGGCCAGCAGGGCGAGCGGCAGCCGGTGGTTGGGGTCGGTACCCTTGGCGGCATCGGGCAGGGCGATGGTCACGCTCTCGTCGTCGGCAGCGGCGATCAGCCCCCGGAAACGCTTGCGGCCGTCGAGCATGTCGGTGAGTTCGACTTTCGCCTCGTCGCCGACATGGGCGATGAAATCGCGGGCGCGCACCAGCGGCCGGTCGATGCCGGGCGAGGAGACCTCGAGGTGGTACTCGCGGTCGATCGGATCCTCGGCGTCGAGCACGGGCGAGAGATCCTTGGACAGGCGCTCGCAATCCTCGATGGTGAAGCGGCCCTCGGCGTCCTCGGCCATGATCTGCAGGGTCATGCCGTTCTCCTGCGTGACCTTCACGCGCACCAGCGCGTAGCCCAGATCGTTGGCGACCGGCTCGGCGATGCGGGCGATGCGGGTCTCGAGCCCGGTTTCCTTGATGTAGCGTTTCTCGTTGAGGTCGAAACCCATTGCGGTCCTGCGGGTAATAAAAAAGAGCGGGGCCGGTCGGCACCCACTCTCCACGAGAGCCAGTGATGTCGGGCCCTATATAGCGCCGGGGCGGCGGCGGCGCAAGGGCGCGGGAGCGGCGCCTCCGATTGCGGCCCGCGCCCCGCCGGCGCGGATTTGTCGGCGCGCCGCCGCTCTGCTAGAGCCACGTACCTCATTGCAATGCATATTTCGGGAACACGACAGATGGAATACCGCCGCCTCGGCAAGTCCGGCCTCAAGCTCAGCGCCTTCTCCTTCGGCGCCTGGGTGACCTTCGGCAAGCAGGTGGGCGAGGACGCCGCCGCCTCGCTCATGGCCCACGCCTACGACAACGGCATCAATTACTTCGACAATGCCGAGGGCTACGAAAAGGGCAATGCCGAGCTGGTCATGGGCGAGGCGCTCAAGGCGCTCAACTGGCCGCGCGAGAGCTACGCCGTCTCCTCCAAGGTGTACTGGGGCACCGGCAAGGGCACGATGGATCGCGGGCTTTCGGGCAAGCACGTCACCGACGCCGCCCACGGCGCGCTGCGCCGGCTCGGGGTCGACTATCTCGACCTGTATTTCTGCCACCGCCCCGACCTCGACACGCCGATCGAGGAGACCGTGCGGGCCATGCACAACCTCGTGGTGCAGGGCAAGATCCTGTACTGGGGCACGTCCGAATGGACGGCCCAGCAGCTGACGGAAGCCTACGCCGTGGCCCGCCAGTACAACCTGACGCCGCCGACAATGGAGCAGCCGGAATACAATCTGTTCCGCCGCGACAAGGTCGAGGCGGATTTCCTGCCGCTCTACACGCTGTTCGGGCTGGGCACCACCACCTGGTCGCCGCTGGCCTCGGGCATCCTCACCGGCAAGTACAATGACGGCATCCCCGCCGACAGCCGCCTCAACCTGCCCGGCTATGAGTGGCTGAAGGCCCGCCTCGACAGCGACAAGGGCAAGAGCCAGCTGGCGAAGGTGCGCCTGCTGGGACGGCTGGCCGACGAAGTCGGCATGCCCATCCACCATCTCGCGCTCAACTGGTGCCTCGCCAACTCCAACGTCTCCACCGTGATCCTGGGCGCGTCCCGGCTCAGCCAGCTCAAGGACAACCTCAAGGCGCTGGACAACAGGGACAAGATGACGCCGGAAGTGATGGCGCGCATCGAGGCGATCGTCGACAACCGGCCGGAGGGGCCGCGGCGCTACTGAAGGAAGCGGCCGCCTCCGCCCCGCTATTTCTCGAAGGTCACCGCCTCGGACGCCGCCCCGAGCCCGGCGAGGGCGGCGCGCAGGTCGGCGACCATCGGGTCGGGGCCGCACAGATAGAAGCGCTGCGAGCGATCGGCGACGTGGCAACGCAGGAAATCGGCGTCGATGCGGGCGTGCAGCACGCCCGCGCTCGCCGGCTCGTCGGTCACCGTCCAGAGGTGCTCGAGGCCGGCCATGGCCTCGAACTCGTCGCGCAGGATGATGTCCGCGGCGGTGCGGTTGGAGACGATCAGGCGGTGGCCGGCGAGGGCGCCATCCCGCGCCAATTGCCTGAGGATGGCGATGAACGGCGTCACCCCGGCGCCGCCGGCGATGAAGGTGCCCGGCCCCTTGTAGGTGATGGTACCCCACACGTCGCGCAGGATCAGCCGGTCGCCGGCGACGAGGTCCCACAGCGTGTTGGTGACGCCGTCATGGTCGCGGTAGCTCTTGATGGTGAATTCGAGTTCGTCCCAATCGTTGAGCGAAGTGAAGGTGAAGGGGCGCTTCTTGTCGGCCCAGCCCGGCCGGTCGATCGAGACCTCGGTGGCCTGGCCGGGCTCGAAGGCGTAGCCGGCCGGCTTTTCCAGGGTGTAGCGGCGGACGTTGTGGGTGAGGGGGGTAACGGCGAGAATCTTGACGCTATGCTGCATGGGGCGCTCCTGTTGCCGGTTGGACGCCCGTGCCGCCGCTTTGGTTCCCGCGTTCAGCGCCTGCCGAAGGTGAAATAGAAGCTGCGGTGGCGCCCCTCGCGCCGCGCCTTGTGCTCGTAGCGGGTCGGCTCCCAGCCCGGATAGGGCACGTACCACGACCCCGGGGCCGCCGGCGCGAAGACGAAGTCGGGGGCCCGCAGCACATGCGCCAGGGTCCAGTCGGCATAGTCCTCGATGTCGGTGGCAAAATGCAGCGCGCCGCCCGGCTTGAGGACGCGCGCGAGTTCCCCCAGCGTCGTCGGCGACACGAAGCGGCGCTTGTGGTGACGCGTCTTCGGCCACGGGTCGGGATAGAGCAGGAACACCTCGTGGAGCGAGGCGGCGGGAAGCTTGACCAGTAGCTTGAGGGCATCGTCGGTGAACAGGCGGACATTGCCCAGCCCCTGCTCGTCGATCTGCTGCACCAGCTTGGCGATGCCGCCCGAGAACACCTCGCAGCCGATGAATCCCGTGTCCGGCTGCTGCCGCGCCTGCCGGCTGAGGTGCTCGCCGCCGCCATAGCCGATCTCGAGCACGACGCGCCGCGCCGCCGGGAACAGCGCTTGCGGATCGAGCGGACCCGCCCCGAGCGTGATCTCGAGCTTGGGCAGGACCGCGCGGAACAGCGCGTCCTGACCGCGGTGCAGGCGCTTGCCGGAGCGGCGACCGAAAAAGGCGCGCGGCTCGCCGGCTTCGTTGAGGGGGTGGTGCGGCTTGCTCATCGCCGCGCCACATAGCCGTCTGCAACCGCGAGGGGAAGAGGCTAGACGGCTTTGACCGCCGCCTTCAGCGCCGGGACGAGGTCGGTCTTCTCCCAGCTGAACGAGCCGTCGCGCCCCGGCTTGCGGCCGAAATGGCCGTAGGACGAGGTCTTGGCGTAGATCGGCCGGTTGAGCCCCAGATGCGTGCGGATGCCGCGCGGGCTGAGGTCGAGCACCTTGGCGAGCGCCCGTTCGAGCTTGTCCTCGGCAACCTTGCCGGTGCCGTGCAGGTCGACATAGATGGACAGCGGCCTGGCCACGCCGATGGCGTAGCTCAGCTGGATGGTGCAGCGGTCGGCGAGGTTGGCCGCCACCACGTTCTTGGCGAGATAGCGCGCCGCGTAGGCGGCCGAGCGATCGACCTTGGTGGGGTCCTTGCCGGAGAAGGCGCCGCCCCCATGCGGCGCGGCGCCGCCATAGGTGTCGACGATGATCTTGCGCCCGGTGAGGCCGGCATCGCCGTCGGGGCCGCCGACGACGAAGGCGCCGGTGGGATTGATGTACCACACGCAGTCCTCGGCAATGGGCAGGTCGCCCAGAGCCTCGCGAATATAGGGCTCGATCACCTTGCGCACGTCGTCCGAGCTCATCTTGCCGTCGAGATGCTGGGTCGAGACCACGATCTGCGTGGCCTCGGCCGGCCGGCCGTTCTCGTAGCGCACCGTCACCTGGCTCTTGGCGTCGGGGCCGAGTACTCCGGCTTCGCCGTTGCGGCGCGCCTTGGACAGGTTCTCGACGATGCGGTGGGCGTAGTAGATCGGGGCCGGCATCAGCTCCGGCGTTTCGCGGCAGGCGTAGCCGAACATGATGCCCTGGTCGCCGGCGCCCTCGTCCTTGTTGCCGCGGGCGTCGACGCCCTGGGCGATGTCGGCCGACTGGCCGTGCAGCAGCACGTCGATGCGCGCCGTCTTCCAGTGGAAGCCGGGCTGCTCGTAGCCGATGGCCTTGATGGCCTTGCGGGCCGTCGAGCGGAACTTGGCCGGATTGACCTGCGGCTGGCCGGCGGCGTCGGTCAGCACCTTGCCGTCCTTGCCCTTCTTGAGCAGCGATTCGGGCACGCGCACCTCGCCCGCGATGATGACGCGGTTGGTCGTCGCCAGCGTCTCGCAGGCGATGCGGACGGCGCCCGCATCCATGCCGGTCTTCTTGGCCTCGCGGAAGACCAGGTCGACGATTTCGTCGGAGATACGGTCGCAGACCTTGTCGGGATGCCCCTCCGAGACCGATTCCGACGTGAAGTGATAGGTGGTGCGCGCCACGGCCAAACCCCGGAAAATTGCCTCAAAACGCGAAAAATCGCACGGTTCGATGCAGTTTCTGCCACCCCGGACGGGTGCGGTCAAGGGAATATAAAGAAAGCTTTATGTCTTGTCGTCGCAGGGCTGGAAAATCTGTCCGCGCCGGCCCCGCTCGCGCAGGCGCGCCCACAGGCCGAGCGCCAGCCCCACCCCGATCGCGGCGAGGAACGGCCAGTGCCAGAGGCGTGTGAAGGGCGTGCCGCCGGCGAGCCGGGCGGCGGGCACGGCGTCGAGCACGGCCACCTCGCGCTCGGCCAGCCGGGCGGTGACCCGGCCGAGTGGGTCGATCACCAGGCTGGTGCCGGTATTGGCGGCGCGCAGCAGCGGCAGCCCCGTCTCGACGGCGCGCAGGCGGGCGTGATGGGCGTGCTGCGCCGGCCCGATGGAGCCGTCGTACCAGGCGTCGTTGGTGACGTTGAGGATGAACTCGGCCCGCGCCGGGTCGCCGATGTCGCCGGGGAACACCGCCTCGTAGCACACCAGCGCGAGGAACGGCGGCGTGCCGGGGGGCGTCATCAGCCGGCGGCCGTCGCCGGGGGCCCAGCCGCTGGTGCCGGGCACGAACTGGCGAATGCCGAACAGGGCGAAGAATTCGGGAAACGGCAGGTACTCCCCGATCGGCACCAGATGCGATTTGTCGTAGCGCATCACCACCTCGCCGGCGCCGTCGATGGCGAGGATCGAATTGTAGCCCGGGTTGCCCGGCTCGGGCTCGCCGTCGGGGCCTATGGCCTCGCGCGGCGCGCCGGTCAGCAGCAGCGTGCTGTCGGGCAGCATGCGGGCAATGCGCGCCAGCCCTTCGGGATAGCGGCTGAGGAAGAACGGAAACACCGATTCGGGCCACACCAGGTGGGTCACCGCGGCCAGTCCCGGGTCGGTCGGCGTCAGCCGGCTTTCCGACAGCGAGATCAGCCGGTCCATGATTTCGGCCGGATCGGCGATTTCCCAGTCGGCATGGGCGGTGATCATCGGCTGCACCATGCGCACCCGCATGTCGGTGCGCGCGGCGACGGGCGTGGTGGCGAGCCGCCAGTTGCCCCAGCCGATCTGGGCGGCGATGGCAAGGAGCGCAAGGAAGAAGGGGATGAGGCGCCTCACCAGGCCACGCCCGTCGGCCGGCCAGACGAGGGCCGGGGTCATGGCCAGCAGCGCGGCAAGGAAGGTCAGCCCGTAGACACCGACGACGGCGGCAAGCTGCGCCATCTCGTCATTGGCGGTCAGCGCGTAGCCGAGAAGGTCGAAGGGAAAGCCGCTGAACAGGTGGCCGCGGGCGAATTCGGCGGCGGCGAGAAGGCTCGCCAGGGTCACGATGCGCAGCGGCCCGGCCGACCAGAGATGATGCGCCAGCGCGCTCGCCAGCGCCCAGAACAGCGCCAGCACCGCGGCCAGCGCCAGCACCGCTGGCACCATCAGCAGCACGAACCAGCCGCCTTCCTGCAGGAAGGCGGCGCCGATCCAGTGCAGGGCGACGGTGAAATAGCCGAAGCCGAAGGCGAAGCCGATGCCGAAGGCGGGGCCGAACAGCGCCCCCAGGCCGCGCCGCTTCTCGGCGCCGTCGAGGCACCACACCCACACGGGCAGGGCGATGAACAGGGCCGGCAACAGGAACAGCGGCGGCACGCTGAGCCCGGCGACGCCGCCGGCGGCGACGAGCAAGAGGAAGCGGCGCCAGCCATGGGAGAGGATGGCGCTCTCGGCGAGCCAGGTCACGTCGGTTGCATCCGGCGGCGGGAATCAGCGGGCATGCGGCACCGTCGCCGGGCGCGGCGGCGGGGTCAAGGTGGCGGCGGGCGGACTATTCGGCCGCGGCCTGGGCGCCGTCCTTGCCCGGCGTGCCCGGCAACGGCCGCACCCCGCGCTGCTTGAGGCGCTTGATCTTGACGCGCTTGACCTGGCGCGCATCGGCCTGCAGGACCTCGAACTCGAAGCCGGTAAGGCCGCCCACCGTCTCGCCGCGCTGCGGCACCCGGCCGGCCAGGTCGAAGACCAGCCCGCCCAACGTGTCGACGTCCTCGGCATGCGCCCCGGGGTCGAAATCGGGACCGATGACCTCGCGCACTTCCTCGAGCTCGGCCCGGGCCGCGGCGATGAAGACGTTGGAATTGACCTTGCGTACCAGCGCCACCTCGGCGTCGTCGTGCTCGTCCTCGATCTCGCCGACCACCGCTTCGAGCAGGTCCTCGATGGTGACGAGCCCGTCGGTGCCGCCATACTCGTCGATGACCACGGCCATGTGCAGGCGCTGCTGCTGCATCTGCTGCAGCAGGTCGCCGACCGGCATCAGCGGCGGTACGTAGAGCACCGCCCGGGCCAGGTCGAGCTTGCCGATCTTCTGCTTCAGCGCATGCGAGACGAGCTTGACCGGGATGTCCTTGCCCGGCTCGGCGACCGGCTCCGTGATGCGCCTCAGCGCATCCTTGACGTGGATGAAGCCGGTGATGTTGTCGAGCGAATCCGTATAGACCGGCATGCGCGAATGGCCGACCTCGCGGAAGCGGGCGATGAGGGCGCCGAGCGTCTGCTCGGCATCGATGGCCACGATGTCGGCGCGCGGCACCATGACGTCGTCGACGCGCTTCTCGCCCAGTTCCAGCACATTCTTGAGGATGGTGCGCTCGGATTGGGTGAAGTCGGCGGTTTCGCCGTTGCTTTCGCTCTCGAGCGCTACCTCGAGGTCGTCGCGCAGCGACACGGTGCGCAGCGCCAGCATGGCCTTGAGCCGGGCCCACAGCGATTGCCCCCACGCCGGCGCGGGGGCGGGGCTAGAAGGAGGTTCGGGACTTTGCTTGGCTTCGGGCGTCCCGGGCCCGGCAGGACTGTCGGTGTCGTTCATCGTCGGTGGCCGCGGCGCGGCCCTGATCCCTCAGGATGGAAAACGCGAAGGTTAGCGGTCCGCATACGGATCGGCAATGCCCAGGCTTTGCAGAATCTGGGTCTCGAGTCCCTCCATGACAAGGGCATCGGCGTCCTCGACGTGGTCGTAGCCCAGAATGTGCAGGAACCCATGCACCACCAGATGGGTGAAATGGTCGCGAAAGCTGGTGCCCAGTGCCGCCGCCTCGCGCTCCAGCGTCTCGCGCGCCAGGATGATGTCGCCGAGGATTCCGGTCACCGGGCCGAAGGGCTCGATCTGCGGGAAACTGAGCACGTTGGTGGGCTTGTCGATGCCGCGCCAGTCGCGGTTGAGCCCGCGCTGCTCGGCGTCGTCGGTGAGCACGATGGACAGTTCGGCGACGCCGGCGACCTTTGCCTTCGCCTGCCGCAGCGCCGCGCGCACAGCCGTCTCGGCAACTGCCTCTAGCCCCTCCGGCCAGCCCTCGGCATTGACGGAGACGACGATGTCAAGTGGCGGCGTCAGCGCGTCTTGTCCGCTTTTTCGGTGGCGCCCTCGTAGGCCCTGACGATGCGGCCCACCAGCGCGTGCCGCACCACGTCCTTGTCGGAGAAGCGCGAGATGTGGATGCCCTCGATGCCGTCGAGGATGGCCAGGGCCTCGACGAGGCCCGAGCGTTCGCCGCGCGGCAGGTCGACCTGGGTGGGGTCGCCGGTGACGACCATCTTGGAGTTCTCGCCCAGCCGGGTGAGGAACATCTTCATCTGCATCGAGGTGGTGTTCTGCGCCTCGTCGAGGATGACCACGGCATTGGCGAGCGTCCGCCCGCGCATGAAGGCGAGCGGCGCCACCTCGATGATGCCCGAGCCGATGCAGCGTTCCACATGCTCGGGGCGCATCATGTCGTAGAGCGCATCGTAGAGCGGCCTGAGATAGGGATCGACCTTTTCCTTCATGTCGCCGGGCAGGAAGCCGAGGCGTTCCCCGGCCTCGACGGCGGGGCGGGACAGGATGATGCGGTTGATGTCGCCGCGCTCGAGCAGCGTCGCCGCGTGGGCGACGGCGAGGTAGGTCTTGCCGGTGCCGGCGGGGCCCACCCCGAACACCAGTTCGGCCCGCTCCATGGCCCGCATATAGGCGTCCTGCGCCGGGGTGCGGGCGACGATGGTGGCCTTGCGCGTGGCGATCTGGGCCATGCGCACCCGGCCCTTCTTCTCCATGGTGGGCAGCGTCAGCTGGCTGTCTTCGGTCTGCACCATGCGGATGACGGTGTCGACATTGGCGATCTCGATCGGCCGGCCTTCCTCGAGCAGGGCGTAGAGCGATTCGAGCACGCGCCGGGCCTGGTCGACGCCGGAAGCGGCCCCCCTGAGCATGACGTGGTTACCGCGCGGTGTCGCCTCGACGGCGAGGCGCTGTTCGATCAGGGCCAGATTCTGGTCGAAATCGCCGTAAAGCTGGGCCGCCAGGCGGTTGTCTTCGAAAGCAAGTTCAAGCTGGGAGGAAAGGGCGTTGTCTACGGTCGGTGACAAGTGCCTGCTCAAATCTGGTTGCTCCGTTGGCGGTGCCGGTCACGCCGGCCTGACCTGAGACTCAACAAGGCTAGCAGATTTGGGTTCCGCGACTGTGACAATCTTGCCGGCAAGGGAATTATTTCCAGCCCTGACGATCCGCACCTTCTGCATGCTGCCGATCAGCCGCTCCGGGCCGTCCACGTGCACCGCCTGCAGGTAGGGCGAGCGGCCGCCGACCTGGCCGGGATTGCGGCCGGGCTTTTCGATCAGCACCTCGAGCACGCGGCCGACGCAGGACGCCGCGAAGGCGCGGGTCTGGTCCTGGATCTGCGCGTTGAGCCGGGCAAGGCGCTCGATCTTGACGGACTCCGGGACCTGGTCGGGCAGGTCTGCCCCCGGCGTCCCCGGCCGCGGCGAATACTTGAAGGTGAAGGCGGAGGCGTAGCCGACGTCCCTGGCGATGGCGAGCGTATCGGCGAAATCCGCATCCGTCTCGCCGGGGAAGCCGACGATGAAATCGCCGCTGAGCGCCATGTCCGGGCGGGCGTCCAGGATCCGTTGGATCGTGTTCATGTAGTGGGCGCGGGTGTGGCGGCGGTGCATCGCCTTGAGGATGCGATCGGAGCCCGACTGCACCGGCAGGTGCAGATAGGGCATGAGCATGTCGAGATCGCGATGCGCCGCGATGAGGTCGTCGCTCATGTCGAGCGGGTGCGACGTGGTGTAGCGCAGCCGCCGCAGCCCGGGCAGCGCCGCCAGCCGGAAGCACAGCTCGCCCAGGCCGACGGCGCGGCCCCTGTCGTCGAGCCCATGATAGGCATTGACGTTCTGGCCGAGCAGGGTGAGCTCCATGACGCCCGCCTCGACCAGCCCGCGGGCCTCGGCCAGCACCTGCTCGACCGGCCGCGACGTCTCGGCGCCGCGGGTATAGGGCACGACGCAGAAGGAGCAGAACTTGTCGCAGCCCTCCTGCACGGTGAGAAAGGCGGTGAGGCCGCGCCTGACGGTCACCTCGCGGGCCGGCGCCGGCAGGTGCTCGAACTTGTCCTCCTCGGGAAATTCCGTATCGACGACGGGGCCGGTGCCGGCGCGGGCGATGAGCTCGGGCAGCCGGTGGTAGCTTTGCGGGCCGAACACGAGATCGACCACCGGCGCGCGCCGCACGATCTCCTCGCCCTCGGCCTGGGCGACGCAGCCGGCCACCCCGATCATCAGCTCGGCGCCGGCGGCACGCCTCTCCTCGCGCAGCCGCTTGAGCCGGCCCAGCTCGGAAAACACCTTCTCGGAGGCCTTTTCGCGGATATGGCAGGTGTTGAGCACGACGAGGTCGGCGACGCCGATATCGGCGGTCGGCTCGTAGCCGTGCGGGGCCAGCGCGTCCGCCATGCGATCGCTGTCGTAGACGTTCATCTGGCAGCCATAGGTCTTGATATAGAGCTTCTTGGGCTGCGCGGCTGGAGCTTCGGTCATGGCCGGCTGCATACACCCAAAGCCGGGAAGTGCCAACAATCGCGACGGCGTGCACTGCGGTCGGCTCAGGCCCGGGTCTCGAACTCGGGCAGCGGCAGGCCGCGGTTAAGGGCCACGAGCCGGCGGCGGACCTCGTCCTCGGCCTGCTTGGTGATCACCTTGCGGTTGCTGGCCGCGGTGAGCACGTGCGGCGTCCCGAAGGCGAGGGTCACGTCCTTCATGCCGCCGGTGAGGATCTCGAGCAGGTTCTCCTTGACGCTCTTTGACCTGATCCAGGCGATCAGGCTGCGGTCGGTGCGCGACACCGGCAGGCCCTGCAGGCGGGTATAGGCGATGGTCAGCGGCTGCAGCAGCACCTCGCCGGCGCCGGCCTCGACCATGGCGTGCTGGGCGGCTCCGACCAGCGCCGAACGGAACGGCAGCACGTGCGTGCCGACGTCGGACTGGCCCTCGGCGAACAGCAGGACGGGGCCGCCGGCGGCCATGCGCTGGCCCATTTCGCGGCTGGAGCGGTGCGCGTCGGAGCGCCGCGTCCGGTCGACATACAGGGTCCGCTGCAGCGAGGCCATGAAGCCGACAAAGGGCCAGCGCCCCACTTCCTGCTTGGCGACGAAGGTCACGTCGGCGACCGAGCCCACGGCGACGATATCGGTCCACGAGATGTGGTTGGAGACGATGAGCGTCGGCTTGCCGCGCGCCGGCTTGCCCAGCACGGTCACCCGCATGCCGAGGAAGGCGGCGCCCAGGCGGTGGAAGATCCTGGGGATGACGGTCCAGCCCGGCAGGGCGAAGCGGGCGAGGACGGCCTGCACCGGGATGGCGATGAGCATGAACGGGACGTAGACGAGAAGGAAGAAGATGATCCTGAAGATCATGGCTTGTCCGTTTTGGCGGCGAGCGGCACGGCGTAGAGCTCGAGCCGGTGGTCGACCAGCCGATAGCCGAGGCGCTTGGCGATGACCTCCTGGATGGCCTCGATCTCCTCGTTGCGGAATTCGATGACCTTGCCCGAGCGGATGTCGATGAGGTGGTCGTGATGCTCGTCGGGGATGAGTTCGAAGCGGGCGCGGCCGTCCTTGAAATCGTGCTTGGTGACGAGCCCCGCCTCCTCGAACAGGTTGAGGGTGCGGTAGACGGTGGACAGCGAGATGCGCGGGTCGACCTGGCTGGCGCGGCGGTACAGTTCCTCGACGTCGGGATGGTCGGCCGCCTGCTCGATCACCTGGGCGATGACGCGCCGCTGGTCGGTCATGCGCATGCCGCGGGCGGCGCACTGTTCCTCGAGCGTTTCGGTTGTCTGGCCCGGCCTGTTCACCTGCAGACGCCTTCCCGGTCTGAGGACCACTGCGTCCGGGTTATCCAAGATCGCGCGCCATGACAAGGGCGGTGGCCGGCGCGCCGTCGGGCCGCGGGTAATAGCCGCGCCGCTCGCCCACCCGCGCGAAACCGAGCTTGCCGTAAAGGCGCAGCGCCGCCGCATTGTCGGCCGCCACCTCGAGGAACAGCCGGCGCGCCGGCGTCATCCGCAGGTCCTCGAACAGCGCCCGCATCAGGGCGAGCCCCACCCCCTTCTTGCGCCATCTGGGGTCGACCGCGATGGTGACCAGCTCGGCCTCGTCGGCGGCGAGGCGCAGCATGGCAAAGCCGGCGATGCGGCGGCGCTTGTCGCAGGCGACGTAGACGGGGGTGTCCTGCCCGGCGATATAGGCGGCAAACTCCTCGCGCGCCCAGCCGCGGTAGAAGCCCTGCGCGTGCAGCCGGGTGATGGCGTCCGCATCGGCCGGCACGGCCGGTTCGACATGCAGCCCGTGCGGGGCCAGCCACAGCTTCAGCATGGAAGACGCCGACGGCGCGTCATGCCTGCCTCGCCACCCGGAATTTCTGCTGCGGCTTGGCATCGGCGTCGCGCACATAGGCCGCGTCGGGCGGGTATTGCGCCGGATCGGCATGGGCGGCGAAGCCGGCCAGAAGGGCGATGTCGACGAAGGGCGATTCGAGCAGCGTGGCGCCATTGGCGACGCGGGCGCGGGCCTCCGCCATGGGCAGCAGGCGCGGCCCGTCCGAGCTCAGCCCGGGGCCGGCGAAGCGCTGGAAATACGCTTCGTCCCGGCGCGCGTCGAGCAGCACCGCGGCGGGGGCGCCGGGCGGGGCGGAGAGCGACAGCGCCAACAGGCTGGGGATGCCGAGCACCGGGATGCCGAGCGCCAGCCCGAGCCCGCGTGCGGCGCTGAGACCGATCCTCAGGCCGGTGAACGAGCCCGGGCCGGTGGTCACGGCGATGCGGTCGAGGTCGCTATAGGCGACGCCGTTGCGCGCCAGCAGCGCCCCGAGGCGCACGAACAGCAGTTCGGCATGACCCTGCGCCAGCGCGTCGACGGAGATGTCCGTCGTCCCCGCGTGCCGCAGCGCCAGCTGCAGCCGCGGCGCAACGGTGTCGATGGCGAGCACGGTGTTCATCGGCGTGCACAGTTAGTGCGGCGCGCGCCGCAAGTCGAGGGGATTGCAGGCCGACGGGCGGTCAGACCTGCTGCACCGTCTCGACGCCCGGAACGAAATGCCGCAGCAGGTTCTCGATGCCGCTCTTGAGCGTCGCCGTCGAGGATGGGCAGCCCGAGCAGGCGCCCTGCATGTGCAGGTAGACGGTGCCGGCACGGAAGCCCTTGAAGGTGATGTCGCCGCCGTCCATCGCCACCGCCGGGCGCACGCGCGTCGCCAGCAGCTCCTTGATGACCTCGACGGTGCCGGCGTCGTCGGCATCGAAGAACTCGTCGCCATTCGATTCGAGCTCGACGCCGTCATCGGCCATCACCGGCCGCCCGGACAGGAAATGCTCCATGATGGCGCCGAGCAGCGCCGGCTTGATATGGGCCCACTCGGTGCCGTCCTTGGTCACCGAGATGAAGTCGGCGCCCAGGAACACGCCGGTGACGCCCTGCACCTCGAACAGCGCCGCCGCCAGCGGCGAGGCCGCCGCCGCCCGGGCGTTGCGGAAATCGCGCGGCTCGCCGATGAGCACATCGCGGCCGGGCAGGAACTTGAGGGTGGCGGGATTCGGGGTCGCTTCAGTCTGGATGAACATCAATGGCCCTCTCGTTAGAACCGTTCTAAAATAGATAGTTGACGGCGCCGGCGCACGCAAGGCCCAAATCAGGTGACGTCGACGATCTGCTGGTCGGTCATCGAGCCGGGCACGATGGTCACCAGGATGGGCAGCGCGCCGCCGCCCGAGCGGCTGGCAAAGGCGGTGACCAGCGGTCCCGGCCCCTCCGGCGAGGTGCTGGCAGCGAGCACGAGGATGCCGATGGCCGGGTCCTCGGCGATCAACTTCTCGATCTGCTCGATCGGGCGCCCCTCGCGGATCACCGTCTCGGTGCGGATCTCGCCGATGGCGGCGATGCGGGCGATGCGCCGGTCCAGCAGGCGCTCGGCCTCCTCCCGCGCCTCGGCGCGCATCACTTCCTCGACGCCGAGGAACTGCTGGAAGTCGGCGGAATCGATGACCGAGAGCAGCAGCACCGTGCCGCCGGTGCGCTTCACCCGATGGGCGGCGAAGGTCACCGCCCGGTCGCATTCCGGGGTGTCGTCGATCACCACCAGGAACTTGCGCTTGTACTCGCTGTGGACGTCCGGCAAGCCCGCACCCCATCCCCGTCAACGCCGCTATTGTCCCATCCGCAGCCGGACGTGGCAAGCGCGGGCGTCAGGCCTCAGCCCACGAACCCGACGATGTCGCGCACCTCGCGCATGGTCGTTGCGGCCAGCGCGCGCGCGCGCTCGGCGCCGTCGCGCAGGATGCGGTCGAGCTCGGCCGGGTCGCCGACCAGCCGCCGCATTTCCCCGGCGATCGGGGAAAGCACCGCCACGGCGAGCTCGGCGAGGGCCGGCTTGAAGGTGCCGAAGCCCTGCCCGCCGAACTCCCTGAGCACCTGTTCCTTGCTGCTGTCGGAGAGCGCCGCGTAGATGCCGACCAGATTGCTGGCCTCGGCCCGGCCGGCGAGCCCCGCGACCTCGGAGGGCAGCGGCTCGGCGTCGGTGGTCGCCTTGCGGACCTTCTTTGCGATCGTGTCGGCGTCGTCGGTCATGTAGATAATGCTCATGTCCGAAGTGTCGGACTTGCTCATCTTCTTGGCTCCATCGCGCAGGCTCATGACGCGGGTCGCCGGCCCGGCGATCACCGGCTCGGTCAGCGGGAAGAACGTTTCGTCCAGCCCCAGCGCCCGGATGCGCTTGCGGTAGTCGTGGTTGAACTTCTGAGCAATGTCGCGCGTCAGCTCGAGGTGCTGCTTCTGGTCCTCGCCCACGGGCACGTGCGTGGCCTTGTACAGCAGGATGTCGGCGGCCATCAGCGAGGGGTAGGCAAACAGCCCGAGCGAGACGTTCTCGGTGTTCTTGCCCGCCTTGTCCTTGAACTGGGTCATGCGCGACATCCAGCCGACGCGGGCGACGCAGTTGAAGATCCAGCCCAGCTCGGCGTGCTGCAGCACCTGGCTCTGGTTGAAGATGATGGAGCGGCTCGGATCGAGCCCGGCGGCGATGTAGGCGGCGGCGACCTCGTAGGTGCGCCGGCGCAGGTCCTCGGGCTCCTGCCAGACGGTGATGGCGTGCATGTCGACGACGCAATAGATGCAGTCGTGGGTCTGCTGCAGCGGCACGAAGCGGCGGATGGCGCCGAGATAGTTGCCGAGATGCAGGTCGCCCGAGGGCTGGATGCCGGAGAAGACGCGCGGAGAGAAGGGCATATCGAATGGTTCCGGTTAGGCTGTGGCTTATCGCCGATCGACGGGCCGCAAGGCAAGTCACCCGCCGCGCTTGAGGCGCCTGAGCAGCGTGCCCAGCGGCTGCACGCCGGAAAAATGGATGGAGGCGAAGTAGCCGGCGGCGCCGGCAAGGCACAGCGCGGTGAGCGCCCCCAGTTGCAGCAGGATGGGCCCGCCCGGTGAGAACAGCCCGGCCAGCGGCACGGACGCCGCGAACAGGCCGAGCGCCATGCCGAGGCTGATCAGCAGGATCAGCCCGTGCCTGCCAAGATCGTCGCGGCTCGGCCGGTAGTGGTTGCGGCGGGCCAGCACCACCGCCAGCATGATGGCGTTGCCCCAGGCCGAAGCGGAGGTGGCGATGGCGATGCCGGTGTGCTCGAGGGCGGGGAACAGCAGCAACGACAGGGCGACGTTGACCGCCACCGAAATCGCCGCGAACACGGTCGGGGTGGCGGTGTCCTTGCGGGCGAAATAGCCCGGCTGCAGCACCCGGATGAGCACGAAGGCGGGCAGGCCGACGGCGAAGGCGACCAGCGCCGCGGCGGTTTCCAGCGTCGCCACGGCGTCGAAGGCGCCGCGTTCGAACAGCACGCGCACGATCGGCACGGCGAGCGCGATCAGCGCCGTGGCGGCGGGCATCGAAAGCAGCATCGAGACCAGCAGCGACTGGTTCTGCACGTCGTGCGCCTCGGCCTCGCGCCCCCCCTGGAGGTGGCTGGACAGGGTCGGCAGCAGCACGGTGCCGATGGCGATGCCGATGATGCCGAGCGGCAGCTGGTAGAGCCGGTCGGCGTAATACAGGTACGAGATGGCGCTGGCGGCGCCCGAGGCGATGATGGTGCCGATGAAGATGTTGATCTGGGTGATGCCGCCGGAGATCACCGCGGGCAGCGCCAGCAGCCAGAAGCGGCGCACTTCGGGATCGAATTTCGGCCATTCCAGCCGCGGCACGAAGCGCACCCGCCGCAGCGCCCACCACACCACGGCCAGTTGCGCGACGCCGGCGGTGACCGTCGCCACCGCCACCCAGATCGCGGCCGTCTCGGGCTCCTGCACCGCGACGGTGACCAGTGGGACGAGCACGGCGATGCTCACCAGGTTGAGGATGACGGGGGCGAAGGCGGCGGCGACGAAGCGGTTGAGCGAGTTGAGGATGGCGGCGTAGGCGGCCATCAGCGACATGCAGGCGAGATAGGGGAACAGGATGCGCGTCAGCAGCACCGTGAGCTCGAACTTGGCTTCGTCGCCGACGAAGCCGGGGACGAACGGCACCATGACCCAGGGCATGAACAGTTCGGCCAGAATCGTCACCATCGCCAGCAGCAGTACCAGCCAGGCCATGATGCGGGCGGCGAGGGCGAGGGCGCGCTCGTCGCCGTCGCGTTCCAGCGCCCCGGCGAACATGGGCACGAAGGCGGTGTTGAAGGCGCCCTCGGCGAACAGGCGGCGGAACAAGTTGGGGAAGCGGAAGGCGGCGTAGAAGGCGTCCGCCGCCGGCCCGGTGCCGAGCACCGCGGCCATCAGCGCGTCGCGCACGAAGCCGAAGATGCGCGAGGCCAGCGTCAGCCCGCCCACCGACAGGAAGCTGCGATACAGGGTCGGCGCCGGCCGCCCGCCGCCGGGCGGCTCAGCCATTGGCGACCTTCGGGGCCGGGCGCGTGTCGTCCTGCGGCCGCTCGAACACCGCCAGCAGGGCGTCGTGGATCTGCTTCTGGCGCGCCTTCGACTCGATCTTCTGGCCGACCAGGTCGGTCACGTAGAAGACGTCGACCGCCTTCTCGCCGTAGGTGCCGATATGGGCAGAGCCGATGGTGAGGTTGAGATCGGCGATCTTGCGCGTCAGGTGATGCAGCAGGCCGGTGCGATCCAGCCCCATCACCTCGATGACGGTGAACTTCTCGCTCAGCGTGTTGGACACCTGCACCTGCGCCGGCAGCGAGAACGGCTTCAGCCGCCGGTTGTGGCGGTTGTCCTTGCCGAGATCGATGAGCACCTGGCGGCGCCCCTGCAGCAATTGCTTCACCGTCTCGATGATGCGGGTCGCCCGGACCTTCTCGTCCTCGTCGGAGGTGAAGGCGCGCCGCAGCCGGAACGTGTCCAGCGCCCGCCCGTCGCGGGTCGAGAAGATCTGCGCGCCGATGATGGAGGCGTCGCACATGGTGCAGGCGCCGGCGATCAGCGACAGCAGGCGCGGGTGGTCGGGCGTATAGAAGCTGACCTCGGTAATGCCCTCGAAGGCCTTGACCCGGATGGAGCCGGCGAACGGGTTGCCGGCGGCGTCGGCGGTGCGGATCATGCGCGCGTGCTCGACCTGCAGCTCCGGCTCGGCGCGCAGCCAGTAGTGGTCGTAGTGGCGCTGCAGATAGGCCCCGATGTCCGGCTGCGGCCAGGCGGCGAGCGCCGCGGCCAGCGCCGCGCGCGCCTCCGCGATGCGGTCGTGCTGGCTGACCTGGGAATGGCCGCCCGACAGCAGCGGCTCGGTCGCAAAGTAGAGGGCCCTGAGCAACGAGCCCTTCCAGCCGCTCCACACGCCCGGGCCGACGGCGCGGATGTCGCAGGCGGTGAGGATCATCAGCAGCGCCAGCCGCTGCGGCGACTGCACCTGTTCGGCGAAGGCCCGCGCGGTTTCCGGGTCCTGGATGTCGCGGGCCTGGGCCACTTCGCTCATCAGCAGGTGGTGCTCGACCAGCCAGGCGACGGTGTCGGTCTCGGCCGGGTTGAGCCCGAGACGCGGGCAGAAGCGGCGGGCGATGCGGGCGCCAGCGATGGAGTGGTCCTCGGGGCGGCCCTTGGCGATGTCGTGCAGGAACAGCGCCACGAACAGCAGGCGCACATCGGCAAGGTGCGGCAGCAGTTCGTGCGTGAGCGGCAGCTGGTCGCGCAGCCCGCCATTGGCGATCTCGGCCATGACGCCGACGGCGCGGATCAGGTGCTCGTCCACGGTGTAGTGGTGGTACATGTTGAACTGCATGAGCGCGACGATCTTGCCGAACTCCGGCACGAAGCGGCCGAGCACGCCGCTCTCGTTCATCTGCCGGAGCATGCGCTCCACCGATTTGGGCGCCGTCAGGATCTCGAGGAAGCAGGCATTGGCGCGCGGGTCGGCCCGCAGCTGCGGGCCGATGAGGCGCAGCGAACGCGTGATCTGCTTGATGGCGTCGGGGTGGAACAGCAGGTCGTGGCGCCCGGCGACGACGAAGCTGCGGATGAGGTTGACGGGGTCGGTCTCGAACACGTCGGGGCGGGCGGTGTTGAGCCGGCCGCTGTCGACGACGAAGTCGCGCTCCCCGGCGATGCGGTGCCGGCCGCGGCGGAACGGCGCCAGCACGATGCCCATCATGTCGATGGGCTTCGCGTGGTCGAACTCGAGCGAGGTGCAGAAGATGCGGGTGAGGTCGCCGACGTCCTTGGCGACGAGGAAATAGCGCTTCATGAAGCGCTCCACCGCCAGCATGCCGGCCCGGTCGGCAAAGCCCAGGCGCCGGGCCAGTTCGGGCTGCACGTCGAAGGTCAGTTTCTCGTCGGCGCGGCCGGTGAGGAAGTGCAGGTTGCAGCGGATCGCCCAGAGGAAATCCTCGGCGCGCTGGAACAGCCGGTACTCGCCGGCCGACAGCACGCCCTTGCCCACCAGCTCGGCGCCGGTCCTGACCCTGTAGAAATACTTGCCGATCCAGAACAGCGTGTTGAGGTCCCGCAATCCGCCCTTGCCGTCCTTGATGTTGGGCTCGACCACGTAGCGGGTATTGCCCATCTGGCGGTGCCGTTCCTCGCGCTCGGCCATCTTGGCGGTGATGAACTCGGGGCCCGTGCGCGCCATGATCTCGCTTTCGAAGCGCGCGGTCAGCTGCTCGAACAGGGCCTGGTCGCCGGTCAGGAAACGGGCCTCGAGGGTGGCGGTGCGCACCGTCATGTCGGCACGCGCCATGCGCAGCGACTCGTCGACCGAGCGCACCGCGTGGCCCACCTTCTGGCCGAGGTCCCACAGCATGTACAGGATGTATTCGGTGACCTGCTCGCCCCAGGGGGTCTGCTTGTAGGGCAGGATGAAGAGCAGGTCGATGTCCGAGCCCGGCGCCAGCGTGCCGCGGCCGTAGCCGCCGACGGCGGCGAGCGCGATGGCCTCGGCCTCGGAGGGATTGTCCACCGGATAGACCCGGCGCGTGGCGAAGCCGTGGATGGCGCGGATGATCTCGTCCTGGGCGGCGCTCAGCTGCGTGGCGCAGCGCATGCCCTTGCCGGTCGCCATCAGTTCGGCCTCGGCGTCCCGGCGCGCCTGCGCCAGCGCGGTGCGCATGTGCTCGAGCACGATGGCGCGGGCCTGTGCCGAGCGGGGGGACAATGCACCCAGGTCGAGATCGACCGCCTGCAGCAGGGCCGCGGCGCTGCTGAGCTGGACCTGCGGTTTGCGCGGACGATTCTCAGCTTCGGCGAGCTGCATCGCGGGCCTTCTTGAGCTCATAGATGAGGTCGATCGCCTGGCGTGGGGTCAAGTCGTCTGGCCGGACCTTGTCGAGCATGTCATGCACGGGATCAACGCTTGCCTTTGGCACGGGCGGCCGCTGGGCAAACAGCGGCAGATCGTCTAGCACGGCGCCGGCGCCGCCGGAAGAGCGCTGCTCGAGCACCGCCAGCACCTGGCGCGCCCGATTGAGCACGGTTTCGGGAACGCCGGCAAGCCGCGCCACCTGGATGCCGTAGCTGCGGTCGGCGGCGCCGGCGGCGACCTCGTGCAGGAAGACGACCTCGCCTTCCCACTCGCGCACCTTCATGGTGACGTTGGCGACGCGGGCGAGCGTCCTGGCGAGACTGGTCATCTCGTGGAAATGGGTGGCGAACAGCGCCCGGCAAGCGGTCTCGTCGTGCAGCGCCTCCACCGCCGCCCAGGCGATGGACAGCCCGTCGAAGGTGGCGGTGCCGCGCCCGATTTCGTCGAGCACGACCAGCGAGCGCGCCGTGGCGCGGTTGAGGATGGCCGCGGTCTCGACCATTTCGACCATGAAGGTCGAGCGGCCGCCGGCTATGTCGTCGGAGGCGCCGACGCGCGAGAACACCCGGTCGACGACGCCGATATGGGCCGAGGCGGCGGGCACGAAGCTGCCCATCTGGGCGAGGATGGCGATGAGCGCGTTCTGGCGCAAGAAGGTCGACTTGCCGCCCATGTTGGGGCCGGTGACCAGCCACAGCGCGCCGCCCGACAGGTCGCAGTCATTGGCGACGAACACCTCGCCCGCCGCCCTGACATTGCTTTCGACCACCGGGTGGCGCCCGGCCGTGACGGCGAAGGCCATGGAGGCGTCGATCACGGGCCGGCAGAACCCGCTGGTGGCGGCGAGGTGGGCGAGGGCCGCCGTCACGTCGAGCTCGGCCAGCGCATCGGCGAGGGCATGCAGCCGCTCGGCTTCGGCCAGCACGGCGGCGACGAGGCGCTCGAACACGGCCGCCTCGAGCTCCAGCGCGGCTTCGTGGGCGCGCGCGATGCGGCCCTCGAGCTCGGCCAGCTCGGCGGTGGTGAAGCGCATGGCGCTGGCCAGCGTCTGGCGGTGGATGAAGACCTGCCGGTGCGGCTCCTCGAGCAGCTTGCCGCCGTGGCCGGCCGGCACCTCGACGAAATAGCCGAGCACGCCGTTGTGCCGGATCTTGAGCGATCTGACGTCGGTCTCGGCGACGAGCCGGGCCTGCAGCGCCGCCACCACCTCGCGCGTCTCGCTCGCCAGCGCCCG
>NZ_DASWVV010000047.1:0-8976 GCF_036406155.1 Devosia sp. | reverse complement strand
AGACCGTCTTGGCGTTCGCGTCACCAGGCGAAAAGAAGGGTGGCAAATTCACGTCGTGGATAGCTCGCTTTAATGATGTCAGGAAGATTGCAGCACACAAAAACTCTCTGCGTACGTACACAGACGACGATCTTCAGTTTCTCGACTGGCTAAGGACCGAGGTTCAACCCTCCCTTGAGGCCGCTAAGAAGCAGACATAATGGACCCATTTCTCAAGTGGGCTGGCGGCAAACGGTGGCTGACCGCCGGGAGCAGGTTTCCTGTGCCCGTGCGGTATAATCGGTATATTGAGCCGTTCGTCGGCAGCGGCGCGGTGTTCTTTCATCTTCTTCCGCAGGCCGCCCTGCTCGGAGACGCGAACGGTGATCTGATCGAATTATACACAGCCATGCGTGACAGCCCGTCCCAGCTATACGCACGAATGGTTGTTCATCAGGCTCTGCACAACAGAGAGCACTACTACGCGGTTCGTTCTTGCGTCCCCGCCGATCGAATGGATCGGGCCGCTCGTCTCCTGTACCTGAACCGCACCTGTTGGAACGGGCTATACAGGGTCAACCGCCGAGGAGAGTTCAATGTTCCGATAGGAACGAAGGTCGCCGTTCTTCTGGACGGAGAGAGATTTCAGGACTACGCGGATGCTCTAAAAGGAACGGAGCTCTACGCCGGAGATTTCGAAGCCGTCGTGGACCGGGCGGAAAACGGCGACTTTCTCTTTGTGGATCCACCATACACCGTAAAGCACAACGAGAATGGGTTCGTGAAATACAATGAGCAGCTCTTTAGTTGGGAGGATCAGTGCCGCCTCCGAGAAGCGTTGTTGCGAGCCAAATCACGCGGCGTGACTATCGCAATGACCAACGCTGATCATCTCTCTATCAGAGAGCTCTACGGCGAGGAGATGTCATATCGGTCAATAGAACGCCACTCGATATTGGCCGCTTCTTCCGCTCGACGCGGCAGAACGACTGAGGCGCTATACACCGTTGGCATTCCATAACGTGAGAACAGTTGCTCCCGCAAGCGTGACCGCAACCGCCCGATCATCGGCGACCGCCGACCGCCTTCGCCGCTCGATTCCATCCAGCCCGACGGCTGGCTCAAGAGTACACCGAGGATTTGATGAACCTGCTGCACGTGCTCGGAAGGCTGGTGCTGCTGGAGCCGAAGCAGGCGGATTTGATGCAACGCATCCTTGCACAACCGCTGATCAAGGTTGATGAGCTGGCGCCGGCGGCGGACAATCCTTCCGATTCGTGACGGAGGCCCGGATGGCCAAGGCCCAGCTCGACATGTTCGCCGAAGCCGAGGCGGAGCTGTTTCCGCCGGGGCCGGTGATCGCCTACCCCGACGAGGGGCGCGTGCGCGGCAAGCTTTCCCGCATGCTCGCCGAATTACGTGCCGATCTTGGCCCGCTTGCCCACGAGCGCCGGCGCTATTTCGAGCAGGTGGTGCCGCAGATGAGCCTGGCGCTGCCCGAGGACGAGCGAGCGCAGGTGCGACGGGCGTTTGCGGCGGAACTGGAGCGGCTGGGATAGGTCTGCCTGCCCCTTGGATTTTCCCCCACCGCGGGGGTGAAGCCGCCCCCTCCACCACGCTTCGCGTGGTCCCCCTCCGCCGCGTCGCGGGGGAGGAGTCCGGAGTGAGAGTTGAGAGCGCGGTGACCCGCGCCGTCATCCGCGGGCGAGGCCGGCGTCAGCCGGGCGAGACCTCGCGGACCCCCGCGATCTCGGGGCGGGCGGAGGCACTGTCTGGGTCCCCGAGGTCGCCGCTGCGCGGCGCCCGGGGATGACGGGTTCGTGGGTGGGGCCGCCCCCTCCACCGCCCCGCGGGCGGTCCCCCTCCCCCGCGTCGCGGGGGAGGAGTCCCGACTGCGGGACGTGGGCTCAGTCCTCGCTCATCTTCAGCGCCTTCCCTCGGGTCAAGCCCGAGGGGGACGACCACGCTTCCTGGGGGATTTCGACGCTGCCGAACTGGCGCATCGAATTGTTACGCAGCCGCCTTGTCCAGCAACTCCGGCGAAAGATGCCGCCGTGCGTCCATGACCTCGATGCCGACGATCCGGCCCTTGCTGTCGTAGTCGAGCACGATGCCGTCGGCCAATTGCTCGCTTTCCTCGACCCGCTCGGGCGAGAAGCGGATATAGGCAGCGTCTGCTTCGGGATATTTGACGGTGGGCGTCATTCCGGCCTCTCCGACGGGGTGCCGTCGCGGCGAGCATAGTCGCTCCGTGGATGCCCTGCGACCCACCGCGCCGTCCTCCGCGGGCGAGGCCGGCGCCAGCCGGGCGAGACCTCGCGGACCCATGCGATCTCGGGGCGGGCGGAGGCACTGTCTGGGTCCCCGAGGTCGCCGCTGCGCGGCGCCCGGGGATGACGGGTCTGGGGGGTGGGGCTGACCCCCACCCGGTTCGCTACGCGAACCACCCTCCCCGCAAGGGGGAGGGAGAGTCCCGACTGGGAGTCCGGTGCCCTGCGCGTAGCTCTCTGGCGCGATCGTTCCTTGCGGCCGCCCCCTCCACCGCCCTGCGGGCGGTCCCCCTCCCCCGCTTCGCGGTGGAGGAGTCCCGACTGAGAGTAAGAGCCCTGCGAGCATAGCTCTCCGGGCCTGAGCCGCTCAAATCGCGCCACCGGCGCGATTTGCCCGCGAGGGCGGGACGCGGCTCAGTCTTCGCTCATCTTCAGCGCTTTGATGAACGCTTCCTGGGGGATTTCGACGCTGCCGAACTGGCGCATCTTTTTCTTTCCCGCCTTCTGTTTTTCGAGGAGCTTGCGCTTGCGGGTGGCGTCGCCGCCGTAGCATTTGGCGGTGACGTCTTTTCTCAGCGCGCGCACCGTCTCGCGGGCGACGATCTTGCCGCCGATCGCCGCCTGGATGGGGATGACGAAGAGGTGCGGCGGGATCAGTTCCTTCAATTTTTCGCACATCTGCCGGCCGCGGCTCTCGGCGGCCTGGCGGTGCACCAGCATACTGAGTGCGTCGACCGGCTCGTTGTTGACGAGGATGGAGAGCTTGACGAGGTCGCCCGCGCGGTAATCGGCGAGGGTGTAGTCGAAGCTGGCATAGCCCTTGGAAATCGACTTCAGCCGGTCGTAGAAATCGAACACCACCTCGTTGAGCGGCAGGTCGTATTCGACCATGGCGCGGCTCCCCACATAGGAGAGGTTGCGCTGGATGCCGCGGCGGTCCTGGCAGAGCTTCAAAATCGCGCCGAGATACTCGTCCGGGGTGAGGATGGTTGCCTTGATCCAGGGCTCGCGGATCTCAGCGATCTTGACCACGTCGGGCAGGTCGGCGGGGTTGTGCAGCAGCATGACCTCGCCATTGGTCAACTGCACCTCGTAGACCACCGAGGGGGCGGTGGCGATGAGATCGAGGTTGAACTCGCGGCTCAGCCGCTCCTGGATGATCTCGAGGTGGAGGAGCCCGAGAAAGCCGCAGCGGAAGCCGAAGCCGAGCGCCGCCGAGGTCTCCATCTCGTAGGAGAAGCTGGCGTCGTTGAGGCGCAGCTTGCCCATGGCGGCGCGCAGATCCTCGAAATCGTTGGCGTCGACCGGGAACAGGCCGCAGAACACCACCGGCTGCGCCGGGCGGAAGCCGGGCAGCGGCTGCGCGGTGGGGCGGCGGTCGTCGGTGATGGTGTCGCCGACATTGGTATCGGCCACTTCCTTGATGGAGGCGGTGAAGAAGCCGATCTCGCCGGGGCCGAGCTCGCCGACATCGACGAGCTTGGGGGTGAAGACGCCGACGCGGTCGAGCTCGTAGGCGGCGCCGGTCGCCATCATGCGGATCTTCTGGTGCTTCCTGATGGTGCCGTCGACGACGCGGATGAGGACGACGACGCCGAGATAGGTGTCGTACCAGCTGTCGACGAGCAGCGCCTTGAGCGGCGCGTCGACGTCGCCTTTCGGCGCCGGCAGGCGGTGGACGATGGCTTCGAGCACCTCGTCGACGCCGAGCCCGGTCTTGGCGCTGATCTCGAGCGCGTCGGCGGCGTCGAGGCCGATGACGTCCTCGATCTGCTGCTTGACGCGCGGCACGTCGGCGGCGGGCAGGTCGACCTTGTTGAGGACCGGCACGATCTCGTGGTTGACCTCGATGGCGTGGTAGACATTGGCCAGCGTCTGCGCCTCGACGCCCTGGGAGGCGTCGACGACGAGCAGCGAGCCCTCGCAGGCGGCGAGCGAGCGGTTGACCTCGTAGGCGAAGTCGACGTGGCCGGGCGTGTCGATGAGGTTGAGGACGTAGTCCTCGCCGTTCCTGGCGCGGTAGGCGAGGCGCACCGTCTGCGCCTTGATGGTGATGCCGCGCTCGCGCTCGATATCCATGGAATCGAGCACCTGCTCCTTCATCTCGCGCTTGTCGAGCCCGCCGGTCATCTGGATCAGCCGGTCGGCGAGCGTCGACTTGCCATGGTCGATATGGGCGACGATGGAAAAGTTGCGGATATGGTCGAGCGGGACGGTCATGCAGGGGTTCCGGGGGCGCGCCAAGCGCCTCTGGCCGCGCTGATAGCAGAGGCGGGGCGGCGGGCAAAGATGGTTTCTCGCCCGTTAAGCCCCGCCGGCCGCCGCGCCCCGCCCGCCTTGCCTCAGCACGGATCGGCGTCGCGCTGCGGATGCAGCGGCGGCAGGTCGGCGAGTTCGCGCTGGCTCAGATGCGCCAGCGGGTCCGGCCGGGCGCAGTCGCGGGCGGCGAGGCGCGCCTGCCAGCGGCGCAGGGCCATCAAGATTTTGTGCATCGGAAATCTCCCGTGGCAGTGGTGAAGCGCGGTTTTCGCGCCGGACGCAGGCGATGCGCAATGGACAAGATTTTCGGCGAAGTGTAGAAAATCTATATGGGCAGCGCCTTCCCCATCCCCCTCAACGCCATCCGCGCCATCGAGATCGTGGCGCGGCGCGGTTCGCTCGCGCCCGCCGCCGAGGAGCTGGGGGTGACGCCCGGCGCCGTCAGCCAGCACATCCGGCGGGCCGAGGCGCGGCTGGGGCTGGAGCTGTTCGAGCGCACGCCGCGCGGGCTGCTGCCGCGCCCGGCGCTGAGGGACATCCTGCCCCAGCTCAGCGCCGGCTTCGTGGCGCTGGCCGACGGCCTCGCGGCGCTCAGGGGGAGCGACGAGCACACGCTGACGCTGACCATGGGCAACGTCTTCGCCAGCCGCTGGCTGATCTGGCGGCTCGGCCGCTTTGCCGCCGGCAACCCGGGGATCGAGGTCAAGCTGGTGGTGACCGGCCGGGTGCTCGACCTCACCCGTTCCGACATCGACTGCGCCATCCGCTTCGGGCGCGGCGACTGGCCGGACGCCGAGGCCGAACTGATCGGGGGCGAGCGCTACACGCCGGTCTGCGCCCCGGCACTGGCCGCGGCGATCCAAGCGCCCGCCGATCTCGCCCGCGTGCCGGTGATCCACGATACCTCGACCATGCTGTCGTGGGACGCCTGGTGGGCGGCCGCCGGCCAGCCGCCGCTGCCGGTCAACGGGCCGACCTTCGACGATCCGGCGCTGGCGTTCGACGCCGCCATTTCCGGCCAGGGCGTGCTGCTCGCGGTCGACATGATGTCGGCCGATGCGGTGAGCGACGGACGGCTGGTGCGGCCGCTGCCGATCGCGGCGACGAGCGGGGTGGGCTACTGGTTCGTCACCGCCAGGGGCCGGCGCGAGCCGGACAAGACCCGCCGGTTCCGCGAGTGGCTGCGCCAGGAGGGGCCGGCATCGGCGCACGGCTATGTGCAGCAGCTGCGCGCATAGAAGGCGCCGCCGCACCTTGCCGGCCGAGCCGGCTCCCGCCTAGACTTGATCTCCACTCATCGGACGGTTTTCCGCATGTTCACCCGCCTGCTGCAGCCCAACCGGCGCGACTTCGCCTCGCTCGACGCCCGCGAGATCCTCTCCCTCGCCATCGCCTCGGAAGAGGAGGACAGCCGCATCTACGCCGAATTCGCCCGCCTGCTGGGCCCGACCTATCCCGCCTCGGCGGCGGTGTTCGAGGGCATGGCGGAAGAGGAGGACGAGCACCGGCGCCGCCTGCTCGATCTCTATACCCGCAAGTTCGGGGACCGGCTGGTGCCGATCCGGCGCGAGCACGTGCGCGGCTTCCTGACCCGCAAGCCGGTCTGGCTCACCAAGTCGCTCGGGCTCGAGACCGTGCGCCAGCAGGCCTGGGAGATGGAAGAGAGTGCCTGGCGCTTCTACAGCGAAGCGGCCAAGCAGACGACGGACATCGAGGTGCGCAAGCTGCTGGGCGACCTGGCCGCGGCCGAACGCGGCCACGCGACCACCGCCGACCGGCTGGAGGAAGAACACCTGGGCGAGGCCGGGCGCGCGGAAGAAAAGCGCGTCGCCCACCGCGAATTCCTCCTCACCTACGTGCAGCCCGGCCTCGCCGGACTGATGGACGGCTCGGTATCGACGCTGGCGCCGGTCTTTGCCGCCGCCTTCGCCACCGGCAATACGTGGGAGACGTTCCTCGTCGGGCTGGCGGCATCGGTGGGCGCCGGCATCTCCATGGGCTTCACCGAGGCGGCGGCCGACGACGGCAGGCTCACCGGGCGCGGCTCGCCGATCAAGCGCGGGCTGGCCACCGGCGTCATGACCATGGTGGGCGGGCTCGGCCACGCCCTGCCCTACCTGATCTCGGACTTCTGGATCGCCACCTGGATCGCCGCCGTCGTGGTGCTGATCGAGCTGTGGGCCATCGCCTTCATCCAGAACCGCTACATGCAGACCCCGTTCTGGCGGGCGGCGCTGCAGGTGGTGCTGGGGGGCGCGCTGGTCTTCGCCGCCGGCATCCTGATCGGCAATGCCTGACCTCCTGACCGCCGACCGGGTCAGAATCGTCTACGACGATCTGGGGCCGCGGGCCGGCACGCCGGTGGTGCTGTGCCACGGGCTGGCGGCGGCGGGCGAGCAACTCGCCGCCGACGCCGCGTACTTCGCCGGGCTCGGCTATCGCGTGCTGGTACCGGATCTGCGCGGCCACGGCCGCTCGGGAACGCCGGCGCCGGCACGGGTAGAGGCGTTTTCCATCCCGCGCATGGCGGCCGACCTCACCGACATGCTCGACCACGCCGCGGTGGGGCCGGTGCACTGGGTCGGCAATTCGCTGGGCGGCATCCTCGCGCTGTTCCTGCTCCGGCACGAAGCGGGGCGGCTGCGCACGCTGGCGACGTTCGGCACCTGCTACCGGCTGCAGCTGCCGCGCTGGGTGAGTGGGCTCATTCCGCTGAGCTACGGCCTGGCCGGCGCCCCGCTCACCGCCCGGCTCGGCGCGCGGCTGACGACCAGCAACCGGCAAGCGCGGCCGCTGCTCGAAAAGCTGCTGGCGCGCTTCGATCCCGGGGTGGGCAGGCTGGTCGCCGCCAATCTCGCACGCTACGATCTGCGGGCCGAGGCGATGGCAGCACGGCTCCCTATCCTGCTGCTGCGCGGCGGCCGCGACGCGGCCGTCAATGCCGCGCTGGGGCCGACGCTCGAGGCGATGCGGGGACGGCCCCACTTCACCGTCGTCGAGCTGCCCGAAGGCGGCCATTGCGCCAATCTCGACGCCACCGCGGCGTGGCGCGCAGCCCTGCTCGGCTTCTGGCAGGGCCACTGACCCGGCCAGAGGCGCTCACACCTTGGGGATGTCGTCCTCATCCTCGTCGGCGTCGCCGGGCCCTGCCTCCTCCTGGCGCACGATCTCGATCTTCACCTTGGCGAGCAGCCCCGCCAGCGCCCCCAGTACCGCCAGCCACGGCGCGGCGAGCGCGACCACGCCGCCGGTGACGGCGCCGACGGTCAACGGGATTTCGAGGAAGATGTCGCCGTTCTCCGAGCGGATGCGCAGCAGCCGGACATTGCCGTCCTTGATCAGTTGCGTCACCCGTTCGACCAGCTGGTTGCCGGCGATCTCGATCTCCTCGGTGAAGGTCTTCCAGCGGTTCTTGTTTTTGTCCTCGTCCATGGCCGGTTTCTCCTTGCCTGCGGCGCAGCGTGCACGGGTGCGGCGCGGCCTGCTTTGATCTGTCGCAATTGACCTCGGCCGCGGCGCGTGCCACTGCTATCTGGTGCTGGTTCCCCGAACCACCAAGGCGAGGGGATCAAAAGGGAACACGGTGCGGCGTACCCATCAGGGGCCAAGACCGTGGCTGCCCCCGCAACTGTGAGCGGCGAGCGCCGTCCGACTATGCCACTGGCCACGCGGCCGGGAAGGCCGGGCAGCGCGGCGACCCGCAAGCCAGGAGACCTGCCCGCACGCGACCTTTGTCACAACGTGCACACGGAGGGTGTCCGCACATGCATGCCGCAGTCCACACCACGACCATCGCCTCTCTTTCCCTGTCGCAGCGGCTCGTTGCCGGCCTGCTCGCCCTGCTGATGGGCCTCGCCCTTGTCGGCGGGGTCGGCTTTGCCGGCGACATGGCCGTGCACAACGGCGCACACGACACGCGCCACGCGCTCGGCTTCCCCTGCCACTGAGCCGGAAGGACGCGTGCCCCGCCGGGCGCGCCGTCCCGGCACAAGAGAGACATCGATGCACCTGTTCCAGCGAATCGTCTTCGCTGCGGTCCTTGCCGGACTCGCAGCCGGCCTCGGCATGAGCGCACTCCAGCACTGGAAGGTGACGCCCCTCATCCTCATCGCCGAGACCTTCGAGAGCCCCGCCCCGGCTAGCCACGCCCACGCCGCCGAAACGCCCGACCCCAGCCACGACGAAGCGACGTGGGCTCCCGCCGACGGGGTGGAGCGCACCGCCTATACGGTGCTCGCCAACGTGCTGACCGCCATCGGCTTCGCCCTGCTGCTGGCCGCCGCCTCGGTGCTCACGGGGCTGCCGGTCACGGCGCGCAACGGCATCGTGTGGGGGGTCGGGGGCTTCGTCGCCTTCCAGCTGGCCCCCGCCGTCGGGCTGCCGCCCGAGCTGCCGGGGATGGTCGCCGCCGAACTCGGGGCCCGCCAGGCCTGGTGGTGGGCGACGGCGCTGTCGACCGGAGCCGGCC